>JAJRYT010000104.1 GCA_024275635.1 Chloroflexota bacterium | reverse complement strand
TACTTGCCTATGGTTGGAAACAAGCTGATTTTGGCTCCATTTCATGGCTTGGTTTTTCTCTTTTTGAGACCAAAAATGATGAATGCAATATCTTCCTCTCTCTTTTAGAGAGGAAATTGGTTAGCTACGGGAATTGCTGAGGAATGAGTAAGATTGGATGCTCAGTCCTCATCCCTTATCCCTCATTCCTCATTACTCAAATCTCAAAAACGTTTCCTTATCCCCCGTAATCTCATAATAAACCCGCTCTTGGCCATTGTGGGCGCGGATGATGCTGAGGGGAGGGGTATCAATTTGGGCCAGCGTGCGATCCAGGAAATCTTCGTCGCCGGTGATGTGGTGGGTGAGAGTCATGTCCCGTTTGGTTCCGCAGGTGGGACAAGCGGCTTCGTTTTCGTAGAGGCGGGCCATGCGTTGGAAGACGGCCGTTTCCTCCCCACAACTTGGACAATTCATCGCCACCACCAACTCTCCGTCAAACTGCAACGCGGCTTCATCCCCCAAGTCTTTGCGGGCGATGGACAGCAGCTCATTGAGGGTTGTCGCGGCGCTGGTCACCTGCGGCAGTTCCACAATCGGTTCCAGCCGGGAATGGCTCATGCAATGTTCCTTGATCGGATATTCCGTCGTGTAAATATCATTTGTCAACCCATTGATCATTATCGCTTTACCCGGCTGCACCTCCATCCCATGAATCAGTTTGAGCGCTTCCTGCGTTTGGAAAGCGGCCACAATCGAAGCGCTGGTGGGCGTCGTGGGCACTTTGCCTTGCAAAATGTTGTCCCGCGCCAGCAGCGGGCAGGAGTAGCGTAACCCGATTATCTGATAGTCCAGGTCGGTGAGCGTGCATTCGTAACAGGCGCCCTGGCCTGGCCAAAAGACGCGGGCGATGCCCATGAGTTCCTGAATCGCGCCGTCCACCCAGGGCTTATTGATCGCCCAGCTAAAGCGGTTGATGGAAAGACGAGCTTCCCGGTTATCCAGGCAGCCAATAATGGCGTCTACGTGGCGAAACACGCCCAAACCCATCTCAAAATTGATGTCGCCGTGCCACGTTTTGACATTGACGTCGGGGTTGAGTTCTTTGACGCGCTCGGCGGCGGCGTCTACTTTGCGCCGCCCGCGATCCGCAGCGCGGAATAAGACGGAACGGCTGAGGTTGCTGTCTTCGATGGTGTCGAAATCGGCGATGAGCAGGTTGCCGATGCCCATGAGGGCCAGGTTTTTGAGGACTTCGTTGCCCAGCGCCCCCGCGCCAACGACGAGAATGGTGGCGCTGCGGACGGTTTCTTGCTGCCACCAGCTAATGTAGCCAAAGGTGTGGTAACGGTCTCTATCGGGGTCGGTGATGATAAGGGTTTCGGTCATAAAAACTCCTGCGTGAAACGTCAAACGTAAAACGTGATTTATGTTTGCTATGGAGGTTTACGTAAGTGTGTGGGGGAAAGTTGCGGGGGGAACGGCCGTTTCCAACTTGTAATCCATCCAAACTTTCCCCATATTCCTTATATTCCCTATTTCACCCCGTTACTTTTTCCTTCATTTCAAGACTACACTAAAGGAAGCATCGGACAGAAAGCCCTTTGTCTGATCCCCCGACTTGGATAAGTGACAAAACCCTCATCTTTTGATGACCAGAGCCGGAGAAACGAGTGCTTAAACAATTAAAGAATTTCATGCTAAGCGGCTTGATAGCAGCCATGCTGGCCCTGATTGCCTTCACGCCTCTGGCATCCAGCGCCTATGCAAATCAATCCCCGTGGCTAATGGGCCGCACTGCTTTTCGTCTGTCTGGCGGCAACCCTGGCACGGCCGTCAGCCACCCCGCTCAGTTTACGGCCGTCAATGCCCTCATCTGGCCCCTTTCCGGCAGCAGCGCGCCCGATACGGATCGCATATCCTCCCCCTTTGGCCCGCGCTGGCAGGCCTCCCAGAACCGCTACGATTACCATCCCGGCCTGGACATCGCCGCTCCCCAAGGGACGCCCGTTTACGCCGTAGCCGACGGCATTGTGACCAAACGGGGCTGGCTCTCGACCAGTTCCGGCCTGACTGTTCTCGTTTATCACCCCAGCTTGAACCTGTATTCGGCTTATTTGCACCTCAGCGCCACGGCCGTGAACGTGAACGACACTGTTACCCAGGGGCAGGTGATTGGCGAAGTGGGCAACACCGGTACCACAGAGTTTATGCACCTGCACTTTGAGATTCGACTGTCGGCCAGCAGTTACCCCACTTCGACCCGCAATCCATTGGGCTACCTGCCGCGCCCCGATCTGACCGCGCCCACCATCGCTATTACCAATCTACAAAGCGATCCCGTGTACAGCCCCACCGTTTCCCTGCTCATTACAGCCACGCGCGCCGAACTGGATGTCAACCAAATTCGCGTCCGGCTTTACGACCGGGCCAGCGGCGCGCTGTTAGACAACCAGTTTGTTGATTTCAACCAGCGCCTGCACACCGGTGACGACACGCTGGATAAAGACGGCATCCAACTGCGACCCTCCCATTTCAGCACAGCCACCCAGACCTACCAGTTAACGGCCAACTTCTACAATCTGTCCGGGCAGGACGCTTTTACGGTGACGGCCGAAGTAGAAGATTTGGCAGGACATATAAATACGGTGACGGCCGTTGCCGACGATCTCACCCCCCCCGGCCAAGTTACCGACCTCCTGGCCCTCTCTCGCAGCGATGGCAGCGTCGAGCTAAGGTGGACCGCTCCCGGCGACAGCGGATTTGTAAGCCAGGCCGCCGCCTACGACATCCGCAGCAGCAACGAGCCAATCAACAGCTTCGTCTGGGACATCAATGCCACGCCGCTGAGCAGCCCCCCCGCGCCTATTCCCGGCAGCGGTCGCCAAAGCTGGATTATTCCCGGCCCCTTTTCAGAGCCAGTTTATTTTGCGCTGCGTGCAACCGATACGGAAGGCAATCTCTCGCTGCTCTCCAATTCGGCCCGCGCTCAAACACGCCTGTTTTTACCACTCATCGCCAAATGACAACAAAGGGAACGTCGCCGACTGCATCAACCGTCATGGATGAAAAATTCATAATTCATCCTTCATAATTCATCATTTTCATTAGGAGATATTGATGTTAGAATCCACCCCCGCCTCACCCCAAAGCCAGCGCTTCACCGGCCTGGTCATCGCCGCCTTACTCGGTTTGAGCATGGTCGCTTTGCTGCTGGCCCGCGTCACCGGCCTGGCTGGCGCAGCCCGCAGCCAGGCCCCAAACACGCCCCAGGTGGGAACGGCCGTCTCCAACTCCCGTTCCATCGCCACCCTCTCCCTGCCCAACGAATCCGGCCTGGAACCCTACGCCATGACCTACAACGCCTTCAACGGCTACGTTTACGTCACCAACAACAACACCAGCGACGTTTCCGTGATTGACGGGCAGAGCATCATCGCCCGCGTGCCTGTGGGGGCCAATCCCTTAGGTATCGCCTACAACGCGGGCAACCATCTCGTCTACGTCGCCAACAAAAACGATGATACCGTCAGCGCCATCAATGGCCTGACTAAAGTCGGCGACATTCCCGTGGGCAACCGGCCGGCCAACCTGGCTTACAACCCCAAAAACAACTACATCTACGTTGCCGACACCGTCAGCGATACCGTGTCCGTCATTGATGGCCTGTCCGTCATCGCCACCGTTCCCACCGGCAACCATCCCAGCGTCATCATCGTCAACACCCAGGCCGCCTCTCCCAATTATGGCGACGTGTACGTCACCAACCTGTTGAGCGACAGCGTGACCATCATCGGCGGCAGCGCCGGAACCGTTGCGCAGGGGACGCTGCCCACCGGCGTCCGGCCCACCGACATCACCTTCAACCCCAACACCGGCTACGTTTACGTCGCCACTGCCACCGACAACGGCGTCACCATTATTGACAGCGCCACGCGAACCATTAAACGTACCATCACCGTCAACACCCGTCCCACCGCCATCACCGCCGATATCGGCAACGACAACGCCTATGTCCTCAACACCGGCGGCGACAGCTTGAACGCGCTGCGCCATTCCGGCCGCACGCTGCCGCAGAGCTATTTCAAAGTGGGCAATTACCCCCGCCGCGTGCGCGTAGACCCGGTGACGCATTACGTCTACGTCGCCAACGCCTACAGCGATACGATCTCCATCCTGGATGGCAGCCAGTACACCGTCACCTACGCCACGCCCAGCGTGATTAACGTCGGCGACGGCCCGCAGGCGATTCAAATTCATCCCACCAACGGCAACGTGTACGTGGGCAATCGCGGCGGCAATTCCATCTCCATCATCAACAACCTGGCGAACGTCGCCACCATCCCGCCCCAATATTACCCGGCCGACGTGACCATTCATCCCACGAACGGCCGTGCCTACATCCCCATGCGCGGCGGCAACGTGGTGCGCGTTTATGATGGAACAACGCTAACGGCCGAAATCCCCGTCGGCCATAACCCGCGCCGCGTCGGCATCAATCCAACCACCGGCTACGTTTACGTGCCCAACATTGACAGCGACTCGGTGACGGTAATTGACGGCAGCAACCAGCCTGTCGCCACCATCAAAGTGGATAACGGGCCTTTGTACACGGCCGTAGACAGCGCCAACAACCTCATTTACGTCGCCAACTGGTTCAGCGACACCGTTAGCGTCATCAGCGGAACCATCCCTCTAGGCAGTGTGACCGTAGATAAGAACCCGCGCCGCATCGCCATCGATCCCGGAACCCAATACGCTTACGTCGTCAACGCCTATGGCAACACCGTGCAGGTCTTGAACGGTCTGACGGTTATCCAGACACTGGCCCCAGGTCTGGAACCACGCTTCGTTCTTTACAATCCAACTAACCAGTACATGTACGTCAGCAATCGGGGCGACAATACGGTGAGCGTTTTTAACGGCTTCACGAAATTGGCCGATGTCGCCGTCGGCGCGCAGCCGGAATACATGGCCGTAGATGGGGCTGGCAAGGTATACGTGTCCAATTATGCCGGTAACAGCATATCGGTCATTGATGGCACGGCCGTCATCGCCACCGTTCCCGTCGGCAGCGGCCCCAAGGGGGTATCGGTTGACAGCAGCGACCGGCTCTTCGTCGCCAACTCCCTGTCCAACACCGTCAGCGCCATTTCCGGCGCTCAGGTTATAGAAACTTACGGCGTGGGGGCCGAACCGCGCGCGATTGGCTACAACCCGGCCGCCGACACCCTCTTCGTCGCCAACTACGCCGGCGCGTCCGTCTCCGTTTTGTCGGCGGCTGCGCCCATCGTTGATTTTGTGGCCGCGCCGCGCAGTGGCAGCATCGGCCTGACGGCGCAGTTTACTAGCAGCGTTACCGGCCTGGCCGACAGTTACCTCTGGAGCTTTGGCGACGGCGGCACGGCCGTCACCGCCAACCCCAGCCATACTTACAACAGCGCCGGCAGCTACGGCGTTACGTTGGAAGTGACCGGGACAGGCGGCACAGCCGCCGCCAGCAAAGCGGCTTACATTACCATCAACCCGCCCCCCGGCGCGCCCACAGCCAACTTTTCAGCCGATGTAGCAGCAGGTTTTGCCCCCTTAGCCGTGCAATTTACGGCCGTTACCACCGGAACCGTCACTGCCTGGGCCTGGGATTTTGGCGATGGCGGCACAGCCAGCGCCGGCCCTGTCGTCAGCCACACCTACGCCGCCCCCGGCGTCTACGAGGCCCGCCTCACCGTCAGCAACGTCAACGGCAGCTACACCGTCAACACTCCGCGCTACATTACCGTAGATTCCCAGCGTGTCTTCTTACCAATTATTATCAAGTAATGGAAAGATTAAAGATCGAAGATTGATGATTGGCCAATCATCAATCTTCAGTCTTTAGTCATCAATTATCGAACATCAATATTCCAATGAGCATATTCACCCTTTCCGATCACTTCCAAATCGTCCCCGGCAGCCAGCCTATCGTTGTGGGCGCCCCCCATCACGGCACGCGCCCTAACGTGGCTGCTGACCGTGGCGCTGGCCCCATCGCCCTGGCGCTGGCGCAGCGACTGGGCGCGCGCGCCGTCGTCGTCAGCGATTTACGGCGCACGGTAGATGTTAATAAAAACCCATTGCAGCTTTCCCGTCTGGTGCGCTCCCATGCCTTGCGCTACCAAAACGAGATGTTCCGCCAACGGCCGTCCCTCATCATTGAAATCCACGGTCACGTTTCCGGGCAGTACGACGTGGAAATAACCACCGGCTTTGACCTGGACCCCCATTCGGCCGCCGACGCGCCCTATCTGGAGCGGCTCGCACGCCTCAAACAGCAGATGCCGGCCGCTCTAGCCGGACGGCTGGGGCGGCGGCCGTCCGTCGGCGTCTACCCGCTGGATCGCAACGTCGAAAAAACGGCCACCAACACCTTCACCTTCCAAAAAATCCGCCGCGCCCGCAGTCTGGCTGGGCTGAAATGGTACGGCCTGCACATCGAACTCAACGCCGCCATGCGCACTGGCCCCCAGGCAAAGAAGCCTGCTTACATCAACGCCCTGGCTGACGTTTTCGCCGCCGTTATCCTGGACGCCTTCGCCCCGCTGCCCGATGAGGGCGACCGCCTGCCCCAATTAACCGTCAGACAAACGGCCGTCTCCCCCCGCACACTGAAAATCGTCGCCGCCCCCGCTGCCTGCGTTAGCCGAAACATTGCCATCGTCCACCCGGACGAACTGAATAAGCTGGACGCGCTGGATGGCGACGCCGTTCTCCTGCAGAATGGCCTGGAAGAATTACGCAGCGTCATCGCCCCCTCCCACACCGTCCAGCCGGGGCAAATTGCCGTTCCCGCCCGGCTGCGCCGCCAAATCAGCGCCGACATCAACAATCGCATCGCCGTTGGCCGTCTGACGGCTGTCGCTGCGCAGCCTGCCCGCACTGCTCATAACAGCTACGTTCTGGGTGCGGCGCGCCCTGACAGCGGCCGTCATCTCTGGCTTTCCCCGGACGATCTGGCGCAGGCCGGTTGGGACGTTGGACAAGCGATCTACGCTCAGGGGCAGCCGCATCTGTTGCCCGTCAACACCATCACCGCGCAGAGCGACCCCAATTTACCGCCGCGCATCGTCTCTGCCAGCGGTCGCGTAACCGACCGGTTATCGCTAACGCTGGGCGAAGTGATCACGTTAAGGCAATGCTCGTAATTATCCGTTGTCCGTAAACCGTAAACCGTAAACCGTAATCCGTAAACCGAACACGGATTACGGATTACGGAACACGGATTACGGAACACGGATTACGGAACACGGATTACGGATTACGGAACACGGATTACGGATTACGGAACACGGATTACGGAATATGGAACACGGAACCAAATGAACCTTCACCCCCGCCGCACAATCTGGCTGCCCCTTATCGCCCTGCTGCTGGCTGCCTGTGCCGCGCCCCGTCCCGCTACGCGCAGCGCGACCGCTTACTTTGCCGATGGCTATGCCGCCCTGCGCGCTGCCGATTGGGCCGCCGCGCAAACCGCTTTTAGCGATGGATTGGCTTCCCGCCCCGACGACGGCGATGCGCTCACTGGGCGTGGCTGGGCGTCGCTACGCCTGGAGAAAAACGAAACCGCCATTACCGATTTTGACGCGGCGCTGGCGCTGAACCCGGACAACGCTTCCGCCTGGGCTGGCCGGGGGCGCGCCTATCTCCACCTGGCCGATTACGCAGCGGCCATTGCTGATTTAAGCGTGGCTGTTTCCCATTCCCCTTTACGCTCGGCCGCTTACATTGATCGCGGCCTGGCCTATTACCGGCAGGGGGATTACCAACAGGCGATCATTGATTTTACGCGCGGCGCGCGCAGCAACGGCCGTTCTACCCGCGCCTACACCAATCGTGGCCTGGCTTACACCCATTTAGGGCAGTACGATCTGGCCATCGCCGACTTTACGCAGGCGCTGGAACTAAACCCCGCTTCCCTGACCGCCTACCGGCAGCGCGCCCGCGCCTACGCTGCTCTGGGAGAGCCTGCGCTGGCCCGCGCCGATCTAGATCAGGCGTTGGCTCTGGGCGCAGGCGACGCGCAGACCTACTGGGATCGCTCCGGCTTTTTATACCAGGCGCAGGAATACGCCGCCGCCCTGGACGACGTGAACCAGGTCATTGAACAACAGCCGCAAAACACCGCCGCCTACACCCGCCGCGCCCTCATCCAATCCCATCTGGGGCAGACAAACGCCGCGCTGCAAGACCTGGATGAAGCCCGCCGCCTGACGCCGGACGACGTGTCAAGCTGGTATCTGGCGGGGCGCGTGCATTACGACCGGGGCGAGTATGAGACGGCGTTGCTTGATTTTAACGAGGTTTTGCAATTGGACGCCGGACATCAAAACGGCCGTTACTGGCGCGCCCGCGTTTATTACCAGTTAGGCCAATATGATCTGGCCGCCGCCGATTTTGCTCCCCTGGCTGCGAACAACGATTCCGCCCAATACCGGCTGGGGCTGTCGTTGTACCATCTGGGCCGCTACGCCGAGGCGTCCGACGCGATGACCGCCGCCTTTGATCGCGCGTCGCCCACCCCTGGCAAACTGTACCAGCGCGGTTTGGCCTATTACCGGATGGCCGACTATCCGGCGGCGCGCGCCGATTTTGCCGCTGCTCTGGCCGCTGGGCTGGACACGGCCAACGGCTACGCTTTCCAGGGGCGAACCGCCTACCGCCTGGGTGATTATGAGCTGGCGCTGGCAAATTTCGATGCCGCCCTGAGCCGTGCCCCCCAATTGACCAGCCTCTATGCCTGGCGCGGCCAGACGGCTTACCTGTTGGGCGACCCGGCCGCAGCGATGAATGACCTGGAAACGGCCGTGCAAGCCAATGCCGCCACCCCTGCCGTTTTCTACTATCGCGGACGAGCCGCCTACGATCAGGGCTTGTTCGATCAGGCGGCGGCCGATTTTAGCGCGGCGTTGGCCCAAAACGCCCCCTTTCCCGCCCTGCGCCGGCGGCGCGGCCTGGCTTACTACCATCTGGGCCAATACGATCAGGCGCAAAGCGATTTTGACGCCGCCATCGCCCAGGACAACGCCGACGCCGTCGCCTATCTCTACCGCGGCCTGACGGCCCGCCGCCAAAACCGCCCCCAGGATGCGCTGGCGGATATGAACCGCGCTCTGGAACTGCGCCCCGACGATACGGCCGTGCTGTACGCCCGCGCCCGCCTCTTTTACGCCGACGGCGATTACGCCGCCGCCCAGTCTGATTTGGATCAACTGCTGGTCGCTGATCCCGTCCACGCTGGCGCGCTTTATTACCAGGGGTTGATCGCTTACCGGCAAGGACAGTTTACGACGGCGGCAGAGGCGATGACGCAGGCGTTCCAACTGTCGCCGCCGACAGCCGCCCAGTTGTACCAGCGCGGTTTGGCCTATTACCATGCGGGCAGTTATCGCGCCGCCGCCGCTGATTTTGACGCTGCCGCCCAAAACGGCCGTCAAACCGCTTCTACCTATTATTATCTTGGCCTGTCCGCCTACCATTTGCAGCAGTATGCCCCGGCCGCTGTTGCTTTTAGCCAAACCTTGCAGTTGTCGTCAAACTGGCCGGGCGCGTACCGTCTGCGCGGATTGTCCCGCTATCACTTGAGCCAGGTTGATCTGGCCCGCGCCGATTTTGACGCCGCTATCCGCCAGGATGGACGCGACGCGACGGCCGTCCTCTATCGCGGCTACATCGCCCGCGACGATGGACGCGCCGCTGACGCGCTGGCCGATTTCAGCCGCGTGTTGGACTTACGGCCGGGCGACGAAGCGGCTTTGTACGCGCGCGGCCGTCTTTTTTACGATGGGGGCGATTATGAAGCGGCTTTTGTGGATTTGATTATCCTGACGCAGACCAATCCGCAGCGCTCCGGGGCCAATTACTATCTGGGCCTCATCTTTTACCGGCGCAACCAGTGGGACGAGACGGTGGCGCATATGACGACGGCCGTGACGCAGGAACCGGACCGCGCCTGGGCCTTTTACTATCGCGGCTTGGCTTATCGCCGTTTGCAGCAGTTTGACGCCGCCGGCAGCGATTTCGCCCATGTGGTGGAAATTGCACCCAGCAGCCGCGTGGCCGCCCTGGCTCAATTGAGGTTAAAAAAGCTAAAATGATGCCCTGGAATTCCCTCTTTCGCCGCCGGATGGGCTGGCTGGCGCTGTTGATTTTGTTGGCGACGGCCGTTGCCCCCGCCTCCGTCCGCGCCGAAACTAACCAACCCGACCGCTTCACTCTGGCCGACCTGGGCCAGAGCGATATCGCCGTCCGCACGGTTTACGATCAGGTCAAGGTACATTTCCCCCTGGCCGCCGGGCGGAAAATTGACCAGGCGACGCTGCAGCTTTACCTGTCGCACGGCAAGAGCCTGCTGCCGGAGCTGTCTGACTTGACGATTGCCCTGAATGACGAACCGGTCGCCAGCCTGCCGCTGACGGCCGACAATGCGGAAAAGGCGTTTATTCCCATCGCGCTGCCGGTTGGGGCGCTGCGGCCGGGTGATAATGTCTTTACGTTTCGCTTCCGCCTGCGCCTGCGCCACAAAGGATGCAGCGACGAGGGGGACGCCAAATTGTGGGCCAGGATTGATTCCGATACGATCATCGAATTGAGCGGGCGCGATGCGCCTCTGGCGCCAGATTTGAGCCGATACCCGTTTCCTTTTGACACGCTTTCCACACTGCCGGGCAGCCCGCAGGCGACGATTGTCCTGCCACCGCAGCCGACGGCGGCGGAGATGACGGCGGCGGCCCAGATTGCCGCCTCGTTGGGGCAGGCGGCTAATTGGGAGTCGCCGTCGCTGCGAATGACGACGTTTGACGCGCTGACGGAGACGATGCGCGCCGATCATCTGATCGCCATTGACACGAACGGCCGTAACCCGCTGGCGCAAGGTCAGCCGGAGGGAATCACGATGCTGACTTCACCCAGCAATCCCCACCGGCTGCTGTTGGTTGTTTCCGGCGCAGACGACGCCGGGCTTCTGCAAGCGGCGGCGCTGCTGGCGACGCGCTCGGCGCGCGCCGAGCTGCCGCAAGGTCACGCCGATTTAGCGCCCATCGTCGCCGAACCGCTGCCAAAACGGCCGTCTCGCGCCACGTTTGCCGAGTTGGGTTACGATGCTCGGCGGGTGCGCGGCATCCGCCAGCATGATTTGTACTACGCGATTGACATCCCCTATGAGTGGAAGATCACCAGCGACGCCGCGATTGAACTGCGTTTCAGCCACGCGCGCGGGCTGGATGCCGACACCTCCTTGTTCAGCGCGTTTATCAACGGCTCCAAAGTGACTGATGTCTCCTTAACCCGGCGTAATGCTACAGACGGCCGTCTGGTGATTCAACTTTCGCCGCGCCAGCTTCATCCCGGCCGTAACTGGCTTCATTTGTCCTTTGATTTGAACCTGCGGCGGCAAAATTGCAGTACGCGCTATCTGGAAGAGGCGTGGGCCGAGGTGTCCGCCGCCGATTCCATCCTCAATCTGGCCCACGTCAACAGCGCGCCGCCACTGGAACTGCGCTTCCTGCCTTCCCCTCTGGTGACGCCAGCCGATCTCAGCGCAGCTTTGTTTGTGCTGCCCGCCGCGCCGACGCCGGACGAATTAACGGCGCTGGCGCAGACGGCGGCTAAACTAGGCACGTACACGGCCGCCGACGGGCTGCGCCCTCAGGCGATGTTGGCCGACCAATTCGACGAGAGCGTGGCGGCGAACAGCCACGTTATCGCTATTGGCGCGCCGCAAAGCCACGCCTTGCTGGCTGCTTATAATGATCAACTGCCGCAAAATTTAATTCGCATGTCAACCAAAGGGGCGCAGCAAACGGCGCACGAATTCCTGGACCCTTTGTCAGAGGATGTTGAGGAGCGATCTGGCTATCTCCAGCTTTTGGCCGCCCCCTGGGCTTCGGATAAGGCTTTCATTGTACTCAGCCCGTCTGATGAGGTGCCGTTGGAACGGGTGACGGCCGTGCTGCCGGTGAAGGGCAAGCGCTTGAAACTACAAGGCAACGTGGCCGTCGTCGCGCCCGATAACAGTATGACGGGGCTGGCTTTGGGTAGTCTGGCCGGAGCGACGCTGCCGTCGTCCGTCAGCCGCTTTTTATCCCTGGCGCTGATCGGTGTCTTTGTGGTCGTTGGCGGCGTCGGTTGGGCGTCGGGACGGCGTAAGCGAATGCAGGAACAGGAGTTAAATGATGAAGATGAGTGAGGCTGCACGGATAAAAATATGGGCCTTTGGTCTGGCGCTGCTGGCGCTGGCTGCCGCTTTCCTGACGATTCAGGTGAACCCGCTGATGATTGCTCTGGCTTATCTGGCGCTGCTGGCGGGAATCATGGCGATAGGGCTGCTGTCGGGCTTATGGGGCGGATTGGTAGCTTCGGCCGTCGGCGTGTTTGCGATGGCGATGTTTAACCAGTTTGCCGGGCTTTATTTGCGGGAAAGCACGGTTTTTAATATCGCCACTGAACTGGCTGTTTATCTGCTGGTAGGACCGGCAGCCGGGGGGCTGGCCCAGGCTGTGGCCAGGATGCAGCGGCAGGCGCATCGCTGGTTGGAACTGGCGGAGGAGCGGGCGACGCATGATGAGGCGTTGGGCGCGTTGAAACCGGCCTGGGCGATAATCCGGTTGGAAGAGGAGATACTACGGGCAGCTCATTTTGCCCGGCCGTTAACCGTGGCCGTGCTGCAAATGGAACCGTTGGCGGGGACGGCCGTTTCCCGGTCAGGACGTATTGCCGCTTTGCAATCGCTCATCCGCATCGCCCGCGCCCATACCGAGTCTCCGACGGTCGTCGCCCACGCCGGCAGCGACCAGGTACTTATGATTCTGCCGGAGCGGGCGACAGAGGAAGCCCGCCGCGTCATACAACGTGTGCAAACCCAGGCGGCCAGCGAGCTTTACTATCCTGACGGACGGAACGGCGCGCTGGGCCGCCCCCTGAGCGAGTGGGGGCGTTTGCGAACCGGGCTGGCCTGCGCCAACGGTCAGGGAGCCGGCGACGCCTTACTGGCTCAGGCGTTGAAGGATTTGGAGACTAACGACTAGAGACTAACGACTAATTTTATGTTTGAACTAACCCTGATCATCCTTATCTATATTTTCTTCGTCGTTTACTGGCGGCTGCGGCAGGCGGCGCATGAACGGCGGCTGCGCGTTTATAAGGTGCGTATTCACGTCAACGGCATTCGCGGCAAAAGCACCGTCACCCGCCTGGTCACCGGCGTGCTGCGGCAGGCGGGCTATCGCGCTCTGGCTAAAACGACCGGCTCGGCGGCGGTGACGATTGATTTTGACGGCCGCGATATACCCATTCCCCGGCGCGGCGCAGCCAACGTCAAAGAGCAGCAGGACATCATTGCTGACTGGGAACCGCTGGGGGCCGAGGCGATGGTGATTGAGTGCATGGCTTTGCAGCCGCAGTACCAGGAATGGACGGAGAACATGGTTTTACAGGCGCACATCGGCATCATTACCAATGTGCGCGAAGATCATCAGGACGTGATGGGAGAAACGCTGCCAGAGATTGCCGTCAGCCTGGCGCATATGTGCCCACGCAATGGCGCCCTGATCACGGCCGAATATGACCCTGAACTCCAGGCTATTTTGCGGCGCGAAGCGGAACGGCGCGGCTCGCGTTTGGTGGTGGCCGATCCCGGCCGTGTGCGCGACGAGGATATCGCCCGTTTTGATTACATGTCGTTTAAGGATAATGTGGCGGTTGGGTTGGCGGTGGCCGATCTGCTGGGGATTGACGCCGAACGGGCGATGGAAGGCATGGTCAAGGCCAAGAGCGACATGGGCGCGGTGCGTTTGCAGCGCGTTGCTGTGCTGGACAAGCCGGTTATCTGGGCCAATTTGTTTGCCGTCAATGACCGGGAATCCATGATTATCAGCATGGATGTGCTGGAATCTTACTGCCACGAACGAACGGTTCGAATCGGCCTGCTGAATAATCGCTATGACCGAGAGCGGCGGGCGGAGCAGTTTAGCGATGTGGCGGTGAATGATTTGTCATTTGATTGGCTGATCACGTTTGGCGCGTTTGAGGATTTGGTGACACGCAAGCTGATCGCCAATGGTTATCCGCCGGAGCGTATTGTCACCCTCGGTTTTAGCGTCGATCCGACCCTGGATCAGATTTTGCAGGCTGTCGCGGCGATGGTTCCTGAAGGACACGAGGGGCTGCTGGTGGGATTTGTGAATATCCACACGCCGCAGGCGGAGATGATGATGGATTATTTTGCGCGTCTGGAAGAACCGGCGGCGGCACAGACGGCCGTATCGCTGGCAGAGACTGGTTATTCGCGGCGGCGGCAGTTTGAAATGGCGCATCTGGCGTGAAACGTGAACCGTAATCCGTGAACCGTAATCCGTGTCCCGTGAACCGACTACGGACTACGAACTACGGAATACGGAATACGGAATACGGAATACGGAACACGGAATACGGAATACGGAATACGGAATACGGAATACGGAACACGGAATACGGAACACGGAACACGCTCAAAGGCAGGTTGTATGCACGATTATGGCGTATCAACAGAAGTGGTGCGGATGGCATTGGCGTTAGGCGTCATCATCAGCATCCTGGTATATGAGAAGTGGCGGCTGACGGGGGGCGCGGCGGTGGTGGCTGGCTATCTGGGACTGTTTTTGAACCGGCCGCTGTATATCCTGGTGACGATTGCGCTGGCGGTGGCTACCTATTTTCTGGTGCAACGATTTGTGGCGCGGCGGATGTTTTTATACGGCCGTCGCCGTTTAGTCGTCATGGTGCTGGTGGGGATGGGCTTGCAGGCGTTTACCGGGGCGGCAGCCCTTTTAACGACAGATATGGCTCCCTGGCTGGTTGGGCTGTACGGCGTTGGGTTTGTTTTACCGGGTCTTATTGCTCAGGATATGGAACGGCAGGGGGTGCGGCTGACGGTGTTGACGGTGTTGGGCACGGCAGGTCTGACCTTTCTCCTCTTCCAAAATTTGCTGGCGATTAAAAGCAACCTGCCTGTTTTCTGGAACAGCATCGCTTTTGAGGATAAAACGATCCTGTATTCATACCATACGCAGCTGCTCATTCCGGCCGTTATCGTCAGCGTGGCCGTCAGCGCGCTTCTGTACGAGTGGGTGGCGGTTCGTTCCGGCGGTTTTCTGACGGCCGCTTACGCCGCTCTGTTTGTGCTCAAACCGCTGCATCTGTTGTTTATCGCCGCCGTTGGCATCCTCGTTTACTTTTTCGTCACCCGATTTCTAATGCGCTGGACGCCGATTTTCGGCCGCACTAAGTTTGCCATGATGGTGCTGACTGGCCTGGTTTTTACCTGGGGGCTGGAAGCGGCGGCTGGCAGCCTGACGCAAAATGCGTTTATCCCTTTTGCCGGTTTCAGCGTCATCAGCCCGATGGTGGCGGCTTTGATTGCCAATGACGGCGAGCGGCAGGGATTGCTCAAGACGTTGGCGGGCGTTACTGCCTGTACGCTGATTGTTTTTGCGGCCGTCAAGGGCGCAGATTTGCTGATTTTAGGATGAGACGACTGCTGCTGTTGGTCGGGATTGTTCTGGCCGGGTGTCAGGCGTCTCCGGTTCCCATCACACCGACCGTAATGTCAACTATAACGCCGGCGGCGACGGCCGCGCCTACGGCCGCGCCTACGGCCGCGCCTACGGCCGTCCCTTCCCTTACCGCTACGCCTGCGCCCACGCCCACCCTCACCCCTGTGCCGACGGCGACGACGGCCGTCATTCCCCTGGTTAAAGGACATCTGCCTAACCAGTTGGCCCGCCTCAAAACGAACGCGCCGCCGGCCAACAGTCAGGGGTTTGTGCCGCCTGACGCGGCAGAGAGGCAGGCGTTTGACCGGCTGGCCGAGGGGCTGTTGGCGGGGGAGACGGCCGGGGCGGTTTCGCTGGCGGCGGAACAAGGGTACGAACTGCTATGGTACGTGGACAAGGGGGACGAGAACGCCGCCAGCTACCTGCTGCGCGAGCTAAAGCCGATCAGAAAAGGGTGGGGGCTGTTTCTGTTCCGCATGGACGGCGGCAATGAGATCGTCATCGAAGCGCCGCACCCATTATTTGATACCGGCTCGGCGGCGGTGGCGCTGGCGGCTTACCGCGCTTTAGACGCACGCATCTTGCTGGCCGCTGGCTCACACCGCTACGCTAATGAAAATGGGACGGCCGATGCGGCGCACAATCCCAACACGATTTTCCAGGCTGTTCACGAGGCGGTAACGGCCGTAGGTATGCCCATTGTGTTGCAGTTTCACGGTTTTGCCGACGGTAAACATCCCGGCTACCCGCAGATGGTGCTGGGCAGCAATCGGGAGACGCCTTTGACGGACGCTCTGGCCGAAGCGTTGGCGGCTCAGGGTATCGCGGTGGGGGTGTGCAACGGTCTGGACTGGCGCGATTTGTGCGGGGAGACGAATGCGCAAACGGCCGTGATGGGAGACGGCCTATTTATCCATCTGGAAATGGATGAGTCGCTGCGACGCGATTACCAACCCGTCCTGACGGCGCTGGAACAGGTTTTTCAGACGCCTGTTTCATTTTCTGTTCTCCCCTCCTCCCGAAAGCCTGCTCATCTGCGTTATCTTCCGAGCAAACTGCGTGCCCGCCCAAAGCGCCCCGGCCCTGGCTGCCCGATGACGCCCACGGCTACCGCGCTCAAAAGCGGCCGTCCCTGCCGCAGATCATCTTCGGCGTTGGACTCTAGCAATTTTTGAAATCCTCTCTGGTAGGGGCGGTTCGCGAACCGCCCCTACGTCTCGACTGAAAATTAATTTTCGCCAGACTCCAGTTCGGTAATTTCGCCCAGGAACGGTCAGTCGTCATAACGCCCCAAATCGTTCTACCTTATGCGCGCTAGATTACAGCCGTTTTCCCCTACCCATGCACCCGGCAGTAATCCGACCCATCCAGTGACCGATTGCGGCAGCGCCGCCCGCTCTTCGTCGTCCCCTTACAGCGATCGGGATCATCCTCCACTTGCGCCGCTCGCTTCCCGGCTTCCTCTCGCTCTCCCGCCTGTTCCACTGCTTCCGCCTGCCGCACCAGTTCCAGGTAGGCTTCATATTCGGCATAAAAGCCCTCTACAATTGTTTCCGGGTCGGGAACCAGCCCGGCATCGGAGGCGACGCCCAGCCATACTTTGTTGGCGTAGCTGATGATGCTGAGGCCCAGGCTGACGCGGCCCGACTGCGGCACCCAGAACATGATGTCTTTGATTTTGCTGCCGGCCAGGTAAAGCGGAATGGGCGGGCCGGGAACATTGGTGAGAACGGCCGTGGCCTTGGAGCCAAACATCTTTACTAACACGTCATGCAGTTCATTCGGGGACATACCGATCCCCTTCAAAATGGTAAAGGCGACCGGAATTTCCGGTGACTTTTTCAGCTTATCCATCTGTTCCCGCACCGCGGCCAGTCGTTCCAGGGGATCGGCTACCCCGATGGGCAGCGGCAGAAAGACGAGGCTGAACTTGTTGCCCAACGTCATCATCTCGTCCGGCCGGCGGATGTTGACGGGGATGAAGGCGCGGAAGGTGAGACCATCCACCGGTTCGCCCCGGCTTTGCAGGTAGCGGCGCAGGCTGCCGGTCAGGACGGCGATCATCACGTCGTTGACGGTGCCGCCGGTGACGTTTTTGATCGCTTTGATTTCTGAGAGGGGTAACGGCCGTGACCACGCCGCTCGTTTTGCCACCCCCAATTCCCCTTTGAAAATCGTCTTAGGATCAGGCGAGCGCAGCACCAACCGGCTGAACGCCAGCGCGTTATCCGTCCCTTGAATCGCCAGATCAACCAGCTTGGCCGGGGCGATGATGGCATCCAACCCTTCTTGAACCACCGTGCGCGTCATCTTGCGGGCCGACTGCACCGCCGAAGTCGCCTGCTTAAACAACGCGCCCAACGCGCCGCTAAAGGGAGCCTCCTCCTCTTCCTCCGCCGGGGCTGCCGCCTCCTGCGGCCAGGGCGAATCAGCCGACATGTCCGTCATTGCCAGCAGGACAGACATGAGCGCAATCCCGTCGGCGATGCTGTGATGCAGGCGGGGCATGATGGCGCAGCAGCTGCCGAAATTCTCGATGATATGAATCTGCCACAGCGGCTTGGAGAAATCAAGCGGCGTGCTCATCAAGTCACTGACCATCGCCTGCAGCGCTGCCTGGTCGCCCGGTTCCGGCAGGGCCACGCGGTGCAGATGCGTGTTCAGATCAAAGTTGGGGTCTGTTTCCCAGTAGGGGGAGGCCAGCGGCAGCTTGGGCTGGACAATGCGCTGCCGGAAACGCTCAAACTTTAAGAAGCGATGCGTGAGAACGGCTTTGAAATGCTCGATGTCAATTAGCTCATCGAATGTCATGATCCCGGAAACCATCATTAGATTGGTCGGGTCTTCCATGCCGAGCCAGGCGGCGTCTACATTGGTCAGGGGTTCAACTTTAGGCGGCATAAGGATCCTCCGTTTTAGCGGTTCAGAGTTAAAGAGTTACAGGGTTGCAAGGTTGCAGAGTTTGGATGCTGCTTGGACACGCTGCAACTTGGTCACTATTTTAACCGAAAGTTGCCGGTTGTGTCAGGATTACTTCCCTGGAAACTTAGCGTTTCCGGGGAAGTAATCAAGGATGTGGCTAAAGCGTGGCTGTACCGCTGCTGGCGGTGGTGATGTAGATGTGGGGAATTAAGCTGGCAGCGGATTGGTACTGGGCAGCAACGGCCGTCGCTATTTCGGCCGCCATTTCGGCCTCTACCAGGGCGACGGCGCAGCCGCCAAAGCCGCCGCCGGTCATCCGCGCCCCGAAACAGCCCGGCTGGGCCTGAGCCAGGCGCGCTATCTCGTCCAACTGGGCATTGGTGACGGCAAAATCGTCGCGCAGGCTGGCATGGCTGGCATTCATGAGCCGGCCTAGGGTGGCGGCGTCGCCCGCTTGCATCGACTGAACGGCAGCCAGAACGCGATCGTTCTCGGTGATGACGTGGCGCGCCCGACGGCGGGTGATGTCGTCCAGTTCGGCGGCGCGCGCTTCAAATTGGGCCAGGCTCACGTCGCGTAGATGGGAGACGCCAAAGAAGGCGGCGGCGCGTTCGCAGCTTTCCCGCCGCTCGTTGTAGCCGGAATCGGTGTGGCTGTGGCGGGTCATGGTGTCGAGGATGAGAACGGCCGTTTCCTGCGGCAGTGGAATTGGCGCCATCGTCAAATCCCGGCAGTCAATCAGCAGCGCAAACCCGGCCCGGCCATTGGCCGAGATCATCTGATCCATGATGCCCGTATTGGCGCCTACCCACTCGTTTTCAGTTTGTTGGCCCAGCCGGGCCATCTTTATGCCGTCGAAGGGGAAGTTGGAAACGGCGGCAAAAGCGCGACCGACAGCCATTTCCAACGCCGCCGACGAAGACAGCCCCGATCCGACAGGCACATCGCTTGTCAACACCCCTTCCCAGCCGGTCAGATCATAACCGGCATCCAGGAGCATTCTGGCCATCCCTTTGACATATTCGGCCCAACCGCTGTTGGTGTGTTGAGATTCTCGCAGCGCAAAATCAGTTGGTTCTGGTTGTTCCTGGGAGTAGGCGAGGACACGGCCGTCTTCCCGCGGACGCAAGGCCAGCCAGACCGCCCGGTCAATCGCCAGGGGCAGGACAAAACCATCGTTGTAGTCGGTGTGTTCGCCGATGAGGTTGACGCGGCCGGGGGAACGGATAATGGTGGACGGCCGTTCCCCAAACCGTTGTTCAAATGCTTCGATGACGTGTTCTTTCAAATTCATACCCCCACCTCAATTCTCCCCCAAAGGGGGAGGAAGCTGTCCCCGCGCCCTCTGGAAGAGGGCGCGGGGGCTGGATGGTTACAGAGATTTGTAATGCACATTGGGCAGAGTACGCAGACGGGCGGCGGCTTGTTCGGCCGTTAAATCCCGCTGCGCCTCGCCCAGCATTTCAAAGCCGACCATAAACTTTTTGACGGCGGCCGAGCGCAGGAGCGGCGGGTAAAAGTGGGCGTGCAGCTGCCAATGCCGATCATCAAACCCCAGGGGTTTCGCAAATGGGTTATTGGTGTCATAAGTCGTTGAAACCCCTGGGGTTTTGGCGACCGGGCACGGCGCGCCGTGCCAGCCCATCGAGTAAGGAAATGATGTTTCAAACAAATTGTCGTATTTGGTGAGCAATAATTTGAGAATGACAGCCAGGTTGTCCCGTTCACCTTCGTCCAAATCGGGCAGGCGCAGGACGTGGCGGCGGGGCAGCAACAGCAGTTCAAACGGCCACACGGCCCAGTAGGGGACGACGGCCAGCCAATGCGCGTTTTCAACGACGATGCGTTCTTTTCGTTCAGCCTCAAGATGAGCATAGTCAACCAAAAGGGAACGGCCGTTTTCCGCCCAATACAGCCGCTGATTTTCAGCCTCTTTTGCCGGTTCATTCGGTAGTGTGTCTAGCGCCCAAATCTGGCCGTGCGGGTGCGGGTTAGAACAGCCCATCAGCGCGCCCTTGTTCTCAAACACCTGCACCCAACGGTAGGTCTGGCCTAATTCGGCCGTTTGCGCCGCCCATACATCCACCACCCGACGTATGTCGGCTAATGGCATCTCCGGCAGGGTCAAATCATGACGGGGGGAGAAGCACATGACACGGCAGGTTCCGCGCACGGATTCTGTTTGCAGCAGGGGATGAGCCACCTCGCCAACTGCGGGAACGTTGGGCAGCAGGGCGGCAAAGTCGTTGGTGAAAACGTAGGCGCTGTCGTAGTCGGGATTTTTTGCGCCGCCAGCCCGCTCGTTGCCGGGGCAGAGATAGCAGGCGGGGTCATAAGACGGCCGTTTCTCCTCTATCGCTTTTTCTACTTGGCCTTGCCACGGCCGTTTCATACGCTGCGGCGAAACCAACACATATTCCCCAGTAAGCGAATTGTAACGGCGGTGCGGATGTTCGGTAGGGTTAACATTCATGTGGGTAACTATTTCTTCTCTGTATTCATAGCTTGGGTAATAAATCGGCCAACCGGCGCAGCACATAAGTTGGCTCGATTTCACTAGCCGCCAGTTCTCTTTCACCAGTCGCTCCCGTCAGCGTTAGCGCGCCGGACATCCCGGCTTTCAATCCCATCAGCACATCCGTCTCCAACCGGTCGCCAGTGATGATGCACTGTTCGGCCGGCAGGTTGAGCAGGCCCAAGATGGCCTCAGTCATGTAAACTGAAGGTTTGCCGACAACCGCTTCTACCCGCGCGTTGGTGCAAGCTTCAATAGCGGCGATCATTGCTGCCGCGTCCGGCTCGCCGCCGCCGGGAACGGGGCAATATCGATCCGCATTGGTGGCAAAAAAGCGTGCGCCGTTATGGATGGCATCAAATGCAATTTGTAGTTTTTGGTAGGTAAAGGTTCGGTCAAAACTGGCGATGACGGCGTCAATCTGCCGGGCGTCATCGGTCAACGTAAAACCGGCGCGTTGCAATTCAGCGCATAACGACTGCTCCCCCACGACAAAGAGGTTGGCCCCCGGCATTCGCCGTTGCAAAAAATCCACCATGACGTAGGATGAGTTGATGACATCGGCCACCGGCGTGGGGAGGCCCAAGCGAGATAGATTGGCCGCGTAAGTTTCACGGGTGCGGGTGGGGTTGTTGGACAGAAAAACGGTTCGTTTGCCCCATTGCCGCAGGCGGGTGATTGTTTCCCCTGCGGTTGGTAAAAGCGACTTGCCCAGGTACACAGTCCCGTCCAGGTCAAAAATGTACGCTTCGTAGAGGGTGGTTGGTCGCTGCGCAGTTATTTTAGAAAAATTGGCGTGGTTCATTTTTGACAAAATCATCTTTACAAGATGTAGATTGGAAATCCACATCTAATACCAAAAGTGCGTTGAAACGCGCTAAAGACCCGGTTTGAGCGCATTTCAACCCGTTTTTAACGGGTTTTTTTCTCCGCCGTGCATTTGCAATGCACAGCGATGGCCGAACGCAAAGCCGATTTGTAAAGATGCAAAACCGAGTTTTGAACCATGCCGAAAAATTGATTTCTTCAAGTGGCTATCTTGTACCGGTAGCCGGCGATTCTATGTCGCCCAGCATAGCTTGTAACAATACATCAAATAAAACGCAGGTCGTGTCAAGTGAGACCAAGCAAAAAACTCACCCTATCTCGCAGTTCTGAAGGGATGAACGGCTTACTCATGCAGACGTTTACATGTCGTTCATCAGCCATTTGGGGCGTAGGCATATCCACACGAGCGCTCAATACCACAACCCCTTTAAGTCGATTTTCCCCTTTTCTGATTTTTGCGAGCAATTCCCAACCATAAACGTCGGGCAAAGCCAGATCAAGCAGTAACAAATCGGGGTTGAGGCTGTTGGTCATTTCTAAGGCCCGGCTGCCACTAGGCGCATGATATAGTTCAATACCCAGAGGCTTCAGGGTCATCTGAATCAATTTGAAGATGCCAAAATCATCTTCGATGCTAATAACACGCGGTACGACTGACATGGGTTACAACTCCATGAAAACGGAAAAAGATTCTAGTACTACAGTACTATCTTAGCAATGTTTTTGACATTTGTACAGCGCTGCGCGGAGAGTCCTGATTGTCCTGTCTGAAAATAGGGCAATCATCTCAAAACCACGTTACAATGAGAGAATGATGGAAAAAACAATGGCTATGAAACTATTGGAAGGGAAACGTATATCCTACGAGGTTGTGACTTACCCCGACCATATGCGTGATGCGGAGGCAATTGCGCTTAAGCTGGATGTGGCGCCCGGCCAGGTATTTAAGACATTGGTTATATTGCCGCCAGGGAGCAGCGGACAATCTGCGAAGCCCCTTCTTGTGATGCTGCCAGCCGACCGGCAGCTAAACTTGAAAAAACTGGCAAAAGCGATCCATGCAAAAAAACTCAAGATGGCGTCCCATGCTGAGGCCGAGAAGTTAACCGGCTTACAAGTGGGCGGTATTTCAGCGTTGGCATTGTTGAACCGGGGATTTGCCATTTACTTGCATGATTCGGCCAAAGATTATGCCCAAATATATGTCAGCGCCGGACAGCGCGGGCTGAATATCAAGCTGGCAGTGGCGGATTTGGTAAAGGTGACGCGAGCGCGGTTTTGGAAGGGTGCGTGAGGAAGGATGAGTTTGGAAGGCAAGATGATGAATACGGAACTTATCACTTGCAAATTGGTTACTTCTCCACCAATTTTTGAATCGTCTTAATAACGTCGGGGAAATCAAAGGGCTTAGCCATAAATTGTGCGTCCAACTCGGCTACTTCGGCTGTTGTAGGGGCGGGCCAGGCGCTAACGAGGACCAACGGACGGGTTTCGCCGCGAGCGCGTACCTCGGCTGCCAACTCCAGACCAGTCATGCGCGGCAGGCGAATGTCGAAAAACAATAAATCAGCTTCTACATAATCGGGGTGGTTCATGTTCTCCAGCAGTTCTTCAGCGCTCATGAAGATGGGATTCACGATAATACCAAATAATCCCAGGCCGCTTACTAACAGTTGGGCTATGCTCGGTTCATCTTCCACGTAAACAATTTTGATTGACTGGGCTGTATTGTTGTCCATGCAGTTTTTTGCCTTCTGCCTTTTCGGATTGGTTCAATCTTGGAGATTGAACTACTCTCGCCAAGTTAAAAATGAGCGATCCCTTAATGTCTTTCTCTGATAATACCCCATTACTCTGTTCTGGCAATGAGTGGAAAGTAATAGGTAAATAGAGGGAGGGATAGCTGATTGTAAATGAGCTGGACGGGGGTGATGTTGTCGTTGAGTACGGCCGTTACTGGCAGCCAACGGCGGGAAAAGGAAGGGGCGCGTTCCAGCGCCAGTGTGACTGTCGCACTGCCCCCGGCGGCTAAATCGCCTTGCCAGATCAGCCTGGTGGAGTTTAAGACGGCCGAGCCTTGGGTCATCGTAAGCGCACTCATGACTGGGGTTAACGGTTCTGAAAATCGGAGAACGGCCGTTGCATTTTCTGCCATCTCGCTGCCATCATTCACCAGGCGTAGTGTGTATGTGATGCGCTGGGTGGCGGCGGGGGCGTTGGTGACGGCCGTTAACGACGATCGGCTTAAATCAGGCGCGCCCACCCACACTGCGGCCGTCCGTTCAAACGCCAGGGTATGACGCGCATAAAAAATCTGCAAATTGTTATCCAGGCGAGCGCCATTGGCCAGCCCAGCCGCCGGGCTGGCCTGGTAGCTGATGATATGGGATGCGCCCCCGGCCAAATCCCCAGTCCAGGTCACCTGCCTGGAAGCGCCATCATACACCGCTCCGCCGCTAATCGTCCCCGGTACGAGCGTGAGGCTGACCGGCAGCGTATTGGTGATGGCGACCTGGTTGGCGGGGGCAAAGGGCAGATTACGCAGTGTAATGGCGTAAGTTCGGGCTGCGCCAGCATCGCCTGTGCGCTGATCAACGACAAATGTAGATTCGCCCAGATCGCTCAGCCAACCCACAACATCATTCATCATAGTTGAGGCGGTGTCCGGGGGCAGTTTTTCCAGGGGAAAGCTGAAAAATATGGCGCGCCAATCGTCGCCGGTTGTGGCGGTGCCGCCGGGAATACCCTTATCCAGCCAGACAAATGGCCCGGACTGCCGGCTCGGAACCACGCCATCGGCAAAATTTTGGTAAGGCGTAAAGTCCAACGATAACGGCCCGGCCAGGTCGGGCGGCAAAATGGGATTGCCCGCGCCGTAAACCTGCGTCGGGGTAATGAATTCACGTGTTTCGTTGACGCCCAGGTAGTCGCGGGCCAGTTTTGTCTGGCGGTGGTAATCTAAAAAGTCCTGGCTGGTGAGGAAGAGCCGCCCCCCCTGGGCCAGATATTGGGTCAGCGTTTCGTTTTCAACGGCCGTCACCGGGGCGAACCAGTCGTAGGCTGTGTACCAGAGGATGATGTCATAGGCGTTGAGGAGGCTCGGCGGCGGGCTGCCTTTGCTCTGGTTATCCCCGCCGATTTCCCACACATCATAGGAGAGACCCATCTCGTCCAACATCGCTTTGAAGAGCGCTTCCTGGTCGTACCAGCGGTCATCATCTACCAGCAGGATGTGGCCGGGCGTTTTATGGTGTAACACGATGTCAGCGGACACATCAGGGTTGTTTGTGGAAACGGCCGTTGCCACTGTGTTATGCTTAAAATCAATTGGCGTGTTTTCGGGCACGTCAATCGTTAGAACGGTCTGGCCGGATTGACACGCGCCCAGCGTCAACGTGTCCGTTACCAGGCTGGCGGGCCAATTGGCGGCGGCGGCCGAGAGATGGAATGTATCGGTCATGGTTTCACTCATGTTGCGTACTGTGAGCGTATACACCAACTGCTCTCCGGCGAGGGCCAATTCATCCACCGCCTCCGGCTGCCATTGCAACCCGGTGGTCAGGCGCGGTAAGGCGAAATAATCAAAACTGCGGTCGAGAATGTCGGCCCGATCATGCGCCGCCACCCCTTCCAGGCCAAAGCCAAAATAGGCGATGCGATATGGCGTACAGCGTCCGGCTTGCAGCCCGCCGGACAGCCCGTTGTCAAAATTGAAAGCCGGTTCGGTGAGCGAACGGGGGCGGGGGCGGGATTGGTCTGGCCCGGTCTGGTTGTTAGCGCTGCCATCGCCATTGAGTGTGACGGTCATCCCGTCAAATACGGTATCATTTGCGCCGCGGAGGGCGCTGGTAACGGCCGTTTTCCGCATAAAATCAGCCCCCAGATGATAATACCACCAAAGCTGCGCGTTCAAGCCCGGCCCATCATAACTACCTACATGCTGCCCGCTGACGAGCAGATTTCCGCCCAGTCCCAGGTAATTGCTGATGACCGTTCCGGCGTTGATAAAGCCGGGGGAATCGCGCGGACTTGACCAGATCACGATGTCATAATTGGTCAGGTCGGACAGGGCGGGGGGGACAAACGGGCTGCGAACTGTCCAGGTATCGAAGCGGCGATTGAGGGCTGTAAGGCTGTTTTCGTAGTAACTGGCATAGCTGTCAAAATACCATTGGCCGCTGTCCACCAGCAAAATCGTGGGGGCCGGTTCCAGTGTAAAATTTTGGACAGTGGGTTGGCCGGGCTGGGGGAAGATGAGGGCGTGAGCCAGGTTGTGTCCCGCGGCGGCAGCGCGGAGTTTGTATTGGGCGGTGGGTAAATGGAGGGTGTAACGGCCGTTTTCATCAGTTTGCACCTGCACCGGTGTATCTAGCACAGTAATGGTGGCTGTCAGCGGCGTGCTGCCGTCGGCCTGGGTGACGATGCCGCTGATTGTCCCGGTGGGCAGTTGGGTCAAGGCGAGGTCTTTGGTGGCGGTCTGGTTGGCGGTGACGGTCAGACTGCTGGCTGAGGCGGGGATGTAGCCGAAGGGGGAGGCGCTGATGGCGTAGGTTCCGGGACGCAGCCTGACCCGGTAATGGCCGTTGTCATCTGTTTCAAATTGTAGAGCGATGCCATCGGTGGTAGTGATGGTGACGGATACGTCAGCCAGGGGCGTTTTATCATGGCGGATAATGCCTTCTAATGTCCCGGTCTGGGCCTGGGCGCTGACCGCGGCGTAAGCGTCTAACCGGCCCCAGCCGCTGTCATTGTTAGGATGAGTGGCGGTCATGGGAACGGCCGTATTCGCCAAAATATCGGCCATTTCTAGCCGGGTGAGGGCGGGGTTGGCCGAAAGCAGCAAGGCCATGACGCCGGCAACGTGCGGCGCGGCCATGGAGGTTCCGTTCATTTCCCCATATTGCCCATCGGGCAGGGACGAATAAATATTTGTTCCTGGGGCGGCAATCCAGGGGTTGAGGCGGGTCGTGAGTGGCGATGGCCCCCGCGAGGAAAACCAGGCCAAGCTGTCGTCAGCCGCGCTGGCGGCGACGGATAATGTATCGGTATAACTGGCGGGGGACCCGATGGTTTCCGGGGCGGGACCGTTGTTTCCGGCCGAAAATACGGTCATGATCCCGGCCGCTTGCAGCGCGGATATGTCTTTGATGAAATTGGGGCTGTAGGGGTCGCCGCCCCAGGAGTTGTTAATGATATCCGGGGCTAGAGCCGGATCGCCAGCAGGGGCCATCAGCCATTGAAAACCGGCGTGAACGTCGCTGTCAAAGATAAAGCCGTGTGCATCGGCGACGCTGACGGCGATCCAGTTGGCTCCGGGGGCGACGCCGATGCCATTTTGACCAACGGCCGTTCCCATAACATGTGTCCCATGCCCTAACGGATCCATGGGGACGGTAACGCTGGGATAACGAGTGTGATACCAATTGCCGGTGTGATCAATAATGCCGCCGCCTAAATTGCCGCGATAGTTGGGGTAGAGGTCGGGATGCAGCCAATCGACGCCGCTGTCCATGATGGCGACGGTGACGCCGCTGCCGTCTATGCCTAGCCCATGCCAGACGGCGGGGGCGCGGATGCGTTCGATCCCCCAACTGATGGCGGCGGAGATGGGCGATTGGCGATCGGCCGTCTCCAGTCCCCATTTTCTCTCTGGCGGGTCAAAGTAGCGGCGTGCATTGTCGAGGGTGATGACGGCGACTTCGGGACGGGCGGCGATGCGGGCAATGGTTTGGGCTGCGCCGGTCACGCCAATGGCGTTGATGATCCAAAATGGTTGGTAGGCTGTTACCTGGCCGTCGCGCTGCCAAATATCTAGCTGGCGGCGCAGGGGCGCCTGGGAGGAAACGGCCGTTTGTTGCAGCGTTTCAATAATGGACATGCGGTGGGCCAGGGCGGAGACGCCGGGAGTTGGGGGGGGGAGAACGGCCGTTTCCCCTAGATAGACAATGACTTGGATCGACTCGCCTGGTTGGAGCGTGGTCAGCCTGGCCTGCAAGGCGCTGTCCAGCTTGCCCGCTGCGGGTTCCGGATACGGCAAAGCAGTGGCGGGGCTTGCGGCCAGCGTTTGCGCGGCCATTGGGTAACGCAGCAGCCAGCCAATGGGGAGTAAGGCGGCCAATATGCAGACGATTAACACAATCCAGCGTCGGTTTACCATAGAGTCATTATAAACGGTCAACTACGAATAGCAATCATGCGGGCGGCGGGCGCTTTCTCCGGGGCATGATGGTCAAAATCGCCTGAACAGCGCCTGGCAATTCTGGCTTTTACGTAAGCGTATCACTTGAACGTGACGCACTGGTAATCGTTTTTGTAAGCCGTTTCCTGTAAACTGTGGCCTTGAGAAGTCGCCTGTCATTCACTTGCTGTTGGGTTGTGGGGAATCGGTGAACCGTATGGACATATCTCCGTTGACATGGGTTAATTGGCGAGACGCCGCCAAAAAGAATCTTTTCGTTTTGCTGATTATCGTGCTGGCCGGCGCCGGACTGCGTTTTTATGGCCTGGATACGCAGTCTTTTTGGAATGATGAACTGTCCAGTTGGCGGCGCAGCAGCTATCCAACTCTGGCGCAGACGATACAAGAGGGCGTCCTCCCGGATGTGCATCCGCCGGGTTACCAGGCGTTGGTGTATTTTCTGGAGCAGTGGGTGGGTGAGACGGAGGTCATTTTACGATTTCCGTCGGCCGTTGCCGGGGCGCTGGTTGTCGTTGTCATTTATCTAATTGGGCGGGCGCTTTATTCAGAGAAGGAAGGATTAATTGCGGCGGGGTTAACGGCCGTTTCCTGGGCGCCGATATATTACAGCCAGGAAGCGCGCGCGTATTCATTACTGTTTTTATTTTCCGCGTTGTCGGCTTATTTGTGGCTGGGCATTATGCGGGGCTGGCAGCGCGGCGAGAAGCCTTCGTTGGGGGTGAGAGCGGTTTATGCGGCGACGGCCGTCATCACTGCCTACCTCCATTACTTTGGCCTGTACTTCATCGTTTTGCAAGCTTTGTGGGCGGCATTGATATTTATAAAAGAGCGGCGCGTTTGGCCGGGGTTACTGGGGCTGTATGCGCTGCCGCTGATTGCTTATTTGCCCTGGCTGTCGGCTGTGCTCAACCAGGCGGCACAGCCGGAAAGGGCTTCGTGGATTCCGCGCCCTCGTGTGACCGCTTTCTCCTCTTTCCTTAAATTTGCGTTCAATGACATCGCTGTCTTTGGCTCGTTAACACTTGTCGCTCTGGCGTGGGTGGGCGTTTACTATCTGCTTAACGTTAATATGCGCCCCAAAGTTTGGTCAGCCCGCCTGCTTGACCCTGATGCGGTTCTCGTACTTTGGTTGAGCGTCCCTTTTCTGGGCGCTTACGTGCTGTCAATTACCTATACGCCCTTGTTGGTGAACCGCAACCTCATTATCGCATTGCCGGCCGTTTATTTGTTATGGGCGCGGTGGTTGGTCTTGGTTCCATTTAAGCCGCGCTGCCAGAAAGCAGTTGTTATCCTGCTTCTGTTGTTTTTGCTGACTCATCTGATTTTTGTGAAACAGTATTATACGACGCCGCAGAAGGAACAGTTTCGTGAGGCGACCGCTTTTATTGCCGCACGAGAAAACCTTTACCCGAATGCCATTGTCATCGGTTATGTGTGGTTCCCCGATTACCTAAATTACTATCTGGAAAGACACGGATCGACGTACCGGGTAACTTATATCGCCGGTGAAGAATCGGACTGGGAGACAGTGGTAACGGCCGTTGCCACGGGGCAGCCGGCCGCCTTATGGTACATTTCAGCCCATAAAACGCCCGCGCCAGGATTTATGGCTCATTTGCAGCAAAATATGACGACGATCTCGCATGAGCAATTTCTGGGGGCTGAGGTCTGGTTATTCGCTGTGGATTAATTGTTGACGACTACTGTGTTTTGTCGTTAAAACAGGCCCCAATCCCCGCCGGCGCCCTCTTCCATCATGGAAGGATCCCAAAGCTCGGTGCCTATCTCCACGGCCGTACCGCCTTTCATGACCTGATCCCCGACCATTTTGACCTGCCCGATGAGCTGCGGGCCATAAGGGCAGAACGGCGTTGTGAGTATCATGGTAATGTTGGCGCTGTCGGCTTCCTGGTCTAGTTCCAGGCTGCGGATGAGACCAAGTTCGACGACGTTCAGCCCGATTTCGGGATCAATGACGGTACGGAGTGATTCGAGAAGTTCTTCTTCTTTGCTGACGACCATTAGTGAAAATCCTTAAGGTGCGGCCGTTTCAACCGCACTGGCTGAGAATGTAAATTGGCAGCACTCATCGCCATTGAGTATACAGCTGTGCTGCTCTACCGGCGTTTGCAAAATGGTAACCATAAGCGTCTGATCCATGTCGCAAATTTCCGCATGTTCCTCGCTGACAGATTGGTAAGGGCAGCCATATTCGGTGATGGTAAAATGACCGTTTTCCTGCTCCATCCGCACCAAAAACCCTTCCTCTGACAGCATGGACACGAGGTAGTTGAGCCGCTTGTTAAACGAAAGGTGTTCAAATTCACCTTTGCGTTCCGCCAACATTTTTTGCGCAATGCCATCAAAAAGTTGGACGACTGTTTCGGGCGGCAGGCTCGATTTCACTTCGTCTAACAGCCGGTTGGTCAGGCGGACATACTTGTGGGGGAACAGTTCATGCCCGGTTTCACTGAGACTGTATACGTAATACGGCCGTCCCACTTTGCGCCGGATGCTGTTCACTTCAATCAACCCTTCAGCCTGTAAGGTGTTCAGGTGGTGGCGCACGGTGACGGGTGATACATTGGCAATGTCCGCCAAATCCTCTACCTTTGCTTGAACCGCTGATTTAAGCGCGTACAGAATCGTTTCTTTCGTATTTTGTTTGCTTTTGCTTGTGACTGTTCTCACGGTAAAATCCTCGTGTAGGAGTATAGCAGGACGAGAGTCTTTTGTCAATCTCGCTATTTTTATCATATTTATAATAAAAATTGACGATTATACGGGGTCATGTTATACTATGGCATGGATTACGGGGTGGCTTCACCCGCTTGTAACCGTTATCAATTTAATTCAGCGCAGGCGCCATGCTTGCGATTAACAGGCGGCCAGCCTGTTTTATATTTTTCTAGGAGATGGATTACCACAATGACTGCTGCACTTGAAATTAAAAACTTGCATGTTAGCGTCGCTGACCAGCCAATACTGAAGGGGATAAACCTGCTTATTAAGCAGGGGGAAGTTCATGCGTTGATGGGGCCGAATGGGTCCGGTAAAAGCACGCTGGCTTTTACATTGGCAGGACATCCTGCCTATAAAGTAACAGCCGGTCAAGTTATCTTTGACGGCCAGGATTTGTTGGAATTGGCAGCGGATGAACGCTCACGCGCCGGGCTGTTTTTGGCTTTCCAATACCCGGCGGCTGTCCCTGGCGTGACTTTGGCCAAGTTTTTACGGCAGACTATTAACTCACGCTGGCAGGCGAAAGATCCGGAGAGTAAAGGGATTTCGATTCCGGCTTTCCGTCGTCTGTTGACTGAAAAAATGGACATGTTGGGGATTGACCATAAATTTGCCGGCCGTTACTTGAATGAAGGGTTCTCTGGTGGCGAGAAGAAGCGGGTGGAGATTTTGCAGATGGCGACGGTGGAGCCTAAGATTGCTATCATGGATGAAACGGATTCGGGTTTGGACATTGACGCTTTGCGAATTGTGTCGGAGGGAGCTAACCGGCTGCATGACGAATTGAATATGGGGGTGTTGGTGATTACCCATTACCAGCGTATTCTTGATTATGTGACTCCGGATCATGTGCATGTGATGTTGGACGGCCGTATTGTTGAAAGCAGCGGTCCCGGACTGGCATTAAAGCTGGAAAAGAGCGGTTATGATTGGATCCGCGAAAAGTACGGGGCAGCCGAGGAAGTGTAATATGGCCGAAGAAATAATTGAACGCGAATTAACCGAAGAAGAGATTGTCGCCGACGTGAACCAGGATTACGCCGAGAAGTATGGCTTTTCCGACGTTGAAGATTATGTGTTTAAGGCAGAAAAGGGGCTGAACGAGGGGATCGTTCGTTCCATCTCAGCGATGAAAGGGGAGCCGGAGTGGATGCTGGAGTTTCGGCTGAAGGGGTACGCACATTACCTGAAACGGCCGTTACCCGAATGGGGCGCCGACCTGCATCAAATTGATTTTGATAACATCTACTACTACATCAAACCAACTGACGATCAGAGCGATTCCTGGGAAGATGTGCCCGGATACATCAAAGATACATTTAATAAGCTGGGTATTCCTGAAGCAGAGCAGAAATTCCTTTCCGGCGTAGGCGCCCAATATGAATCGGAAATGATTTATCACAACATCAAGAAAGAGTTGGAGGAGAAGGGCGTTATTTTCCTGGGGATGGACGACGCTGTGCAGCAGCATCCCGACCTGGTGCGCGAGTATTTCAATACGATTATTCCTTACACCGATAACAAATTTTCGGCTTTGAACACGGCCGTATGGTCTGGCGGCAGCTTCATCTACGTCCCCCCCGGTGTGCAGGTAGACATGCCCTTGCAAGCCTACTTCCGCATCAATGCCAAAAATATGGGCCAATTTGAGCGTACCCTCATCATCGTGGACGAGGGCGCTTACGTTCACTACGTCGAAGGCTGCACCGCGCCCATTTACTCATCTGATTCGTTCCATTCCGGCGTGATTGAGATTTATGTCAAGAAAGGAGCGCGCTGCCGTTACAGCACCATCCAAAACTGGTCAACTAACGTTTACAACCTGGTGACGCAGCGGGCCATTGCCGAAGAAAATGCGACGATGGAATGGGTGGATGCGAACTTAGGCTCAAAAATCACGATGAAGTACCCGGCGGTCATTATGAAGGGCGAAGGGGCGCATGGCGAGATTTTATCTATCGCCTTCGCCGGCAAGGGGCAGCACCAGGACGCGGGCGGCAAGGTCGTCCATCTGGCCCCCAACACTACCAGCCGCATCATCTCTAAATCCATTTGCAAGGATGGCGGCCGTTCTTCCTATCGCGGCCTGCTCAAGGTGAAGGAAGGGTCGTATAATGTGAAGTCCAACGTGGTGTGCGACGCGCTCCTATTGGATGAACGCAGCCGTTCTGACACCTACCCCTATATTGAGATTGACGAGCAGGATGTGACCATCGGCCACGAAGCGTCGGTGAGTAAGGTGGGCGAGGAGCAGTTGTTTTACCTGATGAGCCGGGGTATTACCGAAGAAATGGCGACCTCGATGATTGTCAATGGCTTCATTGAGCCGCTGGTAAAAGAACTGCCGATGGAATATGCGATTGAGATGAACCGGCTGATTCAGCTGCAGATGGAAGGATCGATTGGGTAATGATTAAAGATTGATGATTGAAGATTAGGCGTTGGCTGCCAATCATCAATCATCAATCATCAATCTTTTAACTATGACTACATTTACAAAAGACGCAGTAAAAAAACTATCTGCCAGTCTCAACGAACCAGACTGGATGTTGGATTTTCGGCTGAAGGCGTTTGAAGTTTACGAAAATACGCCGATGCCGACGACGAAGGATGAAGCATGGCGGCGCACGAATTTGCGTCTGCTGCCCTGGAATGAGTTTGGCCCCTCTATCAATGGTGATGCGGCGCTAGACGCCGAAGTCCCCTCGTTTTTGGGTGAACAGTTGACCGAGGATAAGACGGGCGGTAATCTGCTGCAGATTGACGGCGTGACCAAGCGGTATGATCTGAGCGATGAGTTGAAGGCGCAGGGTGTCATTTTCTGTGATATGCACACGGCCGTCACCCAACATCCCGATCTCGTTCAAAAATATTTCATGACCGAGGGCGTACACGTCTCTGAGGGCAAGTTTGCCGCCCTGCACGGCGCTTTTTGGCGCGGCGGGACGTTTTTGTATGTACCGCGTAATGTGCGAGCGGATGCGCCTTTGCATACGGTGTTATGGTCAGTAAACGGCCGTACCTTCACCCACACCCTCGCCGTCATCGAAACCGGGGCCGAAGCTATCTTCATGGACGAGTACGCTTCCGCCGATGGCGAAGTGCAAGGCTTGCACAACGGCGTCGTCGAACTGCTGGTGGGCGACAATGCCAGCCTCATTTACGCCGGGCTGCAAGATTTCGGCACAAATGTGTGGCAGTTCAACCACGAGCGGGGCCGCGTTGGCCGCGACGGTAAGCTGGATTGGGTGACGAGTATTATGGGCACGCGCCTGACGAAGGCGTTCCAGACGCTGGAGTTGGACCAGCCGGGCAGTTGGGGACGGATGAGCGGTATTTTCTTCACGAACGGCCGTCAACATCTAGACATGGATACCGAACAAAACCACAATGCCTCTAACACTGTTAGCGACCTGCTTTACAAAGGGGCGCTGCGCGAAAAATCCCGTGTCGTCTGGCAGGGCATGATCAGAGCGCGCCCCGGTTCGCAAAAGATTGATGGCTTCCAGGCCAATCGTAACCTGATGCTGGACAAAACCGCCCGCGCCGACTCGATTCCCGGTCTGGAAATTGAGGCTGATGATGTGCGCTGCACCCACGCCTCGGCCGTTGGCAAACTGGATGAAGAAGAGATATTCTACCTGATGAGCCGGGGCATTCCGCGGCAAACGGCCGTTGAAATGTCCGTTCAAGGCTTTTTTGATCCCCTCATGCGGCGCATCCCGTTCGAGGGCATTCGCACCCGTATCTTCGACCGCATCGTCGAGAAGATCGGTTAACGTTATGAAAAGATTGAAGATTGATAATTCTTGCTGTCAATCTTCAATCCTTAATCCTTAATTATGCTAGACATCGCCAAAATCCGAGCCGACTTTCCCATTTTAGCCACAGAAGCATATCCCGGCGTACCGCTCATTTATCTGGATAACGCCGCCTCCTCGCAAAAGCCCTTGCCGGTCATTCAAGCGATGAGTGATTATTACCAGGGCCACCATGCCAACGTCCACCGGGGCATCCACAAGTTGAGCGAAGACGCCACCAATTTATACGAAGGGGCGCGGGAAAAAGTGGCCCGCTTCATCAACGCGCCCGATTCCAGCCAGATCGTCTGGCTGCGCAACGCTACCGAAGGCTTCAACCTGGTCGCCTATAGTTGGGGCCGCGCCAACATCCAGGCGGGCGACGAAATCCTGCTCACCGAGATGGAACACCACGCTAACCTGGTTCCCTGGCAAATTTTGGCCGAGGAAAAGGGGGCTGCCCTACGATTTGTTCCCTTTGCCGCCGACGGCACGCTTGACTTATCCAACCTGGGCGACCTGCTGACAGAAAAGACAAAATTGTTCTCTTTCACGGCGATGTCCAATGTGTTTGGCACTATCAACCCGGTCAAAGAATTGGTCGAGGCCGGGCACGCTGTTGGCGCGGTGGTCATGGTGGACGCCGCCCAGAGTGTGCCTCATATGCCGGTGGATGTGCAAGCGTTGGATTGCGATTTTCTGACTTTTTCCGGGCATAAAATGTGCGGCCCAACCGGGATTGGCGTCTTGTACGGCAGGCGGGAACTGTTGGAGGCGATGCCGCCGTTTATGGGCGGTGGGGACATGATCCGCCGGGTGCATTTGACGCATTCGAGCTGGAATGACCTGCCCTGGAAGTTTGAGGCGGGGACGCCGAGTATTGTGGAAGCGATTGGGTTGGGAACGGCCGTTGACTATCTCGCTAACCTCGGTATGGACAACATCCACGCCCACGAACAATTCATCACCAACTACGCCCTGGAAGCCCTCAGCGAAGTCACAGGCGTCACCATTTACGGACCGCCCGCCTCACAAAAAGGGGGCGTCGCCGCCTTCACCATTAAAGGCGTCCATCCTCATGATATTGCCGAACTGGTAGACAAAGACGGCATCGCCATCCGCGCCGGGCATCACTGTGCCATGCCCCTGCACAAAAAACTAGGCATTAGCGCCACTGCCCGCGCCAGCTTTTACCTGCACACCACAACCGGCGAAGTTGATAAACTGGTAGAAAGCTTACATCGCGTCCGCCAGATTTTTCGTTTATAATGGATGGAGAGCTGGCGATTGTGCCCGACTAATCGACTACTAGACTAAGTGACTACCCAACTATCATGCTCGACGAAAGTTTTTACCGCGAACAAATTATTGATTTATACGAAAGCCCGCTCAATCATGGCGAGCTGGACCCCCACGATTTCTCCTATGAAGAAGACAACCCCCTCTGCGGCGATGTGATTCGTATAGACGTGCGCCTGGACGACGAGGGACACGTGGCTGAGGCCGCCTGGAGCGGCGATGGCTGCGCGATTAGCCAGGCGTCGGCTTCATTGCTCACCGAAGAGATCAAAGGAAAGACGCTGGCTGAGGTTAAGGCATTTCCCAAAGAGGAATTGCTGGAGCTGATTGGCGTCCCCTTGAGCATGGCACGGGTGAAATGCGCCCTTTTGTCGTTGAAGGTACTTAAATCGGGCGCTTACGGCATTCCCGACAAGAACGTAATGCGGAACCAGGATTAAGATGTTATAGAAACCTGCGAGGTTTACCAACCTCGTAGGTTTAATGGTTTAGGTTGGATTAAGAGCGCGGCGATGTAGCTGCGCTCTTTTTGTTTGACAGTGTGCTGTGAATTGCCTATATTTAGCCATCGGATTATAGAACAAATTTTTCACTTTAATGTCTATTTCCCCGGAAACTTGGAGTTTCCGAGGAAATATTCTAACTTCTAAAACATGGAAATCGGAACAGTAAAAACAATCAATATTGATGATGAAATGCGCGAATCGTATTTGAGTTATGCGATGAGCGTGATTGTGTCACGGGCGCTGCCCGATGCGCGGGATGGTTTGAAGCCGGTACACCGGCGTATTTTGTACGCTATGTATGATATGGGCTTGCGGCCCAATACCGCCTATAAAAAGTCGGCACGCGTGGTGGGGGAAGTGCTGGGTAAATATCACCCGCATGGCGACCAATCGGTTTATGATGCGATGGTACGCATGGCTCAGGATTTTTCCATGCGCTATATGCTGGTAGATGGTCAGGGTAATTTCGGTTCGTTGGATGGGGACGCGGCGGCGGCGATGCGCTACACGGAAGCCCGCATGGCCAAGGCCGGTTTTGACTTACTCAATGACATCAGTAAGGATACGGTTGATTTTTCCACGAATTTTGATGATTCGCTGCAAGAGCCGACCGTGCTGCCGGCTACGATTCCCAATTTACTGGTTAATGGTTCATCGGGCATTGCCGTGGGGATGGCGACGAGTATTCCGCCGCATAATCTGGGCGAGGTGATTGACGCGCTGGATTATATGCTGGACCATTGGAAAAAGTTGGATGATATCTCTATAACCGACTTGATGCAGTTTATTAAGGGGCCGGATTTTCCAACGGGTGGTTTGGTTTTCCGGTACAAGGGGATTGAAAATGAGACGGATGCCATTGCCGGGGCATATGCCACCGGGCGCGGGCGGGTAACGGTTCGGGCCAAGGTCCATGTGGAGCAGATGGAGCGCAATAAGTCGCGTATTGTCATTACAGAATTACCTTACCAGGCGAATAAAACCAATTTGTTGGGTCGGATTGCCGATTTGCACCGGGATGGCAAGATCGAAGGGTTGACTGATCTGCGTGACGAGTCGGATCGGAATGGGATGCGGATTATTCTGGAAACGACGCGCAATGTGGAGCCAGAGGATGTGCTGGCTAACTTGTTCCGTCTGACGCCGCTGCAGAGTACGTTTAGTGTTTCGTTGTTGGCGCTGGTGGACGGCGAACCGCGTGTGCTGACGTTGAAGCAGGCGCTGCGGGTGTACCTGGATCACCGGCTGGAGGTGGTGCGCCGCCGCAGTGAGTATGATTTGGAGAAGGCGCGCAATCGAGCGCATGTTTTGGAAGGGTTGTTGATTGCGCTGGATAATTTGGATGCGGTGATTGACACGATTCGCCGTTCGCGCACAGCGGAAACGGCGAAGACGAACCTACGCAAGAATTTTAAGCTGACGGAGATACAGGCGCAGGCGATTTTGGATATGCAGCTGCGCCGTTTGGCCGGTTTGGAGCGGCGCAAGATTCAGGATGAATACAAGGAAAAGCGGAATTTAATCAAGTATCTAGAGCGGTTATTGTCGCGCCCGGAGATGATGCGGGAGATGATTAAGGAGGAATTGCAGGCGGTTCGGGAGCAGTATGCGGATCCACGCCGGACACAGATTGTGGAGACGAGCCGAAGCCAGGTGATTACGGAGGCGGATTTGCTGCCGGATGAACAGGTGTGGGTGTTGGTAGGTGAGAAAGGGACGCTAGCTCGAACGACGTCGGCAGAGATGATTAATATCCCGCTGAAACCGGCGGAGCAACCACGGGCGCTGCTGGAGGCGAATACGCAGGATGTGTTGTATTTGTTTGCAGCGGACGGCCGTTCTGTTTCTCTCCCTGTTTACCAATTGCCGCAGGCGCGGGAAATGGGGCAAGGGACGCATTGGGCGGATTTGACGGCGATGACGCGGCGGGATCATTTGGCGGCGGCGTTGGTACGGCCGTCTTCTGCCAACGAAGGCTATCTTACCCTGGCAACATTAGCTGGGGTGGTTAAGCGCGTACGTCTGGAAGATTTACCGGGCATTACCACTGACCCATTCACCGTTATTGGCGTAGCTGATGACGACTCTTTGGGCTGGGTCAAGTTGACATCTGGCAACGATGAAATTGTATTGGCAACGGCGGCTGGACAACTGATCCGGTTCAAAGAATCACAAGTGCGCCCGATGGGGCTGCCCGCGGCCGGCGTGATGGGTATCAAGCTGGCGAATGAGGCTGATGGCGTCATTATGATGGATGTGGCCCAACCGGACGCCCATGTGTGGAGTATCACCGATAACGGGCTGGCGAAGGTGACGGCGATGAGCGAATATCCTGTGAAAGGTCGTTATGGGCAAGGGGTGATTAACATGCGGTTGCCGAAAGATGCATCGGAGGTAGTTGCGGTTGTTATTGGGCCGAAAAAGGCGCAGTTGTTGATTACGACGGCGATTGGTTCGACGAAAAAGCAAATTTTGGGTAAAACTCAGATAGGCAGCCGCGCCATTAAGCCGCGCCCCTTGTGGAAGATGGGGCCGCGAAACCGGATTACGGGCGCGGTCCAATTGACGGCGCGGCCGGATTGGAAGGAGGATGAAAGAGAAACGGCCGTTCCCCGACAATTATCTTTGATGGATAAACCGGCGGCTAAAAAAACAAGGGGAGCAAGAAAAACGGGTACTAATAAGGCCAAAAAGCGATAAGGCCAGGCTAAAACTATTCAGGAGACAGAAACGATGACGACCTTTAGAGACATGTGGGCAACCGACGAGCAAGGCAATAAATTCTTGTTCACTGTCGAGATGCAGCGCCGCTTAAACGAGCAAGGATTGCCGGTCGATCCGGCGCACGTAGCCGATTTAAGAAGCGAGGAGTATTCAAGAGGCGCTCCCGACAGACAAGCGCCAAGACCCAGAAGAGAACCGCGACCGGCGGCAAGTAGTACCTACGATGCCCCGGCATCTATTCAGATCGATCCCCAAACAGGCAAGTATATTGGGCGAATGAAATGGTATAATTTGCGTAAAGGGTATGGCTTTATTGTTCGCGGCGGCGGGGAAGAAATCTTTTTCCATAAAAGCAGTACGGTTGGCGATCCCGAAGCCTTGCAGGAAGGACAGTGGATTCTTTATGATATTGAAGAAACACACAAAGGACTGGAAGCGGCCGATGTGGAACCGTACACCGGTGATGTTGATTTGCTGACTTAGCGGGCGCCCATAAATTAATCCCCGATGTGGGATGATTCGTTATCGGTTTGGTTTTAATAACTAATAACTCTTTAGTTTTCCCCAGCAATTCCCGCAGCTTTTCGTTGTGCTACTCGACTAAAAATCCAGTTTTGGGGCAAAATGTTTACGAAAACCATTTTTATTTCAGTCGAGGAGCGGGAATTGCTGAACATTATACGCTGCGTTGGCTGCTGGCAAGGCAGAATACGCTTCCATATCCGTTTCGGGACAAAAAGCTCGTTGTTTTCCTGGATGACATGGTGGATCGAATTTTCCTGCGCCGCGCTGGTGGTGGTTACCTCTTCATCCATCGCGCCCTCCTGGAACATTTCGCCGCATTGTCGTCTAATTCATGCCCAGAAGGGTGAGTAGCTCCCCGTTCATAATCGCTAGATCAGATCATGAATGTGGGCCACGGCCGTTCCCGTATCCCCTCCATCCACGACCAAACTAATACTGCACTCCGACGAGCCTTGGGCGATAGCGATGATGTTGACCTGATGCCGGCCCAATGCGCTGAACAGCCGCCCGGCGATCCCCGGCGTGTGGCGCATCCCCACGCCCACTACCGTGACAATGGAGACATCGTGCTGCGCCCAGATGCGGTCAATGTCCCGCCGCGCCAACTCTGCGGCAAACGCTGTTTCTAGCGCTGTGATGACGCTGTCGGCCGTTTCATCTGGCGTGGAGAAGCAAATGGATTGCTCCGACGACGCCTGGCTGATGAGTAGGACGCTGACGCCGCTGCGGGCCACCGCGCCAAAGGTGCGCGCGGCGATGCCCGTCACGCCCATCATCCCCTTGCCTTCCACCGTGATGAGGCTTAAATCTTTGATGGCCGTCACCGCCTTGATACCGCCGTTGACCGCGCCATTATCGGGGACGATGACGGTGCCGGCGTGGGCCGGGTTGAAGGTGTTTTTGATGCGCAGGGGGATGCCGTTTTCGACGCACGGCCGTATCGTCTTGGGATGTAGCACTTTAGCCCCGTAAAAAGCCAGTTCCGACACCTCGCGGTAGGTGAGCGTGGGGATGTTGCGGGCGTTGGGGACGAGGCGCGGGTCGGCGGACATCACGCCGTCCACGTCCGTCCAAATCCACACTTCGTCGGCGTGGAGCGCCTGCCCCAAAATGGCGGCGCTGAAATCAGAACCGCCCCGGCCCAGTGTGGTCGTTGTGCCGGTTTGGGTCGCGCCAATAAAGCCGGTGACGATGGGGATCGTCGGGCTATCACCCTGAGCGAGCAACGGCCGTAACCTGGCCGCCACCTTCTCCTCAGTCAAATCCATTAACGGGGTCGCCGCCTGGAAATTGTTGTCTGTTACCACCAACTCCGTCGCGTCAATCGCTTCCGCCGGGTGTCCGATTTGGCGCAGGTAAGCGGCCAGGATGCGCACACTCATCTGCTCGCCCATGCCGCTGATGGCGTCCAGCGCCCGCGGCGTCAGCTCGCCCAGGACGAAGACCGCCTGACATAATCGCTCGAAGCGTTTTACGAACTGGTTGATTTCGGCCAAAATTGACTGACGATCCTCTTCCGGCTCCAGCAAGCCGTCAATTGCCTCGGTATGAATTTGGCGCAGTTGGCCGGCTAACTGTTTATAGGTTTCGCCGTCACCGGATACGGCCGTATGCGCTCCATTCAACAACAAATCGGTCACTTTCACTGGCTTGGACCCCATTCCGGAAGCAATCACAACCACCTGTCCCCATTCTTTTTGCGTTTGTTGGATGAGAACGGCCGTTTCCCGCATCGCCGCCGCGCTCCCTACCGATGTGCCGCCGAATTTCATTACCAGTGTCATGATGTTTACCCCGTGTTTGTTGTTTGGATAGTAATTGGGTAATTGGGTAATTAGTAATTGTGACTTTACCAATTACCAATTACCAATTACCAGTTACCAATTACCAATTACCAACTACTAAATTACCCGCAGAGCCTGCTCTAAATCCGCCAGTATATCGGCCGTATCCTCAATGCCAATGGCAAATCTAACCAAATTATCCTTGATGCCAATTGTCAATCTTTCCTCAGTGGACAGTTCATAGTAGGACATGAGTGACGGCTGTTCAATCAAGCTTTCCACGCCGCCCAGGCTGGGGGCAATCAGGGGGATTGTCATCGCATCAATAAAGCGAGATGTGGTGTGCAGCGGGTCCTCGCCAGACGCGGACGCGATCTCAAAGCTGACTACGCCGCCAAACCCGTTCATCTGCGCCTGCGCCACCGCGTAATCGGGATGGGAAGCCAGACCAGGATACCAGACCCGTTCCACTTTGGGATGCTGTTCCAGAAATTCGGCCACAGCCTGCGCCGTCTCATTCTGGCGTTGGACGCGCAGTTGCAACGTCTTCAAGCCGCGCTCCAGCAGGTAGGCGGCGTGCGGGTCGAGCACCCCGCCCAACATCCCCTGGCTCTGGCGTAGGGCATGAATCAGCCCGGCGTCACCCACAGCCACGCCAGCCATGATGTCGTTGTGCCCGCTGAGGTATTTGGTGGCGCTGTGAATGACCAGGTCTATGCCGAAATCGAGCGGTTTCTGGTTAACCGGTGTGGCAAAGGTGGCGTCAATGATGGTTTTGACGCCGCGATGCCGCCGGGCGATTTGGGCCAGTTTTTCCAGGTCGGCCACGCGCAGGTAGGGATTGGTCGGGCTTTCGCTGATGATGATGCGGGTGTTGGGCTGGATGGCGGCTTCCAGCGCGTCGTAGTCGCCCATCGCCACCTGGGCGCTTTCGATGCCCAGCCGCCGCAGGAAGGCGCTGACGAAGACGCGGGTTTTGCGGTAACAATCGTCGGTGAAGATGATGTGGCTGCCGGTGGGTAGAATGGAGAGCAGAACGTTGGTAACGGCCGTCATTCCCGTCGGGAATAAGAGCGCGTCGCCTCCATTTTCCAGGGCGGCAATGCGTTTTTCGGCGGATTGGACGGTGGGGTTGCCGTAACGGCCGTATTCTCCCCGCCCTTCTACGCCGCCCCACATTTTGGCATCCATGAAAGCGCATAAATCGGCCGTGTCGGTAAAGGTGTAGGTTGCCGTCTGTACCAGCGGCGTCGTCAACGCATGGTGGGCGTTGGGGCGACGGCCGTCTAATTGTCCATGCACGGCGCGGGTGGAGGAGCCAAACGGCCGTTTCTGCCAAACATTCAATTCTGCTGTTTCCTGAGTCTGTACCACATCAAACATTTCGCCACCTCATCTGGGATTGATGATTGAAGATTGATGATTGGCTAACTCATCATCAATCCTCAATCATTAATCTTCAATTATCAATTTTCAACAAAAAACGCCTCTCCTGGAAGTTCAGAAGAGGCGTACCTGTTTGTGGGCATTCCACTACTCATCTTCCAGAAGAAAATCTTCTGTCGGAGTTAGCACCTGCTCTGTCCGCTTTTCGCTTACGGAGTGGTTGCTGAGGCTTCATCGGGCCGGTCCCTCTGCCTCTCTGGATAAGTGTGGGTGACGATTGGAAAATACCGTCACCAGCTATTCAGTTGTTGGCGAACAGCATAGCAGATGCAGCAATGAATGTCAAATTCAATTCATCTGGGTCTAGGGCGATTGCATACTCTGATCGCCGATGAATGGAATTCATCGGCTGAGACCAGAAACCGGCTGAAGCAGGTTGAAGAATGATCGTTTCAGTGCGCTTTAGTGTACTTTTTATGACAGTCGTCAACGGTTTTCAACCGTTGACGACTTTTGCCCCGAACATCACCTATGATTGGCCGGCCGACGGCAAATGGTTGATAATCATAGCTTGTTGGAAAAAGAAAAATGGACACGGTTCAAATTAGCTTGACAACTTGCAGGGCGGTTTTGCAAAATTGCCCTACAAGTTGTCAAGCTAACCATGTAGGTTTCTAAACCATGCCCAAGATACGATAAAAGCGTAGAATTCCGGTTCTAACCGGCAGCTTAATCAGGAGAACGAATGAAAACATACAAACCAGTTGCCCTCATCATCCTTGATGGTTGGGGCATCCGTGAAAAAGAAGATGGAAACGCGGCGGTGTTGGGCCGCACGCCCAATTACGATAAATGGATGCGAACCCTGGAGCGCACGATTTTGGACGCTTCCGGCGAAGCTGTCGGTTTGCCCGATGGACAGATGGGCAACTCAGAAGTGGGTCATTTGAACCTGGGCGCGGGTCGCGTTGTTTACCAGGATTTGACCCGCATCAACCTGGCAATTCGAGATGGCTCGTTTAATCAAATGCCAGCGTTGATTCAAGCGATGGAGACGGTTAAGGTCAAAGGCAGCAAACTGCATGTCATCGGTTTATTCGGGCCGGGCGGTGTTCATAGCCACAGCGACCATATGTTTGCCATTTTGGATATGGCCAATGAGCAGGGCATTGAGCCGATTTTGCACGTCATCACCGATGGACGGGACACGCCGCCGCAGAGCAGCCTGGATTTTCTGGCGGCGCTGGAAGCGTACCAGCAGGAGCAGGATGTGGTCGTGGCTTCGGTAAGCGGCCGTTATTACACGATGGATCGGGACAAACGGTGGCCGCGCACAGAGAAAGGCTACCGGGCCATTGCCCTGCATGAGGGCGACGCCGGACGGACTGCGCCGTCCGCCCGCGCCGCCATTGAACGATCCCACGCCGAGGGTGTGACCGATGAATTCATCCTGCCGGCAGCGATTGATGTGGGCGATAAAAATGTCAAGATAGAGTCAGGGGATGTCGTCATCTTTTACAACTTCCGCTCTGACCGGATGCGCCAGCCGTTGACCATCTTCACCTCCCGCGATTTTGACGGCTTCAAGCGCAACTTCATCGAAGATTTGACCATACTCACGATGACCAATTATGATGATTCCTATGGAGCGAAGGTCATCTTTCCGGAAGTAACAATCACTAATGTCCTGGCTGAACTGTTGAGCAAAAGAGGGTTGAAGCAGTTTCATGCCGCCGAGACGGAAAAGTATGCCCACGTCACCTATTTCTTCAACGGTGGTGTGGAAACGATGTTTGCCGGGGAGGAGCGCCACCTGGAGCCGTCGCCCAAGGTGCCAACTTATGATTTACAGCCGGAAATGAGCGCCTATTTACTGACCGACGCCGTTGTCAAGCGGGTGCAGGACCAGGATGATGATTTTATCCTGGTCAATTATGCCAATCCCGACATGGTGGGGCATACAGGAGTGTTAGAGGCAGCAATTAAGGCGGTCGAGACGGTGGATGAATGCGCCGGGCGGCTGGTTCAGGCTATTGTGGATAAAGGGGGCGTGGCTCTGGTCACGGCCGATCACGGCAACTGTGAACGAATGAAAGACCACAAAACAGGCAACCCCCACACTTATCACACGACGCAGCCGGTATCCTTTTTCATTATCGGCGTGGATGGGTATGTCAACTTACGCCCGCGTGGTATCCTGGCCGATGTGGCTCCAACGGCGCTGGATTTGCTGGGCGTGGCCCAGCCGGAAGAGATGACAGGACGCAGTGTTATACAGGAATGAGGAACGAGGGATGAGGGATGAGTCGAACATCACGCATCCCTCATCACTTTTTATGTAAGCGTTCAGGGGGCTACCGAGACCCTAAGGGTTTTACTCCTGAGAGCCTCATCATATGGAGCCAAAAAACCCTTAGCTCGACTTTGTACATTCCTAACAGATTGCTTCCAAACCGTACTCGACCGCGTGGGTTTGTATTCAAATAATATTTGCATGTCACTCTTTTTATGCGATGTTCAAATATTCGTACTCGAGTAAAGTTG
>JAJRYT010000103.1 GCA_024275635.1 Chloroflexota bacterium | reverse complement strand
TCAATGCAACTTTACTCGAGTACGAATATTTGAACATCGCATAAAAAGAGTGACATGCAAATATTATTTGAATACAAACCCACGCGGTCGAGTACGGTTTGGAAGCAATCTGTTAGGAATGTACAAAGTCGAGCTTAGTGGTTGCCAAAAAACGTTAGAACCAGGAAAGTTAAAGCTGCTTTACCTCTGCCGCCAATCCATCTTACGGCTGACGATCCAGCCAGTTACCAGCGCCAGAAGTGCCAAAACAAATAGGTCCAACGCCAGCCGGATGGTGAGCGGCCCCAGCAGCGTCTGGCGCAGGGCGGAGGCGGCGTAGGTGGCGGGACTGAAATGGCCGATCCAGACCATAAACCCAGGTAATCGCTCCGGCGGAATGACAACGGGACCAAGCGCGGTGAAAAGCATGATGAGTAAAGTAGCTATCGGGCCAGCTTCCTCAGGCGTGCGACTGACGACGCCGATGAATGCGCCTAATGCCGCCAGCGAAACGGCCGTCAGCGGCACAACCAGGGCGACCAAAAGATGCGGCGAGAGTGAAATATGCAAATACCATGCGCCAACCAGCAGCATGACCAGCGAGGAGGGCAAAGACAAAAGCAGAAAAGAAAAAAGCGAAGCCAACACGACTGTATAACGGTGAATGGGCAGCGTGGCAAAGTAATCAAGCGTGCCCATTGCTTTCATAAAGGCGAAGTTGCCGGATACTTTGCCGAGGTTTTCGAACATCAACGCCAGGACGATGTTGCCTGTGAACACGTAAGCCAGCGCCTCTGGACCGGCATCACGAGCAAAAACGCCCAGCGCCAACAGACTCAGCAGCGGCGCGGCCATGCCGCTGATGATCATCCGCCGCCACGACCAGCGAAAGTTGGACAACTGGATAAGAATCAGGTCAAAAAGTTGGGTGGCCAGTGACGGCCGTTTCCGTTCACTTATCATTTTTATGAGATACGGATTGACGCCGACAAACACAGATAAAAACCAGCCTATTTTGTGTCAATCCGTGTCCAATTCTCCATTGGTGTAATGAAGGTACAGATCTTCCAGCGTTGCTGAGTGTAAGCGGAAATCGTCGAGGCGGTGAAGGTTGAGGCTGTTGAGAACGGCCGTTACCTCCTCCTTCGCTAAATACACCAGCCAGCGTCCCTCATCCAGCAGACGCGGCTCACAGGAATCGGGTAAACAGGGCGGATCATCCGGCGGGAACAGCAGTTCCAGCCGCAGTTTGTTATCAACCTGCCGCTTTAACTCGCTTGGTTTGCCCAGGGCGACCAGAGCCCCACCGTGCATGATGCCCACCCGCTGAATGATTTTCTCCGCTTCGATCGCGTCATGGGTGATGAAGATAATAGTCGTGCCCTGTTCCCGGTTCAACCGGCGCAAAATCTGCCACACCTGCTGGCGGCGCTGTGGGTCCAGGTGATTGGTCGGCTCGTCCAGGATGAGGATGGGCGGCGACCCGGCCATGGCTGCCGCCAACTGTAACAGCCGTTTTTGGCCGCCAGATAGTTTGCCGGGCACGCGGCGGCGCAAATCGCCCAACTGCCACAAATCAATGAGCCGGTCACGCTCGCAGCGGGCATCGCCCCGGTTGAGGCCGCGCAAATGGGCGGTGAAGTAGAGAGTTTCGGCCACGGTCAGGCTGTTGAAGGCCAGGCCGTCCTGGGCCATGTAGCCGACGTGCAGGGGGACAAAATAGGGATCGGCCATTAACGGCCGTTCCATCACCCAAATCTCTCCCGACGTGGGCGTCAGCAGGTTCGCCATCTGCTTGACCAACGTCGTCTTGCCCGCGCCATTGTCCCCCAGCAGGCCAAAAATCTCCCCCTGCCGGATTTGCAGGCTGATATTTTTGTTCGCCGGATAGGTCTGGCCGGGGTAGATTTTCGTCAGGTTTTGAATGTCAAAAATAATCACGAAAGAATTGTGAATGGTGAATCGTTAATTGTCAATAATGGGCATAGTTCAAAACTCGGTTTTGCATCTTTACAAATTGGCTTTACGTTCGGCCATCGCCGTATTACAAATGCGCGGCTGCGACAAAAAACCCGTTAAAAACGGGTTGAGATGCGCTCGAACCGGGTCTTCAGTGCGTTTCAACGCACTTTTTGTCTTAGATGTGGATTTCCAATTCACATCTCATTGTAAAGACGATTTCATCAAAAATGAACCATGTCCAATAATGTAATTTTTCGACACGAATTTCACGAATTTGAACGCTTTTAATTCGTGAAATTCGTGTCAAAATTCTTCTCCTGGTTTGGTTATTGGGTTACGGCCGTTTCCCCCCGCCCCCAACGCCACACACACCAAACCTCAATCAGTGTCGCCAGCGCAAAAACGCCGTAAAACGCCCCTTGAATCCCTAACGAGGGCGACGTGCGCGCCGGATTTTCCGGGTGCATGATCATCGGCGCGGCGGACAGGGACAAGATGGCGTAAGCGGCCAGCCCGGCGGTAAGCAACCCTTGTACGCGCCGCCAGGGGAGCCAACTGTTGAGCACCAGGACAATAACGGCAACGGCCGTTACCGCAAACACCGCCATATTGCGCGGCTCTCGCCAAAAAATCCCGCCCCAATTCACCCGCTCCGCCAGCAAACTGACGATGACGCTGGTCACAAAAACGCCCAGCGCCACCTGGGCGATGACGCGCATCCAGGCGGCCAGCTTTTTGTTATCCGTAACGGCCGTAACCAGCCCCAGCAGCCCATTGAGCGCAAAGCCCAACAGCGCCGCCCAAATCAGCCCCACATGGACATAAACGATCTTAATCCCCTGCCCCAACGACTGTTCCACCGGCGCGCGCCAGACGAGCAGCGCCATGAGCGCCAGCAAAATAGCAGGAATTATCCAAGATTGCTTTGATTTCGTAGCTAACATATTCTCTCCGTATTCCGTATTCGTTGGTGTCACTAAGCTCGACTTTGTACATTCCTAACAGATTGCTTCCAAACCGTACTCGACCGCGTGGGTTTGTATTCAAATAATATTTGCATGTCACTCTTTTTATGCGATGTTCAAATATTCGTACTCGAGTAAAGTTGCATTGA
>JAJRYT010000102.1 GCA_024275635.1 Chloroflexota bacterium | reverse complement strand
TTTCGGCCTCGGTTTGCTGAACCACAACGCCCCAGCCATTGTCCAGGGGAATACTATAAGACAGCCAATCAACATCTTCCTCATCGGTAAAGGTCAGAATACCGCCTTGCCCGGAGAGTGTCTTTTGAACGGCGGGATGAGCACTCAGATCTACCAGTTCGTCAGAAGAAAAAGCGGGGTCAGGATGCGCCAAAACAAAACCATTCGCATCCACTAAAAAAGCAAGCCCTGTTTCGCCAATCCGAACAGCGCCAACTTGCTGGCCCAGAACAGTTAAGTCTGTGGCGACGAGGGCAACGCCGGTAAGTTTGTTTTGGTCATCTCGAATAGGCGCAGAGAAAACAACGGCCGGTTCGCCGGAACTACGACCAATGAGTGACTGGCGCGTAATGTCATTCCCCGCAGCCGCCCCTAAGAACCAGGCCCGATCGTGATAATCTTTGGGCGCAGCGTCATCGCTGCGCGCGACATTGACGCCCTCCATATCCGTTGTAGCAATCAAATACATGTACGTATATACGCCGGCCATTTTCGTTAAAGCTGGTTTTTGCTGCGCGGCGTCCATACTTACAATGTCGGGCTGCGTACTCAGGTTCTGCAGCGCTAAGACAGTGGCTTCTTCCCAGGTGGAGACTGTGTCGGCAAGCAAGGTGGCTTGTGATTGTAATTGTTCCTCAGCATTTTGACGCAGGGAGCGCGATCCTTGAGATACATTGAAAAATGCCACTGCCAGGACGGGCAACAACACGACGAGGAGAACCAATATTGTTAAGCGCAGTCGAAAACTGCCAGATATTCGTTGCCACATTTCGGATTATCTCCAAAGACCTACAATGGTCTTATCTCAAACTAATTACGTAAAAACTGTTGGTCTAATATCACTGTAGCCTGCTGTGCGTCCAACGCCTGGCCTAATTCGCGTACGGCCGTTTGCAAAACCGCGTCAATATCTACGGCCCTTTGGATTTTGGCGCTGATGGTATTCACTAGCGCTTCCCGTTCCGCCTGTTGTTGGGCCTGTTCAAACAGGCGGGCATTACGCAGAGCAATAGCCACTTGATTGGACACCGACTGTAACAGGCGCTTATCTGTTTCTGTTAAACTACCGGCAATATTATGCTGCACGTCTAACACGCCCAACACATCGTCGCCCAGGGCGATGGGAACCGCAATTTCCGCCTTGGTGTCCGGTAGCAGCGGATTAGGCAGCCAACCTGTTTCCTGGGAGACATCGGGGACAAGCACCACGCTGTTCTGTTCGGCGGCGCGGCCGACCAACCCCACGCCCCGGGAAATTCTGTGCCCCTTTGTCAGCATTGTTGCGCCGGCTTCCCCGGTGCCGCCGGTCATGACCAAATTCTCGCCCGTTTTGTCGAACAAGTAAATATGCGCGTGATAATAATTAAAGGCTGAACGCACCTGCTCCACGACGGCCGATACCAACTGTTTCTGTTCCAGAATGGTAGATAGTTGGAGGCTGACATCCGCGCTGGCTTCGAGGGCGCGGGTGCGGGCGGCAACCCGTTGTTCCAATCCGGTAATGAGGCCGTGAAGTTGTACCGTCATACGATTGAAAGCCTGGGCCAGTTGCCCCACCTCGTCATTCGTCACCACCGGCGCTCTTTGCTCAAGATCGCCGGCCGTTACCAGCGCGGCCGTCTCGGCAATCGCCAATATCGGTTTAGAGATTTGACCGGCGATAATAAACGTAGCAACGATAATAATGATAGTAACAAACAACCCAATGGAGAAAAAGATTCGGCTGAATTGGTTAATAGGCGCCAGTGCTTCGGCCTGTTCAATTTCAGCCAACAGCGCCATGTCCTGGTTCTCAAGCCAGCGATAGGCCCCGAATACTTCTTCCCCTTTATAATTTTCATAAAAGCCGCTGCCATTTTCGCCGGCCAACGCCTTGTCAATCCCTACCGTGTGTACGCCGCGCGGAAACTCTGCTTGCCCGCCTCTGGCCTGGGAGATGAACACGTTCAGTTTATCAACCAGGTAAGTCTCGCCCGTTTTGCCCAACCCCGAACGTTCCAGAATGATTTCATTTAGACGGTCCAGGTTTAGATGGACAACGAGCACGCCCACCTTTTGCTTGGCATCATTAGTTAATGGCGAGGAGATCGTAATTGTCGTCTTATTTAAGTCTGGCGAGAAATAAACATTCTGCACATAAGTCGCTTCCCGCCCTTCCACAAAGAAGGCGTCCGTTACATGGAAACCACCCTCGCGCTCTTTATTGGTGGACAGCACAACTTTGCCCCCGACCCCATTGAGTATAGATATTTCCAAGAGATCAGGGGTTTCTGTTAAAACATCGCCCAGGTAGCTGTCGAGGGAATTGTAAGCCGTCTGAAAAGCCGGGTCGGTTTCCTCAAGCGTTGTTAAAGGTTCGACAAATTCCAGGACAGTTGGCGCTTGAGTCAACAAACGTGTCAATTGTGTCTTCTCTGTAATCCAGCTATCAATTTCCAGCTCTTTCAGAACCGCGACTGAATCAAGTTTTTGAATCGTCGCCGCCTGCAAGGTGGTTCTACTTTTATAGTAGGCAAGCCCCCCGATGAGTAGCATGGGGATAAGTGAAAACGACAGCAAGTAAGTTACCAAACGTGTCCTTAGACTATTTTGCCAGAATTTCATTGCAAATGCTTTCCTTGATATTGCATCACAGTTAGATGACAAGAACGTCCCATTGCCTCACATTGGAGAGCGTTATTGGTTATTCGTTACTCAACCAACAACCAATAACCAAATAACAGGGTCTATACGGCTTACGGATTGGCTATTTCATAAAATTTCAGTTCGCCATTCACAATTTGCAGAATGACCGCACTTTTAACCGGATCGCCTGTGCCCTGATATTCCATCGTCCCCGTGACCCCGTTATAGCTGCCGATACTGTTTAATCCGTTGCGAATCGACTCGGCGTCAGTTTTGCCCTGGGTAGCCATCACTTGAAATAACATCTTAAACGCATCGTAGGTCAAGGCGGCCACATCATCGGGCACTTCGCCGTAAGCGTCTTGATACGTTTGAACGAATGTCTGCGCCGCTTCGCTGACAATATCGGGCGCGTAGTGGGTGCTGAAATAGTACCCTTCCAGGGCGGCCCGATCTTCCGGGGCGATGGATCCCCAGCTATCGCTGCCTAACATGGGTATGTCTAAACCCATCTTGTGCGCTTGCTGGACTTGCATGACCACCTCGCCATAGTTGGGCAAAAAGAGCAGCTCGGCGCCTGATTCTTGAATGGCGGCCAATTGTTTGGAGAAATCTTCTTCGCCGGTCGTGTAGGTTTCAAAGGCGACGACATTGCCGCCGGCTTCTTCCATGACCTGTTTGTATATTTCGGCAATATCGCGGTTATAGGCGCTGGCTTCATCGTAGAGAACGGCCGCCTTGGTTACGCCCAGGTTCTCGATAGTAAACCGGGCCAATACGCGCCCCTGAAACGGGTCTATAAAGGCGGCTCGGAAGACGTATTGTTTGCCGCTGGTGGTATCGGGGTTGGTTGACCAGGGGCTGATCATGGGGACGTGGGCATTTTCGGCAATCGTCGCAGCTGGGATGGCATTACGGCTGGCTTGGGGGCCGATGATGGCGACGACGTTATCCTGGTTGATCAATTTCTGGGCGGCGCTAACGGCCGCTCCTGTCTGATCTTTATCGTCTTCAATAACCAGTGTCACTTGTATTTGTTGATCGCCGACTTGAAGCCCCCCAGCATCGTTAATTTCTTTGACAGCCAAATTGGCCGCATTTACTGTGGATTGACCAACAACTGGTATGCTGCCCGTAATAGGGGCAATGACTCCGATCTCGACTGCATCTTCGACCGCTTCCTGGCCCGTGCAGCCGGCCAGCAATAAGATCGATAAACTCAAGAGAATTGCCCGACGCATAACTGGCCTGGATAACTTGAACTGGGGAATTTGCCGTTTCATGATTTTGTACTCCTATCAAATATAATTATGTCAAAAATTTTCTGCACTATATTGCTGCGATAACCCTAGTACCCGTATTCGGTAATCCGTATACCGTATTCCGAAAGCTCTACCTCCGGGAAGCCCGTCGGATAACGTGATACGGACTTCGGGTTACGGATACTAGTCTTTTTGCAGTGTGTTTGAGTTCTTGCTATTCTCAGGCTGACCCTGGTTTAGTTTGACACCGGTATGAGGTACGTTCAACGTACGACCTAATTCACGAACGGCAGTTTTCATGGCGTCTTCAATTGTATTTGTACTTAGAATCTTTTGATTAATAATGTTCAACATGGAGCGGTGTTCGGCCTGCTGCTGGGTTTGCTCATAAAGCCGCGCATTTTGTAAGGCGTTGGCTACTTGCCCGGCAATCGAACGCAATAGTCCCGCATCCGCTTCATCCAGGCCACCTAGTTGGTCGTGCTGCACATCCAGGACGCCAAGCACCCGTTCACCAGCTGCAATAGGCACGGCAATTTCAGCCTGTGTGTTCGGCAGGAGGGGGTTGGGCAGCCAGCCCGGCTCTAGAGTAACATCAGGAACCAGTTGGGTAGCGTTAAACTGGCCGGCTCGACCAACTAAGCCTTTCCCTGCCTGGATTTTATGTCCTTGCTGCAACATGGTTTGACCAGCGTCGCCTGTACCACCCACCATAACCAGGTTTTCGTTTGTGTCATCAAATAGATAGATATGGACATGGTAATAATTGAAGGCTTGCTGTACTTGCTTGACAACGGCCGTTACCAGCTCCTGCCGGTCCAAAATTGCTGATAACTGCCGGCTAACATCGCCGCTAATTTCCAACGCCCGAGTCCGGTCGGCCACCCGCTTTTCCAAGCTGTCAAATAAATCCTTCAACTGAGCGGTCATCATATTGAATGTGTGTGCCAGTGCGCCTACTTCATCCCCACTAGTTACAGGGGCATGCACCGTTAAGTCGCCTTCAGCTACTTTAGCGGCTAAAGCTTCCAGCGCAATTATTGGACGGGTTAAGAAATAGGCCGATCCCACGGCAACCGCGGCCACTATGCCGGAGATGAGTAATGCTAACACAACTGTGCGGCGGGTTTGGACCTGCACGGGTTCCAGAAAAACATCTTGCGGCTGAAAAAAGGCAACCTGCCAGGGTTGCTCTTCCATAAACGCCACGGCCACCTGATTGATGCGCTCCCCTGTTGCTGCATCTGTGGCCGTAAAGAATGGCTGTGTCGTTATATTCTCCAGGTTTTGCGATAACGTAGCCAGATTCATTGACAATGCTTCAGTCGGTAGATGTGGTAAGCGATGGGCCGCTTGTAGGGCAGCGATCTTCTCAGGCGCAGGCAAGGCAACCAATTTAAAGATCGTTTCCGGAGCTGTCCCATGCGCCAGATGCATCTGGTTTTCATCGAATAAGACGGCAAACGACTGCCCGCCGACCAACCCGGTGCTGCGGGTGATCAAAGGTTGTAAGATGGAGGCTTTGTAACGGGCGCGTAAGACGCCCACTTGCTTGCCTAAATTGTCCATGACCACAGCGCTAAAGTGGAAATAAGCCTGGTTGGTTTCGGGCAAGAATTCAACTGGCGAAATGTAGGCCCGGCCGGTCTTTACAACTTCTGTGTAATAGCTCCACCCAGATTCGTCGCTGTTGGTATCGCCGGGCGGGTATTCAAACAGAACTTGCCCTTCCATATCTAGCAAGGCGTAGGAGGCAATGTTGATGGGGTCTTTATCACGGTATGTTCGCAGTAAGCTAACCGCTTTTTGTTCGGCCAGGGTACCAACCGGCCCGAGGCGTTCTTCGTCGGTAAGGTTGTTAAAGTAGTCCCAATCGTAGGCAGTTCCAATAATGTTGGCCTCGGCGCGAATATCATTTTCGTTGTTTTTGAAGAAGTCGTCCAGGGTAACGGCCGTTTGTGCGGCGGCCGTTAATAAGATTTTGTTGGCATCCTTAATCAAAATCGCACGTGTGTACTGGCTGCTGAAAAAGGATAGTAACGATAAAGGAATTAATGTCACGGCCATGAAGTTAACCAGCAGCTTGGTTCTAAGCGCATAAGAGGCAAATTCGCGGAAAACTAAAAATATAATAAGCAGAATCATGAAAACGGCCGCGCCGAGGAAGATTGGCCGTAAAAATTCCGGAGCTGCCGGGCGAGGAACCGGCCAGTACAAATCCGCCAGGAGGATAGCAATGGCGCTTCCTATCAGAACAACCATGCCTGGAAACAGCAAATGTTTGGGCCAGGAATGGCTGATGAGTACAGCGACCACAAATGTAATACTGATGATTAAAGCCAGTCCAAAACCGGCCCTTTGGCTGATGCTGATCCCCAGCGCGACAAAATAAACGACCGCCAACACCCCTGTTCCTAAAACTACTTTTTTGCGCCACACTAAATAGACGCCGATAACGGCGCTCAGGATAAGCAGCGGGTTTATTGGGCCAAGGAACAGGGTCTGACCATTTTGGGTAAGTAATGCCCGGCTGCTGGTAAACACGGCCGCTAAGACAATCGTCATAAGCAGGGATAACAATAACGGCAGACGCGAGCTTCCGGGGGCGGAAACGGCCGTTTCATCTTGTTGATCTTGAGGGGGAATCATAGCAAGCGCTCCGGGGGGAATATGCTTTTCTTTTGGTTCGCAATAGACTTAATCATACGCTTCCCTTCGTATGGGTAACAGAAAAAATAATAACATGAACCAAGGGTTTTGCCTGTGAAGAAGGCGTGACCATGAAAGAAAGCGAGATAGGAAAATGGTAATGATTCTATTCGCCTTAAGCTTATGGGGTATATCCGGTTTCGATAACACGAGAACTAAGGCCACCGATGACAATGTTAACGGCCGTTTTACACACAGTTGGAATTTCATCTTCCCAATCATGGTATGGAGCCAGGCCAATACCGTCATTAGCCATATTTGATTTTTTAATACCAGGTAACAATTCACCTTTGGCAAACGCTTGCACTGCCTCTCCAGCGGCCACATCCATATTCTTGGCCGCGCTGGTTAAAAGTGAAGGAGCCACATCAGGGAATGTGAAATATTGATCGACATCTACCCCGATCGCCAGCTTGCCCGCCTCATGTGCGGCCAGCAAAGCGCCATTACCCGTATTCCCCCCAATCCCAAAAATAACATCAGCGCCATTCCGGATTTGCTCTTCCGCCAACTGCTTACCCGTAATCGCATCAGTAAAGTCACCCACATAAATATTCAACGTTTCAATATCTGGATTATATGCTTTGGCTCCGTTTTGGTAGCCGGTTACAAAGCGAACCACCGGCGGAATTTCTGCGCCAGAAACCGAGCCAATAACGCCAGTTTCACTCATGCAGCTCGCCAATGTGCCTGCCGCATACCCTACTTCATCCTCAGCAAACATCAAACTGGTCACATTATTCAAGCCGCCTTCCTCGGAATAACAACTCTCCACACTCTCAGCGCAGCCAAATCCAGGCGTATAAGCCACGTCAATAATAGCAAACTGCACATCCGGATTGGCTTGCGCCGCTTCAGCAGTTGCCTCTCCCATCAAGAACCCAACTGTTATAACGAGATCACAGCCTTCACTGACAAAACTGTTGATATTAGATAGATAATCATTGGGTGATGAAGACACAACATGAGCAAAATCCAGATCTGCCTCGGCTGCCGCCTCCCGCGCTCCCTTGAGTGACTGCTCATTAAAGCCTTTATCATTTTCCCCACCCGTATCTAGCACAATACAAACTTTGTCCGGGCCACTTATACAAGCAGTTAAAATCATGCTTAGTAAAATAACAATAACAACCCAATAATTCCTGTACGTGCGAGACATATCTACCCCTTATCAAAACGATTTCTAACGTATGTCGCTTATGATAGCATATCAAAAATAAAGTCTGCGTGAATAATACCTGCTATCCAAACCCCAGTAGATGGGAAAATAGTCCCCATCTACCCGAAGAGTGATACAAGCCGTATCCCCCGGCAATCTCTGAAATGGAATTTTGTGACACGAAAAGCGGGAGAGCGCTTGTTCTAATTCGTGAGATTTGTACCGCGAACGTAGCTATTGAGATACCCTCGCGGAAGTTCACGAATAGTTCTGGTTTCATCAGGTTAACTTCCGGGAGGGTTCGTCGTTACTCGAAAATCTTGATCTATGGTTCGGAACGATTATTAGTGGGGGATTTGAGGATTTGCGGACATTGCGCTACAACAATGCCTATGAATATATCAAGATGGCGCTTATTGATCGTGATTGGTCTAGTCTTCATAATGATAATCTCTGCCTCATCCACCCAGGGGCAGACGTCAGGAGGCACGTTTGTTTATTTACCAATTATTACCAAATCAGACCCGCCCCTTGTGCCCATGACCGAAATTCGCGGGTTATGGGTCACGCGCTTTGACTGGACAAGGTATGGGCAGGCCGCCGCTCCGGCCAAAATTGACGAGATCGTGCAAAATGCAGCTATGGCCGGGTTTAATGCCATCTTTTTTCAGGTGCGGGGCACGGCCGATGCTTTCTATCAATCTAACATCGAACCCTGGGCGCAGCGGGTAAGCGGCGTCGCTCTGGGACAACCGCCCGATCCTCTATGGGATCCGCTGGCCTATTTTGTGCAGCAGGCGCACGCCGCCGGGATACAAGTCCATGCCTACATGAACGTCTACCCGGTTTGGAGCGACTGCAACAACCCGCCCGACCCCAACGCCACCCCGACTCACTTCTATTATTTGCTTAAAAATGAGCATGGCGTAACTGGTGGAAAACTAAAAGGCTTGCAGTGGCACAGCAACAGCGCTGTGCTGTGCGATGTTTACCAACGGGCGACTCCGGCCTCCGTGTTTGGCGATAATCATTACCTGGCCGTCGCTGCTGATCTGGTCACGCGCTACGATATTGACGGCATTCACCTGGACAACATTCGCTATGGGGCCAGCGATGCCTCCTACGACCCGGTCAGTCAGGCTAATTATGACAGCGCCTACACCTACCCTGAATGGCAGCGGCGGCAGGTGAATGGCACGGTAGCCAAGTTTTACAATCAGATCGTGCCGCTCAAAAAGGGTTTGTGGCTGTCGGCAGCCGTCTGGCCGATTTATGTTGATTATTGGGGATGGGGGGGATTGGAAGGGTATCATGATTATTATCAAGATTCTAAAGCGTGGATTGGCGGGCAAAACCCTTATATTGATAGTATTTCACCCATGATTTACCCCGGCACGTACAACTGCCCCGATAACAGTTTTTGGACGCAGGCCAGATGGCAGACATTGGTGCAGAATTTTCAGGGGGACAGCAACGGCCGTTACATCATCCCCGGCATTGGCGCAGGTTACTGCACCTTCGACGAAATCGAAGCCCGCATCAACATGGCCCGCCAAATTGGAACGGCCGGCCATGCGTTGTTCTCCTATTCAAGCCTGCTCGCCCATAGTTATTTTGATGACCTGGCCAACGGCCCCTACGCCACCCCGGCCACTGTTCCCGACATCACCTGGCATCCATAACCTTTATTGAAAGAAGAGATTGGGAGATTGAATTTCCTAATCTCCTTAACGTGGGATAAAGGCTATTGAGTGATTGCTGTATGAAAGGTAAGAAAACACGGCCGTTCCCACATCTCTAATAATGGAACAAAAATTGACCGGGCAGTGGGCAAACGGCCGTTTCCATTTAACACAATCTTTACTACCAACAAATTACCCGACGGGTATAATGGCGCTGTTCAGTAAGCTGAATATTGCTTACTGTTTAGCATCTGCTAGAACTTGCTCCCTGAGACCTGATTGACTGACAAATCTTATTTAACACAAAGGTGGTGTCCCCTCGTTTTGAGATAAACTTGTGAGTAACCAACAACACAAGTCAAAACAAAGGAGACACCATGTACAATCATAACACGCTCTTTTACAATATCGTGA
>JAJRYT010000101.1 GCA_024275635.1 Chloroflexota bacterium | reverse complement strand
GTCAGGCGCACAAGATGCACCCCTCTGCCGCTTCTCGCGCTGAGTTGAAAGCCAACGACGCGATCTTCCCATTCAGCCACGTCAAAACATAATGCCTGGCGGCTGGCCAGGGTTAATGTGCTCGCGCTATGCCGCCACAATTGCTCAAATGCTTCGGCTTCTAGTTTCTCCAACGCATCCATATCGTCTAAACGTACAGGGCGAATTTTCAGGTTGGGAACGGCCGTCATAGGTGGCAACCATTCGTCTTCTTTCACATACGTCTCGATCTCATTGGCCAGTACAAAGCCAAAATCGGGCAGCCACCCATTAGGCCAATCACGCATTGCCAGCCAGCCTAATTCGGAAACGGCCGTGCTGCGCAAAAAATCAAACACCCGCGCCAATAACGCCGCCAACACCGCTTTAGGATTGTACACCGCCGTAATCGAAGCCACCCGTACCCAGGCCGCCGGCGGCGGATCCGCGGCCACCGCCAAACATCCCTGCAAGCGCGTCCGCGGCGGCAAAAACTTCGAGGCCACCGAACGCCGCTGCTCCGTCCGAAACTCACGCTCCGGCAGCACCACAAACCCTGGGCTACCCAACCAATCTACCGGTAAATGCCAATCTACATGAATATGGGAATAAGGAACCTGACGTAATAAACTCGTGATCGCCCGCGCATCTTCACGCGCAGCCACACGAACCTGATTGGCCTCCTGATTCAGGCCCCCGATGTTTGCGAATTCCATAACGCTATTGTACACTACATAATCAAATTTTTACCATATTAAAGGCAATTCTGATAAGCGGCCGCTGAAAGATAATAGATGAGCAAGCAAAAACGAGATCGTACTTTAGAGAACACTCTGGCGACCCTGACCAAACGCTTCGGCGAAGGGGTCATCATGCGATTAGGTGAAGCCTATCACCTACAAATCGAAGCTATTCCCACCGGGGCGCTCTCTCTGGATATTGCCCTCGGAGTCGGCGGCGTACCGCGCGGCCGTGTCATTGAGATTTACGGCCCCGAATCATCAGGTAAAACAACACTTTGCCAACACATCATTGCTGAAGCACAAAAACTGGGCGGCATTTGCGCCTTCATAGATATGGAACATGCGCTCGATCCCGGCTACGCGGCAAAATGTGGCGTAGACGTCAATAACCTCTACGTTTCCCAACCCGATACCGGCGAACAAGCGCTGGAAATAGCCGATGCGCTTATTCGATCCGGCACAATGGATGTGGTCGTCATTGATTCCGTAGCCGCTCTCGTACCCCGGGCCGAGATTGAAGGTGAAATGGGCGATTCCCATATGGGCCTGCAAGCCCGATTGATGTCACAAGCGTTACGTAAATTGTCAGGCGTCATCAAGCAAACCAACACCGTTGTCATTTTCACAAACCAGCTCCGCTCCAAAATTGGGGTGATGTTTGGCAACCCAGAAACAACCAGCGGCGGTAATGCCCTCAAGTTTTATGCCTCCGTGCGCTTAGACATTCGCCGGATTCAGGCCCTCAAAATTAAAGGGGATGTGGTAGGCAATAGAACGCGCGTCAAAGTGAAGAAAAACAAGGTAGCCCCCCCCTTCACGGAAACTGAGTTCGACATCATGTATAATGAAGGTATCTCTAAAAACGGCGATGTACTAGACCTTGCTGTGGGCTATGAGATAATCGAGAAACGGGGCGCCTTTTTTCGTTATGGTGAAACATTGTTGGGCCAGGGACGGGAAAATGCCAAAATCTTCCTGGCCGAAAACCCGGTCATGATGACCGAATTGGAGAATTTAGTCCGGCAGCAAGCAGGGTTAGCGCCGCTTGAAACGGCCGCAGCCAAAGCCGATTAAATTCTAAAATGCATTTTTTTGTCATTGCTAGAAACAGGCTACAGCTTAGTCTGTTACGAAGATCAGGATTTTAGACATCTCTGATAGGCTTTAGTTCAGGGATGAGATTGTTGTAAACAGGTACAGAATAATACCATTTCGGGATTGTTGGGCACCAGTTCACCAGTTTTCGGTGGGCATCTGTATTGGTTTATTAATAACAACAATAAGAATGAATCAACTGATCAAAAGCCGTGACAAATAAAGTCACGGCTTTTTGTATGTAAAGGATCAAGTTTCATTACATTGGGTATATTACAGAATTACCCTCAAACATCTGCATCAACTGCACAAATAATGATGAATGGCAATTCGCATTTTAGCCACTTTCCATTTTAGTCACTTCGCACATGCGGTTTACCGCATTATGATTCTATTTAACATGAAACTAATTACGGCGCTGACGATCCAAAAGAGAAACTCGGACAGAGTCAATGTTTTTTTGGATGGTGATTTTGCATTCGGCCTACCTTTTATTACTGCATCCAGACTGAAAGTTGGACAATCGCTTTCTTCTAGGGAAATCGAGGATTTGCAACAGCAAGATTCTTTAGATAAGGCCAAGAAAACTGCCATTCGTCTAATTAGTTATCGTCCCCGCAGTGTAACTGAAGTACAGCGTCATTTAGAACGCAAGGGGTTTGAGGCACAAATAGTTAATATGGTGCTTGATCATTTGCAGGCTGTTGACCTGCTAAATGATGTGGCATTTACTTATTATTGGGTTGAACAGCGAGAAACATTTAGGCCGCGCAGTCAAATGCTATTACGGCAAGAGTTACAACAAAAAGGCGTAAGCCGTGATGTCTTTGAGACAATTCTGGCAGACCTGGATGAAATGGCCGCTGCCCGCCGCGCCGCCGAAAAGAAAGCCAGGCTTTGGGCCTCCCTGCCAATGGAAGAATTTCGACTCAAGATCGGCCGCTTTTTACAACGGCGCGGCTTTCATTATGGAATTATCAAACAAGTATCAGACGAGATGTGGCAAACCATGAAGTCAGACGTAGGTGACGACACCATCTCATAAAGGAGAATGATTATGCCAGGATTATGGGCTTTAGCCGGATTGGTGGCAGGAGCGATCATCGCTGCTGGCGCTATGTGGTTCTATATGAAACCACGCACTGAGCAAACATATGAAGCGTTAAAACAAGAAATTAATGAGCGGCGAAGCGCAGCGGAAAAAGAAGCCGCCGGAACGATTAAGCGGGCCAAGGATGAGGCCAGACAGTTACGACAGGAAGCGGAGAAGGTGGCCGAACGACGCTACCAGGATCTGGCGCGTGCGGAAGAGCGGGTTGATATTCGCAATCAAAAATTAGATCAACAGGCTAAAAATATCGAACAGCGCGAACAAATGTTGAATAAACGACAAAGCCGGTTGGACCGCCGCCAAAATGAGATGAATAAAATCGCCCAGGAACATCGCGCCCAATTGGAGAAGGTTGCTGCGATGTCGAGTGATGAGGCGAAACAACAGCTTTTGGATGAGGTGGAAAAGGAGTCGCGCCAGGATATGGCTCGCTTGATGCGGGAAATCGAAGACCAGGCCAAGGAAACGGCCGAATCCAAAGCCCGCGGATATATTGCCATGGCGATTCAACGAGTTGCCAGTGACCAAGTGGCCGAAATTACGGTTTCAACAGTGCAACTGCCTAAGGAAGAGATGAAAGGACGCATTATCGGGCGGAACGGCCGTAATATTCGCGCTTTTGAACAAGCCGCCGGGGTAGACGTTGTGGTAGATGATACGCCGGAAGCGGTCACTATCTCCAGTTTTGACGCGGTGCGCCGGGAAGTAGCCCGCCGCGCGCTGGAACGGTTGATTGTAGACGGCCGTATCCACCCTGCCCGCATCGAGAAACTCATTAAAGACGCCGAAAAAGAAGTAGAAAAAGATATTAAGGAAGCCGGCGACCAGGCCGCCTACGAAGCCAACGTGCATGGCCTCCATCCCCAGATACTCAGAAAACTGGGCCGTCTTAAATATCGCACCTCCTATGGACAAAATCAGTTACACCACGCCGTCGAAGCCGCCAAAATCGCTTCTGTCTTGGCGTCTGAACTGGGCGCCAATGTAGAAATAGCCAAAATGGGCGGCTTGCTGCACGACCTGGGCAAAGCGATGGACCATGAACAAGAAGGCACACATGCCGCGCTGGGCGCTGAATATGCTAAACGGTACAATGTCCCTAACATTGTTGTCAATGCCATCGCCTCCCATCACCATGAAGCCGAACAAGAATCGGTCGAAGCCATTATTGTTGAGGCAGCCGACGCCATTTCTGGCGCGCGGCCTGGCGCACGACGCGAAAGTCTGGAAAACTATATCAAGCGCGTTCGTACACTAGAAGAAATCGCCACGTCTTTCCCCGGCGTCGAAAGCGCTTACGCATTACAAGCCGGCCGTGAAATCCGCATTTTGGTCAAGCCCGGCAAAATCGACGATCTGGGGGCGATGCGACTGTCCAAAGAAATTTCCAAGAATATTGAAGACAGTATGCAATACCCCGGCCAAATACAGGTAACGGTAATTCGGGAAACCAGGGCGGTCGGTTTCGCTAAATAATCCTCATCCTGAATCAGGGAATATGTTTGTAGTCAGGCACGCAATCTGCGGAGCGCCATTATGTGACCAACCAACGCCACTCTGCGGACTACGTGGTTCACTACGAGCGGTTTTGTCTCCTCCTATAAATGCAGGGCGACTTACAAAATCGGGTTACAACAACACGTCATTTTCATTCAATGGGAAACCACTGCTGGAAGCAAAAGGATTGGTTAAACCGACTGTTTGGGAAATGACATTCCTTTGGCAGTCAGTCTGGTCGGGGAGGACATTGATCTAAGGCTTGCATAAGTTCTTGAATGCGTACTGGTTTGCTGATGTAGTCATCCATGCCAGAGTCAAGGTATTTTTCACGATCACCGATGAGGGCGTTGGCGGTCATGGCAATGATGCGCGGCTGTTGATCTTGGGGCCAGATATCGCGGATTTGTTGCGTGGCTTCCACGCCATCCATTTCGGGCATTTGCACATCCATCAAGATGACATCATAAAATTGACGCTGCAAAGCTTCTAACACTTCCAACCCATTGGCTGCCAGATCCGCGCAATATCCCATGCGTTCCAGAATACGTAGGGCAACTTTTTGGTTGACGAGGTTATCTTCGGCCAGGAGGATACATAAAGGATGACGCTGGCCCATTTCGGGGTCAAGCTGGCGTTGTGGGGGTGATTGTTTTTTTGTGGAAAGTGAATCGGTCAATATGCCAGTTAATGTATCGAACAGTTGTTGCGGTTTAACCGGTTTGGTTAAAAAAGCGGCAAACCAGGCTTCGGCTTTATGTTCATTTCGTTCGCCAATAGAACTTAGCATGATCAGCGGCAAAGAGTGTGCGTCGCGGATTTGGCGGATTTTTGTGGCTAAGGTAAGACCATCCATGTCGGGCATATGCATATCCAAAATGGCTATATCAAACGGTGTGCCTTTGTAGATTTGGGTTAAAGCGCCAGGCCCTGATTGGGTGACGGTTGGCTTCATACCCCACAAGCTGGTTTGTCTGGCGAGAATAAGACGATTTGTTTCATTATCATCCACAATGAGAACACGCTTACCGGTTAAGGTCGGCTGACTACCGCGCAAGAATACGCGGCGGCGTGGGTTTCCAGTTTCAGCCTGGATGGTAAAGTGGAAGGTTGAGCCTTTGCCAACTTCACTGTCCACCCAGATTTCCCAGTCCATCTTTTCCACCAGGTGTTTGCTGATAGCCAGTCCCAGACCCGTTCCGCCATATTTACGAGTTGTTGAGGCGTCTACCTGACTGAAGGACATGAATAAACGATTACGTCGATTTTTAGGAATGCCGACACCGGTATCTTGAATGGCAAAGTGCAATGTTTCCAGAATTATTTCTTTGTTAGGTGTATGTTGGCGGTGTGTAGTTGGTTCTTTGGTGACTTTTAGGATCACTTCGCCGGTTTCGGTAAATTTAATCGCGTTATTGAGCAAATTGACGAATATTTGCCGCAGCCGGGTAACGTCGCCGATGATGGTCTGGGGCACGTTTTCTTCGATGATGTAGGCCAGTTCTAATCCTTTTTCTGCGGCTTTAGAAACGACAACATCTAATGCTTCTTCGACGCAATCGCGCAGGAAAAACGGCCGTTTTTCCAGTTCCAGTTTACCCGCTTCAATTTTTGAAAAGTCGAGGATATCATTGATGAGGGAGAGTAATACATCACCACTGCTGTGAATTGTTTTGGCGAAATCCTCTTGTTCACTGTCCAGGGATGTTTCCAGCAAAAGGCTGGTCATACCAATAACCGCATTGAGCGGGGTGCGAATTTCATGGCTCATGTTAGCCAGAAATTCCGATTTGAGGCGCGAGGCTTCGATGGCTTGATCGCGGGCGCTGGCTAATTCTTGTTCGATTGTTTTGCGTTGGGTCAGGTCGGTGACAACGGCGATGGCGCCAACCACCCGGCCTTCTTGCCATCGGGGAACGGCCGTCATGAGCGTATAAACCGGCGACCCATCAGCATGTTTCATCGGGATTTCAAGCGTCTGTGTTTTCCCCTTTAGCCAACGGGATTGAACGATTTTCACTAGTTTGGGATTCATCTGGTAGACCAGGTTAAGAGCCGATTTCCCAATAATAGCCTCAGGTGTCTGACTCAACAATTGAGCAAAAGCCGGGTTGCAATATTCAACTGTCCAATCAGTGCGGGCTACGACCAGGCCCTGCCCCATATTATCCATAACCTGGTGGGCAAAATCTCGCTGCTCCTGTAAAGCTTGCTGGGCTTGGGCTCGCTGCAATACCTGGCTAACTTGAGTCGCTGCCCGCTGCCCTATTTCAATGTCATCTATACTAAACTGCCGCAGATGCGGTGAATCAAACCCCATCGTGCCTACAACTTCCCCGCTGATGAGAATGGGGATAACGAGGATGGAAGCAATTTGATGCTGCCGCATCATGTCATGAATGGGAGCCATAATCGGGTCGTTTTGGGCGTCGGTAACAGCCAGTGGCGCTTTATTTTCCAGTAGGTATTTCATGGAAAGATTGCCGGCAACGGGGATGATTTGGCCTAGTGAACTTGTTTGGTTTGGCTGACGATATTCGGCAATAACTTCGGCTGTTGTTTTCTGCTCGTTAAATAAAGCGAAGGCTGATTTTGGCACCCGGTAAAAATGCGCCATTTGCTGGCTGATTTCCTCCAGGGCAACCAGAAAATCATCAGCCGTAGAGGCGATTGAAATTATTTTACCCAGCAGCTCTTCTTCTTGTAGTTGTCGCCGCAACTTTGTTTCCAATTCTTTACGGTCGGTTATATCCTGGATGCTTTCAATACCGCCTATGATTGTTCCATTGGCGTCATGCAACCAATCAGCGTTTTTAACGATGGTCAGGAAACGGCCGTCTTTGGCTTGGATTTTACACTCGGCTTTGGTAATTGGTTTAGACGTATCGCCCGCGAAAAGAGCGCATCTCAATACACAGGGATACCGAGCAAAGAGTTTACAACTCTGACCTATGATCTCGTCAGCTTCATACCCAACAAGTTCTGCGGCTTTATCGTTCCAACTGGTGATACGGCCGTTTGTATCCACCGTAAAAATGGCGCTGGGCACAACGCGAAACAACAATTCAGCATATTCTTTAGCTTGTTGCATCTCCGCTTGCGCCCGCTTGCGATCAGTTACATCAATAATAGAAACGATCACCCGCGACAATGTTTCTTCGCAAGCCGCGGCAGCTGTCCAGCGTACATTGACGTCTAACCGATTGCCACTCAGCGTGTAATTGACCCCTTCATTCTCAAAAACCGTTTTACCGGAGGCGATTAAGACAAGCTCTTCCTGGAAAACGGTAGCAGCCTCTGGTCCGAAAACGCGATCCAGATTAGCCAGCAAATCCGCTTTGCTTTTAGCGCCTAGCATCTTCAGAGTGGCCTGATTAACATCTATGACTTTTACTAAAGAGATTGCGTGGATAACAGCTTCAGGATGCTGGTCAAAATAATTCTTAAATTCTATCACACCGTTTTGTTTGAGACGTTCAATGTAAAGCTTGACCTCGGAGAAATCTTCTACCCAAAGCGATATGGGCGATGCCTCAAACAATCCGTAATATGGCTGTTCGTTAGTGGGGAAACTGTTGCTGTTGTTGATAGTGTCAATTCCATTGAAGGTCGAGGGCGTTTTTGGTTGTTTATCTTTGACCATAGCTGCCTCAAATTATGACCTGAACCTCATGAGGACTCCCATTAGCATATTACGATGGGATTGTAGCATAGTCAATAACATGGCTCGATCCTACACAAGTACTAATGGCGGTAAAACATTACTAATCGACTACCATACTGGGCAGGACGCTCATATACGTTGGCGTAAATATGTAGATGATTTTGCCTGGGATGATTTAGTAAATTGGTAACTGGGAATTCCCAGTTACCAATCATCAGTGAAGAATTTCCGTCAACCGGATGCAATCTGACCTTTTTGGCTCAAAAGGCGAGCTAAAAGGGAATTGTACAACGACCCTATAAACAATTACTATGTTGACGGGTGTGACAACCTATCTTTTTTGTGTGTTTTCCAACGGAAGAGGAACCCCACAAATGGCATTCCGACAACAAATCGAAGCGATCAGCGGGCAGAACGCGAACCTCTGCTACCAGTGCAGCAAATGTTCCGCCGGCTGCCCGATGGCCGCGTGGATGGATTTGAAACCGGCCCAAATTATGCACAGCATCCGGTTGGGGCGGGAAGAGGCGGTGCTTAACAGCAAAAGCATCTGGCTCTGCGTCGGCTGCGAAACCTGCTCGGCGCGCTGCCCGCAGCAGGTGGAGCCAGCCGCCGCCATGACCGCCGCCCGCGCCCTGGCCCTACAAAACGGGATCCAACCCGGCGTCAAGGAGATCGGCCTCTACTACAACGGCTTCATCAGCAACATGCGCCTCAACGGTAAAATCCACGACGCCTCCGTCGCCGGCATCACCCAACTGCTCACCGGCCAACTCAAAGATAATCTACCACTGGCCTGGAAGTTGCTCGTCAGGGGGCGGGTCAAACCACCACCATTACCTCTGGGGGGCGGCAACTTCCGCCGCATTTATAAGCGGGCGATGGAGAAGGAGAGGGGAGGGGAAGAGGTAATTGGGTAATTGGTAATTGGTAATTGGGTAATTACCAATTACTAATTACTTCTTCCCCCCATCCACCAATTGGAGAAAAACGATGAACTACGGCTACTACCCCGGCTGTTCGCTGGAAGGGATTAGCGTCGAATACGATCATTCTATTCGCAGCTTGTTTGCCGCGCTGGGGGTGGAAATGACCGATTTGTCGGATTGGATTTGCTGCGGGACGCTGGCCGCGCCTTCGATGGGGCGGCTGCTGGGGCTGGCGACGCCGTTGTGGAACGTGGCTCAGGCGCGGCGGGCAGGCTATGACCAGTTGATTACGCCGTGCAGTGCCTGCCTGTACCATTTTAAGAATGCGGCCAAACAGGTGAAGGAGAACGGCCGTCTCCGCGCCCAGGTCGAAAAAATCATCGAACTCCCCCTGGATAACCCCACCCCCTCCATCCACCCCCTGGAACTATTCAGCAACAATGGCTTTGAAACGCGCATCAAAGAAGCGGTGCAGCGCGATTTGAGCGAGCTAAAAGTGGTCAGTTACTACGGCTGCCACATCTCCCGCCCGGCGGAGGTGATGCAGTTTGACGCGCCGGAGAACCCGCAGAGCATGGATCGTCTGCTGAGCTGGGTGGGGGTACAGTCGCTGGACTGGCCGGGCAAGGTGGACTGCTGCGGCGCGCATCTGAGCATGATTAAACCGGATATTGTGGTCGAGATGTGTACCGGCATCGTTGACAATGCGCTGGCGGCGGGGGCAGAAGCCGTTGTCGTTGCCTGCCCCATGTGCCACGCCAATTTGGATACGCGCCAGGAGGAGATTGCCGAGAGGTTGGGACGGCCGTTCTCTCTCCCCATCCTCTACTTCTCGCAAGTTGTCGGCTACGCCCTGGGTCTGGAAGCCAAAGAACTAGGCATGAAAAAGCACATCGTTGACCCCGTCCCCCTCATGCTGGCCAAGTGCCGGCAGCGGCAAGTGCAGGAGGCAGCCGCATGATGATCCCATTGGCAAGCGTTACTGTTCCATCCGCAGACGGCAAACCCACCGGCGCGGTGATGGTCGTCGGCGGCGGTATCGCCGGGATGCAGGCCAGCCTGGATTTGGCCGACGCCGGCTTCAAGGTGTACCTGGTGGAGAAAAAACCGGCCATCGGCGGCAACATGGCCGCGTTGGACAAAACTTTCCCCACCAACGACTGCGCCATGTGTACCATCAGCCCCCGGTTGGTCAGTACGGCCGCCCACAACAACATTGAGGTTTTGACCGACAGCGAACTGGTCAAGTTGGAGGGGGAGGCGGGGCATTTTACGGCCGTTGTCCAATGCCATCCCCGCTACATTGACGTAGACAAATGCACTGCCTGCGGCGACTGCGCCACTGTTTGCCCCATCGCCGTAGACGATCAATTCAACGACGGGCTGAACCAGCGCAAAGCGGCTTACAAACTGTATCCCCAGGCCGTCCCCAACGCCTACGCCATCGAGAAAAAGGGGATCGCCCCCTGCCGCGACGCCTGCCCCGCCGGACAGCGGGCGCAGGGTTACATTGCCATGATCCGCGACGGCCGTTACGAGGAAGCGCTGCGGGTCATCAAAGAAGACAACCCGTTCCCTGGCATCTGCGGCCGGATTTGCAACCATCGCTGTGAAACCGCCTGCAATCGCAACCTGGTAGACGACCCCATCGCCATCGCCGCCCTCAAGCGGTTTGCCGCCGACCAGGTGTACGCCAAACCTTACGTCCCGCCGGAACCGGTCAAGCGCAGCCACGAGGAACGGGTAGCGGTTATTGGGGCCGGGCCATGCGGGCTAACGGCGGCCAAAGATTTAGTCCTGGCAGGCTACGGCGTGACGGTGTTTGAAGCGCTGCCCGTCGCCGGTGGAATGTTGCGCGTGGGCGTGCCCGAATACCGGCTGCCCACCCACATCGTCAACCGGGAAGTGCAGGAAATTGTGGATTTGGGCGTGGAATTGCGTCTGAATACCCGCGTCGAGCGCCTGGACGCGCTGTTTGACGAGGGGTTTGCCTCCGTCCTCATCGCCGTCGGCGCGCACAAGGGGAAGCGGCTGCCTATCCCCGGCGCAGATCACAAGGAGGCGTGGACGGCCGTTCACTTCCTGCGCGACATCCGGTTGGGCGAAGAAGTGAACATCAAGGGGCGGCGCGTGTTGGTGCTGGGCGGGGGCAACGTGGCCCTGGACTGCGCGCGCACGGCCGTCCGCCTGGGCGCGGCCAAAGTAGACCTCGCTTGCCTCGAATCCCGCGCCGCCATCCCTGGCGACGAGCAGGAAATCATCGAAGCCGAAGAAGAAGGCGTCACCCTGTATCCCAGCCGCTCCTTCACCCAGGTCGGCCACAACAACGGCACTCTCACCGGCGTCGAAGCGGTAGACGTCAGCTTCATGCAGTTTGAGGCCGACGGCTCGCTGACGCTGGAAACCGTGCCCGACAGCGAACATTTCCTGCCCGCCGACCTGGTCATCTTCGCTATCGGGCAGGGGGCGGGGCTGGCCTTCATCCCCGAAGACCACAGCGTCGGCGTCACCCGGCAGCGGACGGTGGCCGTCAATCCCAACACCTTCGCCACCAGCCGCCAGGGCGTCTTCGCCGCCGGCGACGCCACCACCGGCACCGCCTTCGTCATCGAAGCGGTCGCCTCCGGTCACAAAGCGGCCGGCAACATCTTGAAATACCTGCGCGGCGAAAATATGGAGTCGCGCAATCACGACCGGGAACTTCCCGTCGTTAAAATGAGTCCCACCCAGGTAAACGCCCGCATCGGAAGAGGCGAAATAGCGCCGCAGCCGCGCGTCGGTATGGCGGCCCTGGAGGCAACAGCGCGCCGCCAATCATTCCACGAAGTAAGCCTGGGATATAACGAGCAAGAAGCGCGGGCCGAGGCGGCGCGCTGCCTCCAGTGTGGCGTTTGTTCCGAATGTCTGGCCTGCGTCTACGAGTGCAAGGCCGGCGCCATCAACCATGATGAAGTGGCGCGCACTGAGCGGCTGGATGTGGGCGCGGTCATTCTGGCCTCCGGCTTTGAGCCGTATGACGCCCGGCTCAGCGGCGAGTACGGGCTGGGCCGTTTCCCAGATGTGGCGACGAGCCTGCAATTTGAGCGCATACTGTCGCCCAGCGGGCCATACAGCGGCCATTTGGTACGGCCGTCTGACAGCCATTAACCCCAGCGTATCGCCTGGATACAATGCGTGGGGTCGCGCACGGCAGAACGGAACTGGTGTTCGGCCGTCTGCTGCATGGTCGCCACCAAGCAGGCCATCATCACCCAGGAACACAATCCCGGCACGGAATGTACCGTCT
>JAJRYT010000100.1 GCA_024275635.1 Chloroflexota bacterium | reverse complement strand
GCCATCGGCCAGGCACGGCGGATCGTGGAAAAGAAAGTGGTGGAGGCGATAAGAACAGGGATGAGTAGTGAGGAATGAGGAGTAAGGACTGAGGAATGAGTAGTGAGGAACTAGTAGGGCGGTTCCTTACTCAGTCCTCATCCCTCATCCCTCATCCCTACCAAGGGTAATTCATGGATAAATACTTAGACTGTCGCGGCCGGCCGCGTATCGTCATCACCGGGGTGGGGGTAATGAGTCCGATTGGGCATACGGCGGCGGAAAGTTGGGATGGGTTGTTAAACGGCCGTTCCGGAATCGGCCCCATCACACACTTCGATGTCAGCCGGTACGATTTCCCTTCACGTATCGCCGGCGAAGTTAAAGACTTTAACGCCAGAGACCACATGGACTTCAAAGAAGCCCGCCGCATGTCCCTGGTCTCCCAATACGCCGTAGCCGCCGCGCGCATGGCGATCGCCGACGCTGGATTACCGGAACCTGTGCCCGACGGGGAGCGTACCGGCGTGTTAATTGGCACGGGCGCAGGCGGATTCGACGTCGCCGACCGCAACCTGATTGCGTTACGTACCAAAGGTTTCAACCGGGTTAGCCCCTTCGCTATGACCGGGTTTTTGTCTAACATGCCCAGCCACCACGTCAGCCTGCTTGCCGGGGCGCTAGGTCCCATCAGCACCGTTGTAGCTGCTTGCGCCACGGGCACGCAAGCTGTCGGCGAGGCGATGGAAATGATTCGGCGCGGCGCGGCCGACGTGATGATTACCGGCGGCACGGAAGGGTTGATTCATGAGGCGGCCGTTGCCGGATTTGGCGCCATGCGCGCCCTTTCGACCCATTTTAATGACATGCCGGAACGGGCCAGCCGGCCGTTCGACAAGGATCGTGATGGCTTTGTGCTCAGCGAAGGGGCCGGCGTCCTGGTTATTGAACGGCTGGATAAGGCGGTGGAACGGGGCGTGCGCATTTATGCCGAACTGTTGGGCTACGCTTCATCATCAGACGCCTTCCATGTGGCCGCGCCTGATCCGGAAGCGGCCGGGGCTGTCCGGGCTATGCGTTGGGCAATTAATGATGCGGCGCTGGGTGTTGAGCAGGTAGATTATATTAACGCGCATGGCACATCTACGCCCGTCAATGATGCAACGGAAACGTATGCCATTAAAAAGTTGTTTGGCGAATATGCCTATGAACTGCCCATCAGCAGCAACAAATCGGTATTAGGCCACTCAATGGGATCTGCCGGAGCCATTGAAGCGATTTTTTCCTCTTTTTCCCTGTATGAAGGCGTTATTCCGCCCACATGGAACTATGAAACACCTGACCCGGCTTGCGATCTGGATTATGTGCCCAATGCGTTACGCCACGCCGATTTGCAAGTGGTATTGTCTAACTCATTTGGTTTGGGCGGTCAGAATGCGTGTCTGGTATTAGGAAAATATGATGCGAATGGACAATCACCAATTACCAAATTACCTGTTAACTAATTATGATTATTTTACGAGATGAACAACGTATTACCCGATTGGCCACGATAGCCAAATGGTCTAATTTTGTGGGGATGGGTGCTTTGATTGCAGGGTTAATCCTGGCATTTACGAATGTGGACAGCTTTGCCAATTTGGTGCTGTATCAATTGATTGCGCTCACTACAGGTTGGATTTTGTCGCAGATTGGCATTTATTTATCGCATCGCTATTTGCGCCGCCCGCGCCCGGATGAGGTATTGGATGAAGCGGTGAAGAAGGTGGCTAAAAACGGCCGTCTGTATCATTATCTGCTCCCCGTTTCCCATGTTCTGCTTACCCCGGAAGGCATCATTTTGTTCATTGCCAAATATCAGGGCGGCAACATCAGCGTCGCTGGGGACAAGTGGATACAAAAAGGGGTGGGACTGCGTAAATTCTTTGGCCAGGAAGGGTTGGGCAACCCTACCCGCGAGGCTGAAGCGCGGATTGATATCATGGCCAAGTATCTTCGCAAACACGCGCCCGATGTAGAGGAAGCGCCTATTGGCGCAATGATTGTGTTTACGTCCAAGGGTGTGCATAATCTGGATGTTAAAGATTCGCGCATACCGGCTATGCATTACACTAAGGTTAAAGGATTTATGCGGCAAACAAAGCGACCGCCAATGCCCCAGGCCGATTATGAGGCTATCAGAGCTGCCTTTGATGAAAAAGCGGCGCACTTGCTTAATAAAGGATGAAAACGGGCATGCTAAAGAGCGTTGTTCCTAATATATATTTGCTGGAAGCCGGGTATGTGAATATGTATCTGTGTGAAGAGGCGGACGGTCTGACGCTCATTGACTGCGGAACGCCCAAAAGCCAGGCGTTGGTCTGGGCGGCTGTGGCCGAACTCGGCCGCCAACGCGCTGATTTGAAACGTATTTTAATCACTCATGCGGATATTGATCATGCGGGTAGCGCGGCGGCGATCCAGGCGGAAACAGGGGCGATGGTTTATGCGGGAGCGGAAACGGCCGTCTTGCTGCAAAAGGGGAAATCGCCCAAGCATATGCCCCGTTTGATCCAATTTATTATAGATACCTTCATGGGATACCGACCAATTCCAGAAACAGCCATCCAGGTTGTTCAGGATGGAGATGAACTGCCCATCACCGCTGGATTGCAAGTGTTAGCAACGCCTGGTCATACACTGGATCATCACTCATTTTACAGCCCGGCCCAGGGGATTTTATTTGCCGGTGATGCGTTGAACACGAAGGACGGCCGTCTCCAATCCACGCCCAAACGCATCACAGCCGACCAGGAAGCCGCTCGGCGCTCGGCTATTCGCCTCCTCCAACTCGCCCCTGCCGCCATAGCTTGCGGGCATGGCCTGCCCAGCAGCAATCACAGCGGCGGTGATTTGATGGCTCTGTTCAACCAGTTAAGACAAAACTGAGGCATGAAAATGACCCTACAACAACGCTCCATACTTGATCAAGAATTAAAGGGATTGCAAGACAGCATTCTGCGCATGTCCAGCATGGTCGATACAGCTATCGAACAAGCAATGGTTGCCCTTAATTCACGGAAAGTCTCATTAGCCGGGGAAGTCATCGCTGCTGATGAAGAAGTCAATCGCTTGCGCTACGAAATAGAAGAAGAGGGGCTGCGTATTTTAGCAACACAGCAGCCAATGGCCAGCGATTTGCGTGCCGTCATTGCCGCCATTCACCTCGCTGTCGAACTAGAGCGCATAGGCGACCACGCCGCCGGTATTGCCCGGCTGGTTGCCCGCATGGAAAGCGAAGATGAGATAGACACGTTACATAAACTGCCCAAAATGGCTAAACGAACCCGGCAAATGCTTCAAGAAGGTATTACAGCCTATATTAACCAAGACCCTATTGCTGCTAAAGCAATGGTTGGGCGCGATGATAAGGTTGACAAACAATATAACAAACTTTTTCGGGAAACATTAGAAGAGATGCGAGACGACGCCTACATTCGTCGGGCCACCTTTCTCCTCTGGGTTGGCCACAACCTGGAGCGCATCGGCGACCGGGCCACCAATATCGCCGAGCGCGTTATTTTCATGACCACTGGCGAATTTATCGAAAATATCACTGACATTGATTAGGAATGAGAATTAATTAACTTACACAATAGAACCTGCCATAGGTTATTGCTTGAGTCACTAATAACCAACGACTCTTGTCTGAAACAGATAAGTTGTTTAAGCGTCATTCCTTAAGAAACAGATTCAAACCACCCATTTTCCTCACGATTAGCGTAGGTTTATAGGTGTAAACTGCTCTGATGATCAGTCCAGGCAGTTTATGGTTAGTTGACAATTGAAGATTATCTAATAAAATCTTAATCTTTAAGAAGAATATTTGCACGCACGTATTTGCACGCACGTCCGTTATTTTTTGGAAGAGGAGGTGAGTCGCTAAGATACAAAACCCCAAATTCAAAAAGCATGCCTTTATGCGGCGTGCAAGAATTCCCTATCACAAGAAATCCTATATTGTTTAAGTTTAATCAGTCTCTATTTTAGGAGGAGAACCAAATGAAACGCATAATTTTTCTTGTTTTATTTTCGATTTTGATGCTTATGGTCCTGGCCGCCTGTGGCGGACAAGCGTTAGAATGTACTGACGCCATCGGCTGCGTAGAAGTTGCCCCCGATGAACCCATTCTTATTGCTTCTTCCCTCGTCATTTCCGGCCCCAATGCGCCATTAGGCCTCGACTCTCAATATGGCGTCGAAATCGCCATTGATTTCCGTGGCGATGTGTTGGGCCACAAAGTTGAACTGCAGCCCGAAGATGATGGTTGTAGCGCCGAGGGTGGACAGGCTTCGGCCCAAAAGGTCGTCTCCAATCCCCAAATCGTTGCCCTGGTGGGCACTAGCTGCTCCGGCGCTGGCGTTCCCGCGTCCAAGATTATTTCTGATGCCGGCTACGTGATGGTTTCGCCTTCCAATACAGCCCCATCTTTGACCGATGCGGAACTGCATGAGGCTGGTTATCTGCGTACTGCCCACAATGACAAAATCCAGGGCGCGGCAATGGCTAACTACGTCTACAATGATTTAGGCATTCGCAAGGCGGCAGCCGTTCATGACGGCGATCCCTATACCGAAGGGTTAGCCAGCGTATTCAGCGAATCCTTCCAAGAATTGGGGGGGGAAATCGTAGCCTTTGAGGCTATTTCCGCCGATGCAACTGACGTCATTGCGCCGCTTACAACCATTGCTGCGGCCGGCCCGCCCGAACTCATCTACTACCCCGTCTTCATTCCTCTAGGCTCATTGATTACCAAGCAGGCTCAGGAAGTTGATGGTTTGGATGGCGTTATCCTGGCGGCGGCCGACGGCGTTCAGTCTCCCGATTTCCTGACGGCCAGCGGCGATGCCGCCGAAGGTATGTATGTCTCCGGCCCCGACCTAGGCTTTGGCAATGAAATATACGATAAATTCCTGGGCGCTTATAAGGAAAAATATGGCACCGACCCAACAGCGCCGTTCCATGCCCATGCGTTTGACGCCACCAATATGGTTTTGGATGCTATCGAGAAAGTGGCCCAGGTTGGCGATGACGGCACGCTCCTCATCGGCCGTCAAGCTTTGCGCGACGCCTTGTTTGCCACCTCCGGTATGAGTGGTATTACGGGTACGCTTACCTGTGATGAATATGGTGACTGCGCTGATGCTAAGATTGCCGTTAGCCAGGTTCAGGGCGGAGCTTTTGTTCCTGTTTGGCCCTAAAATTTCAACGTGGTAAACATGTTATTAAATAGGTTATGATTAGAATAGGCTCCGGGAGGCTGTCGCCGGAGCCTATTCTATAAGCTGGTTGCGGCTTTTGTTGCGATCGACTTGGGCCACCTCATAGAGATTCGAAAACCTGTCATTGGAGCAGAAAATGGCACAACGTTTTAAGGATATTGATTATATTGGATTGTTTTTGTGGTTGTTCAGAGCCGCTATTATTGTCATTGTTGTCTGGGGGACTGTTGCCAAGTTGTTTTTGGGACAGGGAAATGCTTACACGACGAAAGATTGGATTAATTTTTTAGTAGCTGGACTCTCCCAAGGAAGTATTTTTGCGTTAATCGCCCTGGGTTATACGTTAGTGTACGGCGTTTTGTTTATGATTAACTTCGCTCATGGCGAGTTTTTTATGGCTGGCACGATGACGGCGACTATTTTCGTGGCCTTGCCTTTGAGCGCATCAGGGTTCTTGGATAAACATCCAGTTATAGGGATGTTAGCCATTCTTGTTGTGGCGATGGTTGTTTCTGTAAGTGTGGCGCTGTTGACGGAGCGGGTGGCGTACCGTCCGCTGCGCCGCGCGCCGCGCCTTGTGCCCTTAATTACGGCTATTGGCGCCTCTTTTTTCTGGCAGTACTTTTTTGCCGGCCTGTTTGGCTCGGGACTTATCCCTTTCCCAGAGCTAGCAGTTTTGCGGGGGGCGTGGATGATTGGGGGGGTTGAATTTCTCAAAACGCGGGCTGTTGTGATGATAGCCTCGGTTATTATGCTGATTGGTTTATATATTTTCATCATGCGAACCAAGACAGGAACCGCGATTCGGGCTGTGGCTGAGGACAAAGATATTGCCGCCCTGATGGGAATTGATGTAGACCGGACGATTTCAATTACGTTTGCTACGGGTGCGGCTATGGCTGGCGTAGCCGGGATTCTTTACGGACTGGTTTTCCGTCAGGTAAACTTTATCATGGGTTTCGTGCCGGGGATTAAAGCGTTCACAGCGGCCGTTCTGGGCGGAATTGGCAGTATTCCAGGGGCGGCCATAGGTGGATTCTTTTTAGGTGTTTTTGAAGCGATTGGCCCGCCTTTGTTCTTGGAAGGGTTGGGGATTCCCGGCAGTCACCAGCTTAAGGATGTAATTGCTTTTACGATGTTGGTGTTGGTTTTGATCTTCCGTCCGCAAGGTATTATTGGCGAGCGGCTGGCCGAGAAGAAGGCGTAAGAGGATAGGATACCTATGTCACAGTTAAATTTACGCAATGCCGCTCGTGTTGGATTGTTAGCTGGTGTTGTGGCGTTGAGTGTGAGCGCCATTGGTATGGTGGAGAGTTTTGACCAGCGGGATTTGATTACGGACCTGTTTACACTGGGCCAATTGCTTCTGTTTAGCGCGCCGCTCGTGGCCGGGTATATGGTTACAAAGGGTGTAAGGGACGCTGATAATGGCGCAGCGGTTCTGTTAGGGTTAGTATCGGGTGTGTTAACGGCCGTTCCTCCCATCGCCCTCATTTTACTAACACTCATTGCCCCCAATATCCGCAATGCATTAGTAAACGTCTCCCCGGCATTAATAAGCATCTTGACATTTGGCGCCAGCCAGATTATAGGGAGTTTGATTTTAGCGGTCATTATGGCCGTTTTAGGCGTTATTGGCGCTGCCATTCATATTGTGCCGGAAGCAGTACGCAAACCCATCCTGTATGGGTTTGGGTGGACGTTAGGACTGGGCATGTTATCTGATGTGCTGCTCAACATTCTGCGCCCCCTGTTAGGGCGCAGTCTGGTGCGGCTGTTCTTCGGCACAAAGGGGATTACATTCGTTTCAGCCGCTATTATCTTTGTTCTGTCTATTGCCATTACCATCTGGTGGCAGTCTGGCGGGCAGAGCCAGTACGAAGCGCGTAAAGCGTCACTATCTGAAGCCCAGGCAAAACGCAGCCGGCAAATATCTATTGGCGCCGGCATTGTCGCGCTGTTGCTCTTACCCCTTATTCTGGGAACCTACCTTACCGAAGTGGTTGATAATGTGGGTTTGTTCATTTTGATGGGATTGGGTCTAAATATCGTTGTTGGCTTTGCCGGGCTGCTGGACCTGGGGTATGTCGCCTTTTTTGCCATTGGCGCCTATGTGATGGGGATTTTGACTTCCCAGGGCGATTTAGGCATTATTGACATGTCGTTTTGGCTGGCTTTGCCGATTTCTGTGGCGGCGGCGGTTACAGCCGGCGTCCTCTTGGGAATGCCCGTTTTACGAATGCGCGGCGATTACCTGGCCATTGTAACGCTGGGCTTTGGCGAAATTATCCGCGTTATGGCCACGTCGGACTTGTTGAAGCCGTATATTGGTGGGGCGCAGGGCATCTTACAGATAGCTAAACCGACGAGTGGCAGCTTCACGATGGTGCAGCCGGAACATTTTTATTACTTGATTTTAGCGGGGGCTGGATTGGCTGTTTTTGTCTCCTGGCGCTTACGCGACTCCCGGTTGGGGCGGCAGTGGATGGCCTTGCGCGAAGATGAAGATGTGGCCGAGGCAATGGGCATCAATTTGGTGAGTACCAAGCTGCTGGCATTTGGTATTGGCGCCGCTTTTTCCGGTTTGGCAGGCGCAATTTTTGCGACCCGATTAAGCTCTATTTTCCCCCACAGCTTTAACTTGCTCATCTCAATTAACGTGTTGAGTTTGATTATTGTGGGTGGCATTGGCAGTTTGCCGGGCGTTGTGGTGGGCGCGCTGGTTTTGGTGGGCTTGCCGGAACTGCTGCGCGAGTTTGCTCAGTATCGTTTACTGCTTTATGGCGCTTTGATGATTGCTATGATGCTGGCTCGACCAGAAGGGTTGTGGCCGTCTTCGATCACGCGCCGTGAATTTCATGCTGAGGATGAAGTAGTTGGAGGCGTTCAATAATGGCTATCTTGGAAGCAACGAATGTAACAAAACGATTTGGCGGGTTAACGGCCGTTAACGACTTCACCTTCTCCGTTGAGAAAGGGGCCATAGACAGCATTATCGGGCCAAATGGGGCCGGAAAAACCACCTTCTTCAACTGCATTACCGGATTTTATGGTTTCAATGAAGGGGATATTGTGTTCGACGGCGTTTCTGCCAAAGGGCGATCCACCGACCGGATTACCCGCATGGGCATATCGCGTACTTACCAAAACATCCGCCTCTTCTCCCAAATGACAACCATCGAGAATATTTTAGTAGGGATGGAGCCGCAGTTACACACACATTGGATTGGCGCGTTGTTCCACCTGCCCCCAACTGTCAAAGAGGAAAAAGAAGCCCTGGCAGAGGCGCGGCGCTTACTTGACTTTGTCGGCTTAAAAGGCAAAGGAGACGATCTTTCTCGAAACTTGTCCTACGGCGATCAACGTCGCTTAGAAATCGCCCGCGCGATGGCCGCTAAACCCAAGCTCTTGCTATTAGATGAGCCGACTGCTGGCATGAACCCGCGTGAAACAGCCGAAACCACAGAGTTCATTCGCCGTTTGCGTGACGAGTTAGGTATCACGATTCTCTTAATCGAGCATGATATGCGCGTCGTTATGGGCATCTCCGAACATATCACCGTACTTGACTATGGCGCTAAAATCGCCGAAGGGGGGCCGATTGATATTCAGCGCAACCCCAAAGTGATTGAAGCGTATCTGGGACGCGGGGCAGCCGCCAGCGCTACCATCGAACTCAACGCATAAGGAGTAATGAGCATGGCTCTGCTTGAAGTCAACGACATTCATACCTACTATGGCAATATTCATGCCCTTAAAGGTATCTCTGTTACCGTAGAAGAAGGCGAGATTGTATCGCTCATCGGTGGGAATGGGGCCGGTAAAACAACCACGCTGCGTACCATTAGCGGATTACTTCAACCACGATCAGGTAATGTGCTGTTTGCTGGTGAAGACCTGTCAAAATACCGCGCCCATCATCTGGTTGCCAAAGGTATTGCCATGGTTCCGGAGGGCCGGGGCGTTTTTGCTCGTCTTTCCGTTTCTGAGAATCTGGGAATGGGCGCTTACCATCGCAACGACAAAGACGGCATTGCCGAGGATTTGGAGCGCGTTTATAAGCTTTTCCCCCGCCTGGAGGAACGACAGAACCAGGTTGCCGGGACGCTTAGCGGCGGTGAACAACAGATGCTGGCAATGGGGCGGGCCATGATGTCCCGACCCAGTTTATTGCTAATGGATGAACCCTCAATGGGATTAGCTCCGGTTTTGGTGGAGGCGATTTTTGACACGATTGAGGAGATCAATAAGGAAGGAACGACGATTTTGCTAGTTGAGCAAAACGCCCACATGGCGCTGCAAGTTGCCCATCGTGGCTATGTCTTGCAAACAGGCGAAATTATCCTGAGCAATTCGGCCCAAGAATTACAGAAAGACCCTACGGTACAAAAAGCATACCTGGGCATTGAGTAACGAGCCGTTTTTTTGAGCCGCTTGGCGCGGCTGAAATGAAAACGTAAAATGTAACGCATTCGGTTACGTTTTACGTTTTCTTTTTACCATTTAATCAATCACATGAAAGCCGGAGGAACCCCTAAAATAATATGCGTCTGGTGGATAATTCTTACCCTCCTGGCGGCGTGTACCAGCCCTGAATTGGTATGCGAGGATATGTTGGGGTGCGTAGAAGTCAGGCCAAGCGAACCGGTTCGCATTGCCGTCCTGCTGGCCGATTCGGGCGAAGCGGCGTTTTTAGGGGAGGACAGTAAGGGGGGGGTTGAGTTGGCGATTGATGACCGTGAAAATGGGGCGCTGGATCATCAAATTGAGTTGATAAATGCCGATACTGGTTGTGATATGCTTCAAGGGGTAACGGCCGTTAAGTCGCTGACGGCCGATCCTGCCATCGTCGGTATTATCGGTCCTAATTGTTCTAATGTGGCTGAAGCAGTCATGCCGATTATTGACAGCGCCGGTCTTGTTTTGCTTTCGCCATCTAACACGTCGCCTGGTTTAACTGCCAGCAGTCAGAGTTGGCAGGGGGCCTATGTGCGTACAGCACACAATAATTTGTGGCAGGCTCATCTCGCGGCGTTATTTGCTTTTCAGGAATTGGGAGGGAGGACGGCCGTTACCCTTCACGATGGCAGCGAATATGCTGGCGGCTTAGCCCAGGCATTTGCGGCCACCTGGCGCAGCCTGGGTGGAACAATACGCTTCACAAGCGAGCTAACTCCCGGTCAGACGGATTTAAGCTCTTTGCTCGCCCGCTTATCCCGCAACAAACCTGACGTGTTGTACTTGCCTGTTTTTGAACCGGAGGGAAATAACGTTGCCAACGCGCTGTATGGGTCGCCTGATCTGGAAGATATTACGCTGATAGGCGCAGGAAACTTATTGTCGCCTGATTTTCCTCAAAGCGCAGGTGAGGCGGTGCAGGGGATGTATTTGACGGGAACGGCCGTTTCTGGGGCCGATTACGACATATTCTTGGCCAAGTGGGATGTGAAATTTGGCGGCGCGCCGCCCGCTTCTTACCATGCCCATGCCTACGACGCGGCCAACATCCTTCTAAACGCCATTGAAACGGTCGCCCAGAAAGGTTCAGATGGCGCTTTGTTGATTGGACGGCAGGCATTGCGTCAGGCCATCATAAATACCGCCGACTTTGACGGATTAACCGGCGTGTTGACTTGTGATGAAGCGGGCGATTGCGCATCGGGAACTGCTCTGGGCATTTACCAGATCACGAAGGCAGAAATTACCGGCAGCTATTGGCCGCCGCCATTATTGTGGCAGCCAAAATAGGATAAGCCCTGATTTATCATGCTTGCCCCGTCTACCCTGCTTGTTATACTTGCCGCATGATGCAAGTTGTTCGATTAGATTGGAAAATTATACTCGCCGTTCTGTTCGCCTTGTTGGTGGGTTGTGGTAAGAAGGGGGTAGAAACGGCCGTTCTCGAAATCCCCCCCACTGCCACCAGCCCCGCACTGCCAACAGTTGGCAGCAGTCATGCGGCCGCCAACCTTGACTATATCGTCATTGCCACCGACGCCCCCAATACCTACTTTGCTAACTTCGACAAATTCGGCAACGTCATTGGTTTTAACAACGATCTCATGGCCCGCATTGCTGCCATTGCCGACTTTGACTACGAATTCGTGGTCACACCCAACGAAGGCATCCTGGACAGCCTGACTTCACCGGCCAACAAAAACTTCGATGCCGTCATGTCCAGCCTTGTCATCCCCGATTTGCCTGAACCCGGCATTGCTTACACTATTCCTTACCTGGAAATAGGCCAGGTCATGGTCGTCCTCGCCGATGAACATAAACTAAACAGCGCCAGCGATATTCAGCCAGGCATGGCCATTGGCGCACCTGCCAATTCCAGCAGCGAAGCGACTGCCCGCCAAATCCTGGCCCTTAGCGATGCCGATGTGTACGAATACGAAACCGCCACCCAGGCTTTGCAAGCCCTCATTGACGAGGTCGTTTCTGCCGTCATCATTGATAATTTTACGGCCGAACACTTCACCGCGGCCTTCCCGGAACAATTGAAAATTGTCGGTGGCGAGGGGCAAGCGGCCTGGATTAGCCAGAAAGCGTATGGCATTGCCGTTCCTTCGGAAAATACCGTTTTGCTCGACCGGCTCAATCAGGCCATCGTCCAGACAAACGATGATTCCACCATTAAACGTCTCATTGTTGCCTGGCTTATTCCTGCAGAAAACCTTAATGCTGGCGAGTCACGTGTGGGAACGCCAGCCAGTGAGTTTATCATTGGCATCATTGGCCGGGTGGCTGACATGGATCCGGCAAGCGCTCCCGATCTGATTAGCTGGGAGATCAAAAACAACACCATGAGCGGGCTGTTTTCTGTTAACAGCGCCAACCATCTCGTGCCTATGTTGGCGGCCGGTCAGCCTATAATTAGTGAGGATAAGCTGGCATACACCATCAGTTTGCGGCGCGGGCTGCGTTTCCCCGATGGCCGCGAATTCACGGCCGATGATGTGAAATGGACCATCGCGCGCTCGGCGCGATTAGGTAGTTTTCTGGTGAACAGCTATTTGAAAGATAGCAACGGTGACAGCTTTGCCGATGAAGATGCGGTTCAAGTTATTGACCAATATACGGTCAAAATCATTTTACAAGAGCCAATGGGCGCCTTTTTGAATCTCCTGGCAACGCCGCCTTATTATCCTATCAGTAATGATTGTTATGCTGAGACAATTGACCAGTTAAGCGTTTGTGGCGGGATTGGCCCCTACACTATCGTATCGTGGGATTTGAATGAACGCATTCGCCTTAAAGCTAACCCGGAATGGCCTGGTCGTCCGGCGCCGGCGTTTGAGAATATTCAGGTTCGTTTTTATGATGATGTGGCGGCCATGCTGCGGTCACTGACTGAGTTCCAATCTATTGACATGGCCTGGACAGGGCTGCCATTTTCCGATTTCCAGGCGTTAGCCGAAGTTGACTTAGACGGCGACGAGGATTTAGATTTTGCTAACTGGGAAGGTCCGGCAATTTTTAAGAGTTACTTGATTTTTGATCATGCCACACCGCCCTGGAATAACCCCAAAGTGCGACAAGCGGCGGCGTTGTCAGTGGATCGGCGGGCATTGGCTGATGAGGTGTTTGGCGGCAGTCGCCGCCCGCTTTACAGCCCTGTGCCGGACAATGTTCCGGGCCACCAAGCGGTTTTGCCGCAGCGAGATCTGGCGCAGGCGGCAACACTGTTGCTGGAGGCCGGATACAGTTCAAGCACGCCGCTGCCTATTACAATTTGGTATTTGAATGACGGCCGTTACACGCCCCTGGAAGAACCATACGCCGCGGCCATAAAAACCCAGCTAGAAGAGACGGGCGTCTTTGAAGTGACACTGGAAAGCGCGCCCTGGGAACAATTCCGCACCCAAATCTCCCAATGTAATTACCCTGCTTATCTTATCGGCTGGCCTTCGCCCGGCCAACCAACTAATTATCTGGATGTTACCAGCTGGACAGATTTCTTTGTTGAGAATACAGACCGTGGTTTTTGTTCCAATTATGAAAGCGACGAAATGACTAAATTGGTGAAAGAAGCGCATGAAGAATTGGATGAGACGGCCCGACTGGAACTATACGGCCAAATCCAGCAATTATGGTCGGAAGACCTACCTACGTTAGATTTAACGCAGGAACAGCGTTACGCGACAACTTTAACAAAAGTGGACAATGTGCGTATTGACGCTTTGGGCTTGCTGCATTACGAAACGTTAACCAAAGGGGGCGGATGAGGGGAAGGGGGGAGTGCAAAGTGGCAAGTCAGGTTAAGTGAACTTGCCACTTACTTACTCGCCACTGGCTAACTCGCCTGCTTCCGTTTAGCGCGGGGGCCGACCAAACGCTCTGTGCCATTGATGATGCGTTTGATGTTAGGCCGCAAGGCCCAGGCGATGACCAGCGCAGCCAGTAACCCGCCCACCAGGTAGGCGGGCGTAGCGCCAAAATCAGCGTAGCCGGTCAGATATAGGATGACAAAAATGAGGGGGACGATGACGGCCATCGCCAGCGAAGCGACGGAGGCCATCCCTACTAACAGCAGCAGGACCACCATTACCACAAAGCCGATGGGAAATATCGGCCACCAGATGGCGGCGGCCCAGCCGATATTGGGCGCTGTGCCGGCCCCGCCCGTCCATTTGAGGAAGACGGACCAATTATGACCGATGACGGACATGACGCCAGCGGTGATCAGCAACCAGGGCAGCCAGGCTGCGGATACATAGTTAACGGCAATTAGTCGGGTGAGCCAGATGCCCAGGATGCCTTTGAAGACATCGCTCAAGCCGGTGGCCACGCCGACGACTAACCCGGCCGCCCGCAGGGAGTTGGTGCCCCCAGTACGGCCGCTTCCGATCTGGCGCAGGTCTTTTTTCTTGGTGATTTTGACGTAAAGAAACCCAAAGGGAATGGCTCCGCAAAGATAGCCGATTGCACCGGCTATGAATAAAAATATGATGTTTGTCATGATCTCCTTCCTCTATTTCTATCTCTCGCTCGCTCTGTCTTTTGGTTGATGGCATTGGTTAAAACACAAAATGATGGCTATGGTTGCACGTCAATTGCTGTTTCTTGCACACGGCCGTTCATGATGGTAAAAGCGCGAATCACCGGCTGGTCGCGCTGCGCCAGTGAGACGATGACCTGGATTGTGTCGGGGTAGTATGCCTGGGTAATATCGGTGGGTGAAGGGGTTTCCGGGCCGTGTGGATGGGAATGGTAAACGGCCGTCATCGCCCACCCCCGCTCTTCAATTTCTAGCATGGCGACCAACTGCTGCTGCGGGTTCATTTCATAAGCGGTGGGGCTGTGTAATTTGTTTTCAATCGGGTAGAGCTTTATAACCTGCCCCCCCTGTCCGGCCAGGATGCCGCACGCTTCCAACGGATATTCTGCCTGGAGATGGGCGAGGAGTTGGTTGAGAAACGGCCGTTTAATTTTCAACATCATCCAAGTGACAAAAAAATACCGAATCAGTTACCCACGAAGAGATTCGCGCCAACTGATTCGGTATTTGTCTTAACGTAAAACGATTTGATAAATCGTTCTACATCCCACTAACTAATCCATCGCGTCGTAGCCAGGGCCATCCGTGAAAAAATCATAATTCGCGGGAATATCCTCGGTCAAATCAAGTGTCTCGCCGCCAGCCAACTGCTTGGCATTCAACAGCTGCACCTCATGGCCGTCAACCTCGCCTGCAAATGGCGACCCATCAGGCAGGAGATCTTTTTTGTTGGCAATCCAGACGCCAGCCGGCGCTTCAAAATCGAAAGGCACTTCCTCTTCAGGGAAGATTGCTTCATACGGGCATTCGGGAACGCATGCGCCGCAATCAATGCAGGTGTCCGGGTCGATGTACAGCCAGGGCCATTCTTCTTCTGGCTTGCCCAAAACCATACATTCTACCGGGCAAACTTCTACACATGCCGTGTCGCGCAAGCATAATCTAGTAACAATATGAGTCATGGAAAATCTCCTTTTTTGGGAAACGTGATGTCACCAACAAATGTTATTTTACCTAGCCGGTAGCCCAGCCACCGGCTAGTTAGGCACATTCTAGCCACACTAAACTGCTTTGTCAACACAGGTTAAAATGGTTGAATGATTAGGCGGAGTGGTCAGGCGGCAAAGTTGCAGAGTGGTGAATGATAGACTGCTTTGCCACCTTATTTATTATCTCAAAATGAATCCATCGCGCAGTAAATCGGCCGGATCGACGAGCAGTTCATTGCGCCCGGTGATGTGGGCCGTCCCTGTTACTTTGGGGATGACGGCGTCGTAAGGGCCAAATAGCGCCCTTTCTACGACTTCTCCGGTGAAGGTAGTATCCAGGATGCTTTCAACAACGAACGGTTCGTGCAGCCCCAGTTCGCCGCGGGCGTGATGGAGCGCGGCGCGGGCGCTGACCCCGGTCCCGGTAGGACAGCGATCTACCTCGCCATCGGCAAAGATGCAGACGTTGCGGCTGTGGTGAGCCGGATTGTGCGCCGCGCCAACGATGATGGTTCCGTAGAGAAAACTTAACTCTTTGGCGAAGGGGTGGTAAATGGGCAGGGTGTCTATGACGGCGTTTTTGACGCGCATCCCAATATCAATCAGTTGGCGGAAGTTGTCGCTGTCCAATCCTACGCCCAAATCCTCGGCCCGGCAGAAGGCGTAAAATGCGCCGCCGAAGGCAACGTCGTAACGAATGGAACCGATGCCGGGTACGTCTACAACCTCGTCGCGGGCATAAACGAAGGAGGGGACGTTGTGGAAGGAAACCTGGGTGACACGGCCGTTCTCCCTCTGTGCATAGGCCGTCACCAACCCGGCCGGCGTATCCATCTTGATGACCGGATTATCGCCGGGCTTATCAATCGAGCCAGTGTCCAGTCCCACCTTTGCCAAACCAATGATGCCATGCCCGCACATCGTGCTGTACCCTTCATTGTGCAGAAACAGAACGCCCAGGTCACTGTCCGCTCTTTCCGGCTCGGTGACAATACAGCCGTACATGTCGGCGTGGCCGCGCGGCTCCCACATCAGCGCCGTGCGCAGGTGATCAAAATGCTCAAGGGCATAGCGGCGTTTTTCCAGGATGGTTGCGCCGGGCAGGTCGGGATACCCGCCAGTGATAACGCGCAGCGGCTCTCCGGCCGTATGCGCGTCTATAGTCGTGATACGGAGCCAATCTTGGGGCGGCTCCCAATTTAATGACATGATGAACTCCTTGAAGGTAGAAATTAGAAGGCAGAAGGATGAACACTTGCCACGTGCCCACTTGCTTACCCAAACCGGCTGGTGGCGCGACCCAGGATGTGTCTGCAGGTAACAAGACTGTCGCTGCTTTGGGTGGGATCGGGGTTGTCGCCCTGGAGGTGGAAACGGCCGTCCGCATCTACCTTTGCCACCCGCTTAATAATCTCTAAACCAGCCTGAGTTGGATGCCGGGCAACGACAATATCCCCCGGACAGGGTGGGCGGCGCCGGTAAGCCCGGAAATCCAGCAGCACCTCATCGCCCGGCTTGAGCAGCGGAAACATAGAGGCTCCGGTAACGCGGTAGCGTCGCCGGAGCCTGATTAACCATAACAACAACTCTTTGAAACTGCTATCTTTCATTGGACTGGCAAATAATCCAATCACCAATTACCAAATATTTATTAGCTGGCCGTGTAATACGTTACATCCCGCCCCTTCGTGGCCCAGAACATAGTATGAATTTTCTCAATCGTCGCCATCAACTCTTCAGCATGTTCCAGGCTGACTCCCACCTTCACAGCCGAACACAGCTTGGCCGCTTTCCAGAACGTGCCATGCAAATCGGGGAACTGTTCCAGATGAACCGGCTTGAAATAATCTGTCCATAAAACCAACAACTCCGTTTTGGCGAGGTGTGCTTGCTCTTCCTTGATGGCAATATAACGGGAGAGGCTGTTGGCGGTGGCATGATTGCCGTCACCGGGATCAAGCGCCAGGATTTTCTTGGTCATCGAAAGAACAGCTTCAGCAGCGATGCGCGCCGACGCGGGATCATAAACGCCGCAAGGGCCATCGCAGTGGGCGCTGACCATATTTTTAGCCGGAAACATCTCTTTAATCTTTGCGGTTAACTTATTCATTTATCACTCCTTGCTTACTAAGGGTTCGTTCAAAATAAACTTTGCAGTTTGCTGGTGATTGGTAATTGAGTAATCGGGTAATTACCAGTTACCAATTACCTGGTTACACCTTTTCAAACGCCAAAGTTATAAACGAACGCACCCTAAGCTAAATAATTGTTGGGGGTATTATAGTTTTACCAATAATTATGCCCCCTGTCCATTGGGACAGGGTTTCCTTAAAAGAGCATGAGGACAAGCTTGTTACACCCCGAAATCCTCCAGTTCCACCCCCAGTCCATCGGCCAGCCGGTTAACATAAGCATAGTAGCTTGTGACCTGATTAATATCCAGAATGGCTGCGTCGCCAAACCCGGCCGCGCACAGCGCAGCCACATCAGCTTCAACCATCTCCCAGGGACGCAATGTCAACTTTTCCGTATAAGTTAGCATTGCCCGATCGGCGGCGCTGAGATCAGCCTGCCGCCAATCCGATTTCAGGCGTTCAACCAGGGTTTCATCATTCGTAAGACGGAGCAGCCCGGCTACATGATGTTTGAGTCAATACTGGCAGTGATTGGCCGCCGAGGCAACAACCGCAATCATTTCACGCTGTGTCCGGCTCAGGTCTGACCGACCGCGCATGAGGTGCGCGTACAGGTCAAAATGCCCTTTGAGCGATTTGACATTCAGGCTGTGAATTTTGAGGATGTTGTCTACTTTGCCCGACGGCTCGGCGTATTTTTCATACAGGTCTTTGAGTCTGCCTGTCGCTTCCTCTTCTTGAATCACTTTTATCCAGGCCATGATCTACCTTCCTTCTATCATCCTTCACTTCGCTTACATGATAAACCGTAATCAGTCCCGTCACCCCCTTAAATTGTGACCCATTAATCGGGGTGGCAACAACCTGATCCTGCACCAGTTCATATGTTGCCGGGCTGATCAACACCTGCCCGCCCTGTGCCGCGCTGCAAATACGCGCCCCCAGGTTGGCTGCCTTCCCAATAACCGTGTAATCGGTTCGCTGCGCCGATCCCATTGCACCCACGATCATTTCGCCGCTGGCAATCCCCACGCCAATGGGCGCTCTGTCGCCCCCTTCGGCCACCCAATCACGCAAGATTTCCTCGTGGGCGGCCTGCATCGCCAGCCCGGCGCGCACGGCGCGAATGGCATGATCTGGCTGCTGCACCGGCGCGCCAAAAAGCGCCATCACCTCATCCCCCACAAATTTATCCAGCGTGCCTTTGTGAGCCAGGACGACTTCTGTCATCTGCCCCAGGTAGCGGTTGATAAACTGTACCAGACGCTCCGGCTCCGTGCGCTCGGCCAGACTGGTGGAACCGCGAATATCGGCGTAAAGAACGGTCAGAAACAGCCGCTGGCCTTCCAAAAAATCCACATCCGGCCGGGATAGAAGTTGTTCCATGATACGGGGGTCTACCGAGCGGCCCAAAACCTGGCGCAGGCGGCGTAGTTCCAGGCTTTCAAAGATGGCCGTGTCCATCTGGCTGCCGATGGCGCTGAGCAGGCGCTGATCGGCCTGGTGGAACCCGTCTTGCCCCTGCCGATTGGCTACGCCCAGCACGCCGATGACGCGCTCGTTCAAAATGAGGGGCAGGCACATGATGGAATGTAAGGAATCTTGCCGCTCGTTGCGACAGACCAGGCTGCCCTGGCGCAGGGAGATGTTGGCGATCTCGTAAATTTGCCGGTAATGGGGCGACATCTCAAAGAGGTCCTGATGGGTGGCGGCGCGCATTTCTAGCTGCTGGCCGGACTGGTTGTAGAGCATGATGAACCCGATTTCGGCTTCCATAAGCCCTTCTAGCTCGTGGAGGACGGCGTTAAGCATGTCGTCGAAGGGCTGGGCCAGATCGCGGATGCGATCGATGCGGTAAATGGTTTCAAGTTCTTGAAGGCGCTGCTGTTGTTCGTGGTGGGCGTAGCCCTGGATGACGGCGGAATCTATGTGGTCTTCGGCGATGCCCAGCAGATAAATTTCCTTGTTGGTGAAGGGGCGGGTGCGGGCGAGGAGCAACCCCCCTAATCGTTCGTCTATGCCCATGATGATGGGCACGGCCGTTACCCGCCATGCATGTAACCGTTCTTCATCAGGGAATAGGGTTTCACCTGACCATCGGGTCGTTTTATTCAACTGAATGATTTGTTCAGCCAATTCGCGGGTGATGCGTTCCACCAGATGATCAGACAGTCCATCTCGCTTGTGAACCGCTTTCAACTCCATGATGTTTGTTTCCTGGTTGCGAAGGGCCAGGAGACATAAATCCGTTTCCATTTCATTGGCTAACAAATTCACGATGGCGGTGAGCATGGCAATAGGCTCCGGTTTCGTGTCGCGGATTTCATCTATTTCACGAATTAGCGCCAAAGCTTGTTGGCTTGTTTCCAGTTCTCGTTGTAAAGCGGTTATACTTTTGTATTCCATTACGCCCTCCTTGACTTTCTGGCAATATAAGCGCAATCTATCTTTGGTGTCAAGATGGAGTTCGCCGGGGAATAGTAGATTCACGTATTTTCCCCCACCCAATTCCGCAAGGCAAGCCTGTTTGTCTAAGTAGCGTTTTCGTGGATAATCGCATTCGCCAGCAGCAGTTTATGTTTTATTTTCGTAACCGCTAAGACCGGCGAGGTTTTCCACCAGAGAGACGCATATCAATTGATTTGCCAAAACCTCGCCGGTCTCCAGAGAGGCGTAGTAGTTACTTATTTTCTAAACCGGCGGTACGACCAGGAGCAGCGCAATATGGAAAACGATATAAACATTTTCCAAAAAATCTTCGATACCCTCTTGAATCCTGAAACGAATACGGCGCGCATCCTCTTGATTGTTGGTGTTTTATCCTTTTTTTCAGGCGTTATCGGCGAAGTGGTCGGTTTAGGCGCGGCCATCAAAGCGCCAGAATGGGTGTTGATTGCTTCCGGCATATTTTTGGTTGCCTCTGGGGTGGCCCTGGAACTGCGTGATAAAGAAGACAGACAGGCAGCAGCTGTTGTCTTCGGGGTGGGTTTGATTATTGCCATTGCTTTGGCGGTTGTCTTTCTGATAGGGCCATCTGATCCAGCAAGAGAAGTCATGATTTCCCCAACACCCCCGATAGCAACGGACAGACCGACGGCCACGCACACGACCATGCCCACGCCAACCTCAACTGATACGCCCACAGTGACCGTGACGACCACGCCAACAACAGCGCCAACATTGACAGCGACACCGCAGCCAACAGCTACAGCCACCCCATCACCAACCAATTCTCCGACATTAACGGCCACCCCCACAGAAACCCCTACGCCCTTATCGGATACATACACGACACGGTTCCGTGAGACGTTGTTTTTTATTGCCCGGAATCAGTATGACGGCAGTGAGTGGCGTTACCTGGAACTTTGTGTCGCTAATCGGGATCGTGTGGGCAACAATTGCGATATTATTTTAAGCGCTGGCGTGACCTTGCAGATACCGCGTCTTCCTGACGATGATGCGCTTTTGGAACCCGGCAACTTTTATTATGATTATACAGAGACGGATTTCTACACGGTACAGGCAGGAGATTCACTTTGGAGAATTGCTGAACATTATTATGACGGTCAATCGTTTCTATGGCCTGAAATCTGTATTGCTAACAGAGGCCGTATCTCTCTCGACTGTGAACCGCGCCAGAATACGATTTTGACGATTCCATTGTTGTTCCCATTCACACCCACGCCCCTTCCGACGGCAACGGCCACACTCTCTCCGACGGCAACGGCCACCGCTGCGCCGACGGCAACGGCCGTTCCCATCCCCACTTTCACACTAACGCCGACATCACCATGATGGTTTACAGGGAGACGGCCGTTAAGTTACAATCTTGAGACCGCACATTTTATACAGTGCCATGATTCACGGCGCGGGCGTTGCGGTGACGTAGACGGGAATATCTTGGGGCATAGTCGGTGAAATCAAGTCAACCAGCAAATTCGACACCCAACCTTCCCGACCATCATCAAGGCGGATGAAATACCAGGCGTCTGTTCGAGCTAAAACATCTCCAAAATCGCCAGAACCAAGGCTGCCGATAATGGCTGCATTCGTGCCGGGGCCGCTCCGCAAGTTGACCTGTTTGTTGTGATTTTCTTCGTTGACGACGCCACGGGCCATATTGATTACGGCCGTTACCGGGATTCGCACTGTCTCCCCAATAGTTAAAGCATCCCCCCCGGTATCTCTGCTGTTCAATGCCATCAAATGTGTCACTGTGGTCTCATATCGTTCAGCAAGCGTTTCAAAGGTATCGCCCGGTTGGACAGTCACTAAGATGACGGCCAATGTTGTCGCCGTGGCTGTTGGGGTTGGCGGTGCGGCCGTCGGCGTGCTGCTTGGTTGCGGCGTTACAGTGGCTGCGATTGGCGTGTCCGTAGGCAAAGGGGTGGGCGTAGCGAGCGGCGCAGAGTCCACGATATCATTTAACCCATCTCCGTCTGTGTCCGGGTTAATGGGGCTGGTATTCAAGCTGTAAACTTCTTCGCCATCTGTCAGCATGTCGCCGTCGCTGTCTTTTGCTAACGGGTTGGTTCCCCAGCTTTGTTCAGCGTTGTCGTCCAGTCCATCGCCATCGCTGTCAATGTTATTGGGATCTGTGCCCAAAATTTCGACTTCAATCTGGTCGCTCACGCCGTCAGCATCGGTATCGGGATTATTGGGATTGGTCCCTAGAGCTTCTTCAACCGAGTCAAGAAGTCCGTCGTTATCGCTGTCAGGTTGGGTAACGGTCATTACCACAATCTCGGCCACTGCTGTTGCAATGATGTCAGACTGTTGCTGGCCAAAGAAAAAGGTCAGTCCCCATAACACAATGGCCGCCAGCGCTGCCAGCGCCAGCCAAATCCACCAGGGCGCTCGTCGCGCCGATGGTTCCGCAGGCGGCGGGTCTGGCTGACTGAACACGCCGCTCGCATTTGACGCCAATCGCGCCGAAGGATACTCTTTTGTTTGATCATAAACATGAGCGGCCCAATAACGTAAAATCGCGCGTAATTCCTCCCGTTGACGGCCGTCGCCAATTTCCTTGCCCGATACACGCACCTCTTCAATAAATGACTTCACTTGCTCCAGCGTCACTGAATCCGGTTCGTTATTAAGTTGTTGTTGTAACGATAAATGTTGAGCTACCAGGTCATCGTATTTACCCATCATCATTCCCCACATAAGAACCAGGGCGCGGTACCTGCCTGATTTGATCAGCGATATTTAGTAACGCTTTATCCGCCAAGTACAAATAAGTGTCCACTTCACTGCCAAAATCAGACAAACCATCTTGCAAAACCGGTAAATCCTCATCATTCAACGCCTTGCTAAGCCTATCAGCTGCCTGCTTGGGCTGGGTGAACCATTTCGGATGATCTGTCTGAGATGCGCCGTTATATGGTTCATCTATAATGAGAATTGTGCCAGCTAATTCTTCCAGCTTCCGTAAACTTCCTCTACACTTGCGCCAATCTCAATCAATGTTGTCCAATAAATTGTTTTGGGCCTGGGGGTTTGGGTCGCGTCGCACCCCGCGAAAGGCATAAATATGGGTGCGGCACCGGGCGAAATCCTTTTGCAAATCTTGAAGTAAATTATGAACTTCTTTCCATTCTGCCATTTGCGCGTGGAGAATGCTCAGTTTGTCCAGGTAGGCGTCAATTTGTTGATTGAGTTCTTTGAATTCTTCCTGTCCAGGGGCATCCAGCCTGGCCGAGATAGACTGAGCCAGTTCCTGAAAGCGCTCCTGGGAATAATCATCGTCACGAATGAGGTTTTTTTTACGCAGCTTCGCCTCTAACTGCTCAAGCTGGCCCTGATGTTTGAAAAGTTGAACCAACTCGCGCGCTTTGCCCGCTTTCCCCTGGGCGGGCAAGCTTTCAAAATCTACGTTTAATTCAAAGCAAAGGGTCTTTAGTTCTTCTGTATTAAATCGTTCGGTCAGAACATGGAGCAAAAGCAGGTCTTTTCGGAGAGTCTGTTCAGTCATGCGGGATACTTGTGGGGGTAGAATGCTAGAACGCTATCAGATTGCCAGCATCATAGCACTAAACGAGAGGCGTATCAAGTTTGGCTAACAACAAATATCAGAAACGGCCGTTCAAATACTCCTTCAAATACTGCCCCGTATACGACCTCTCAATCTGGGCGACTGCCTCCGGCGTCCCTTCCGCCACCACCTCGCCGCCCCGGTCGCCGCCCTCCGGCCCCAGGTCAACCAGATAATCTGCCACCTTAATGATGTCCAGATTATGCTCAATAATCACCACCGTATTTCCCTTATCCACCAGCCGGTTCAGCGCCTGAATCAGCCTGGCCACATCATGCGAATGCAGCCCCCCCGACGGCTCGTCCAGAATATAAATCGTGCGTCCGGTAGCAATCTTGGAAAGTTCTCGACTCAACTTCACCCGCTGCGCCTCGCCGCCGCTCAACGTCGGCGCCGGCTGGCCCAGGTGAATATACTCCAACCCCACATCCATCAGCGTTTGTAACTTTCGTTTTATGCGCGGGATATTTTCAAAAAACGCCAGCGCCTCGGCCACGCTCAAGTCCAACACCTGCGCGATATTCAACCCTTTGTAAGTCACCTGGAGCGTTTCCCGATTATAACGCGCCCCTTTGCAAATATCGCAGGGCACATAAATATCCGGTAAAAACTGCATCTCAATCCGGTTCTGCCCCTGCCCCTGGCACGTCTCGCAGCGACCGCCCTTCACATTAAAGCTGAATCGTCCCGGTTTATACCCGCGAATTTTGCTCTCCGGTAGGCTGGCAAACATCTCCCGAATGGGGTTAAACAGATTTGTATACGTCGCCGGATTCGAGCGCGGCGTCCGGCCAATGGGACTCTGGTCGATCTCAATCACCTTATCCAGATACGCCAGCCCTTCAATGGACTCATGCTTGCCCGGCATATCTTTCGACCGGTAAAAGTGTTGATGCAGCCGCTTGCTTAAAATCTCGATCATGAATGAGCTTTTGCCGCTGCCGCTGACCCCGGTGATACAAACAAACTGGCCTAGCGGAATCTTAATATCCACACCCTTCAAATTATTCTCGTTCGCCCCGCGAATCACCAAAAACTCACCGCTTCCCGCTCGCCGCTCCCCTGGTATTGGGATACGCTGCCGGCCGCTTAAATAAGCGCCGGTTAATGAATTTTCATTGGCCGCGATGGCCTCCGGCGGGCCTTCAGCGACCACTTCGCCGCCCAGCTTGCCCGCGCCCGGCCCTAAATCCACAATCCAGTCTGCCTCGCGCATCGTGTCTTCATCATGCTCCACAACCAGCACCGTGTTGCCCAGGTCGCGCATCCCTTTCAGCGTGCGGATGAGGCGGGCATTATCTCGTTGGTGCAGGCCGATACTTGGCTCATCCAGGACGTATAAAACGCCCATCAACTGGCTGCCAATCTGCGTCGCCAGCCGGATACGCTGCGCCTCGCCGCCGCTCAACGAGCCGGCCGTCCGATCCAGCGTCAGATAATCCAGCCCGACGTTGATCATAAAGGACAGCCGCTCATCAATTTCCTTGAGAATCGGTTTGGCGATCATTTGTTGGCGGTTGGTCAGTGGGGTTGCCATCTCATCGCGCAGCCGCACGGCCCAGGGAAGAATGCTGACGACCGGCTGCCGCGTCACCTCGCTGATATTGCAATTATCCAGCGTGACAGCCAGGGCGACGGGCTGCAAACGAGATCCTTCACAGGAGGTACACGGCCGATTTACCATGAAATCTTCCAACTTGTCGCGCACATAATCCGACGTAGATTCGCGGTAACGGCGCTGCAAATTATTGATCACGCCTTCGTATTTGGTACTGTAATGGCGTGTGTCGCCTTCCCGGTTGATGTAGGTGACTGTCACCGATTCCTGCCCGCTGCCATAGAGCAAGATGTGCATTTGGGCTTCGGTTAGCTGGCTGACGGGGACATTTATGGGAATGGCGAACTGATCGGCCGTAGCTTTTAGAAGCTGCCAGTAATAGCCCGCTTTATCCTGGGTCGGCCAGGCCACAATCGCGCCCTCATCCAGCGATAAATCTTTGTTAGGCACAACCAGATCGGGATTAATTGCTTTCTTGGTTCCCAATCCCTGGCAGGCAGGGCAGGCGCCGTGCGGGCTGTTAAAGCTGAAGGTGCGCGGTTCGATTTCGGGAATACTGGTGCCGTCATAGGGGCAGTAAAGGTGCTCGGAGTAAAGATAATCGGTTGGATTATCGCCATCGGTGACGTCGTTGATGATGACAATACCATCGCCCAGCTTGAGGGCCGTTTCAACAGAGTCGGTGAGACGGGTGCGGGCGGATTGGGCTTCTTCGCTGCCATCGCCAGGAGCGTGGCGAATGACCAGCCGGTCAACGATAGCTTCAATCGTGTGGTTTTTATACCGGTCAAGTTTGATGGTTTCGTCTACCGAACGCATTTCGCCATTGACGCGCACGCGCACAAACCCAGCTTTACGCACGTCTTCAAAAACGCCCTGGTGGTGGCCTTTGCGATCTTTGATCAGCGGGGCCAACACCTGGATGCGGCTGTCCAGCGCCATTTTTTGTACTTGCTCAACGATTTGCTCGGCGGATTGGGGCATGACGGGACGGCCGCATTGGGGACAGTGGGGCGTGCCGACGCGGGCGAAGAGCAGGCGTAGGTAGTCGTAAACCTCGGTGACGGTGCCGACGGTGGAGCGCGGATTGTGGCTGACTCCTTTCTGGTCAATGGAAACGGCCGGACTGAGACCTTCTATCTGGTCTACGTCGGGTTTTTCCATTTGCCCCAAGAATTGGCGGGCGTAGGCGGAGAGGGATTCGACGTAACGGCGCTGGCCTTCGGCGAAGATGGTGTCGAAGGCCAGGGAGGATTTGCCGGAGCCGGAAATGCCGGTGAGGACGACAAGTTTATCGCGGGGGATTTCAACGTTCACGTCTTTGAGGTTATGTTCGCGCGCGCCGCGCACAATGATTTTATCGAGAGACATAGTTGTCCTTTACATTTTTTTTGGATTCACCAGCCGATCTTCGATTCTAGCACGGGAAACAAATGTTCGCCATTAATATTTCATTGGTATTTGGGGAAACGGCCGTCACCCAATCATTGTCTTTTCGTTGATATTTCTGAATCCAGTTTTTGTTACAGTGGGGAATGATTACCGATGAAATTGATTGTGTTTTCCGGCTTACCGGGTACGGGCAAGAGCCGCCTGGCTGAAGTTGTTGGTCGTGAATTGAATATCCCCGTGTTTGCCAAAGATTGGTTGGAAGCTGCTTTGCTGCGTTCTGGGCTGGAGCAATCCGACAAGCTCGGCTACGCCGGCTATGAACTGCTGACAACGTTGGCGAAGCGGCAGTTGAGTATGGGGCAATCTGTGATTCTGGATAGCGTCGCCAGTTTTGAGCGTATTCGTGTCCAATGGCGCGAGATGGCCGCTGGTTATAGGGTGATTTGGGTTGTGGTTGAGTGTGTGTGTTCGGATGAAGTGGATGCGATACGGCCGTTTCCCGACAATTTGCAAACCGCGCTGACTTACTTAACTGAGCGGTAGGTTAGCCCAGAATAACGCACTTTTATTCGTTCAACTGAGCAAATGCCCGCACAGGAAAGCTGCCCATCCCTTTCACTTTGACCGGCACGGCAAAGAAGCGGAAGCCGCTGTCCGGCAGCCGTTCCAGGCGGCACATGTGTTCCACGATGGGGATGTTGTGACCAAGAAGAGCGGTGTGAACGGGGCGACGGCCATCCTCCGTATCGTCAATGTTCAATGAATCAATCCCCACTAATGCGGCCCCGGACGAGGCGAGATGGTTGGCGGCAACGGCCGTTAAAAAAGGATGTCCCTCAAAATACTGCTCTGTGCGCCAGTGGGCGTCCCAACCCGTGTGAACCAACACCGCTTTACCGGCTACATCCAGCCCGGCAAACGCTTCCCGTCCAATGGCCCGCCCCAGGCCGGTCGCCCGAACAACAATGCCCTTCAGATTAGCCAGGGAGGACAGCGCCAAATCCGACAAATCCAGGCCATCGGCATAGCGGTGGAAGGGGCTGTCAACATACGTGCCTGTGTTGGCTACCATATCAATCCGGCCAATGTGAAATTCAGTCCCTTCCGAGTAATGACTGCGCGATTCTGCCCGTGTCCAGTAATCACAAATCAGCGGCGCAGGCAGTCCTCTGTACGTAATCAGGCCATCTTCAACGGTGTGGCTCAGGTCTACGAGTCGAGACTCTCCATTGGGAACAGCAAGTTTCCTCACTTTATGTCGGCTATATGGAGGCGATGAAGGTATGCCCGGCCAGGCCGTCAGCGATGGTAAAGGAGCCGGTGAGCCAGACACGCCGGATGGTGAGGAAGGGGTAAATGGCGGCATGTTCGTTACGGGATAACGGCCGTACCGAGTAATAACCGGCAAAAAATGCTTCTGATAATTCAGTGGATTTATGCATTAAGCCAGTGTTGAGCAAAAAAGTGGCAATATCATAAGCGCGCCAGCCATACCCACACAAATCAAAATTAAAGAAAGTCGGATTGCCGTTCTGATCGAACCGCGTGCTGGCGCTGTGAAAATCGCCGCCAATCGGCCCCCAGCTATCTGCGGTTGATTCTTCATTTTGTAACAAAGCCAGAATCTCTTCCTTGGATTCGGCGGCTGAGGTGAGGATGATGTCTAAGTCGTCAGCCCGGCTTTCATCCCACAGCTGCATAATTTGCTCGACGGGTTTGTCTACCAGGTTCTCCAGGGTCAGCGGCTGCCGGTTATATTGGCTTTGAAAGTGGTTGGAGGTAATATGAATGCGGGCGATTTCCGCGCCGCAGCGAAACAATTGATCTTCGTTATTGAGGGACATTCTTTCGCCGGGGGCGAAGCTGAACAGCGCGTAGTAGCGTATGCCTTCCGGGGCATTGACGCTGCCCAAATAACGGCCGTCTCGCCGGGCCAGCGGGTAGGAAACCGACAGGCTGTTCGATTTTAAGAAATTGAGCCAATCTAGTTCGAAAAGGTATTCTTCTTCTTCCCGCTCCAGTATTTTACCTAGTTGGTAAATGCGGGCAACATATTTGGCATTATCGGTCGTTCGCACCAGGTAATGGTCATTATCCTGGGTACGCACCATCTTGCTAAACAATTTACAGCTTATCTTCCCCAAGTCATATTCTTGTTCAATGCGTTCTGCCAGCGCATCTCCGGCGATAAATGAGCGGGCCACACGTATTTGAGTCATTTTTCCACCTCCATAGAATAGCTACAATTATCATTGTTTTTGACTGATTGGCAATGATGCCGGTTATATGATTGATATTGGATAAGGTTTTATGCTTGATATCTTGCTGCCAACATGGCCTTTTCTTGTTTTCAAACCGATATTTTCTTATGGAATTATTACACGTTGGTTATTAACGGCCGCTTCCAACCTACCTCCTGCTATACTGCCTCAAAGGTATTTTGGGAGGCGATAACTGATGAAAATTTACGGTCTGATAGCGATTATTGTCCTTATTCTGATAGGGGCCATGCTGTTTACACAGCCGCGAGCCGTGACAATACAACCGACAGTAACAGTATTCCCGGTTAAGACGGCCGTTACCCCCGTCAACCGCCCAACCAGCACAGCGGCTATCCCTGACGCCGAAGCCACAGAACTCATGGATATACTTAGACAAAGTACGGCCGTTGCTGCTGAAACGGCCATTGAACGCATCCTGGCCGCCAACGACCAGTGCTTCATTGCCGTTTTTATCGAACTGCTGCGCGGGCGGCAGCTGGGCTTGGTAAATAACCTTGGACTGGAACGTTACGCTGGCGTCCTGGAAGATTTGAGCGGACAAACCTTTGGCCCTGACTGGCCTGCCTGGGTTGAATGGTATGGCCGCACCGACCTATCGCCGCCGCCCGGCTTTACCGGTTGGAAAGGCCGTTTGTTGGCCGTCATTGATCCCGGTTTTGGTGAATTCCTGCAAGACCAGCACGCTTCTCGTATCCGTATTGAAGAAATCCAGTGGGGCGGGGTGCGCATAGATGGTATCCCGGCCCTGGATAATCCGGCCATGTTGCCCGCGATTGACGCCGCTTATTTGGACCCGGAAGATGTAGTTTTTGGTCTTTTCATTAACGGCGAATCTCGAGCTTACCCCTTACGTATTATGGATTGGCATGAAATGGCTAACGATATAGTGGGCGGTGTGCCGGTGTCGCTTGCCTACTGTACCTTGTGTGGTGCGGCAATTGCTTATGACGGCCGTTTCAACGGGCAAACGTATACTTTTGGCTCCTCCGGCTTCCTCTTCCGCAGCAACAAGCTCATGTATGATCGCCAGACCCGAACCCTCTGGAACCAGCTTACCGGCCAGCCGGCGCTGGGAGAACTGGTTGACAGCGATGTCATGCTAGACATTTTGCCGGTTGTTCTAACAACCTGGGAGGAATGGCAATCACAACACCAAGATACCCTGGTCTTGGACATTAACACAGGCTACTCGCGCAATTACACACCGGGCGCTGCTTATGGTAATTACTTTGCTTCTGATGAGACAATGTTCCCTGTTGCCCAGCGCAGCGATATTCTTGATACAAAAGACCAAGTTTACGTCATCCGTTTGGATGGCGTCCCGAAAGCGTACCCGATTGCTCTCCTGACCGAAGAACAAATCGTTAATGATATATTAAGCTCAACCAATGTGGTTTTGATTGCCCCAGGCGGATCGCTTTGGGTCAATGGAGATAACCGATTTGCTGGTGAAGTAATTTACAGCGTCGGGGGTGAAGTGCGGGCCTACGATCGGGGCGATGAAGTTTTTACGCTGAGCCGCAGCGGCCAGACCGTGATTGATGCAGCCGGGAACACGTGGCAGGTCACTGAGGATGCGCTTGTTGGCCCTGAGGGCCAGATAGCTCCCCGTCTCGGCGGGCACCTGGCCTATTGGTTTGGCTGGTACGCTTTCTTCCCAAATACATTGGTGTACGGTCAATAAAGCATTTATTTCTGTTAGTTCGCGCGGCAATTCTAAAACTGTCAAGACAACACGAACCTTCAGTTCATCATCCTTTTCCCTTTACATGACCAACGCGCTATTCTAATTGGATATGTTGCCTGCTTAATGGCCGAAAATTCCTAAAGCTTCAAATATACCCCCCATGTTATAGTTGTTACAGTGAATGTAGTGCCACCTTGTAGTTATCTTAAAGAAGGTGATGTTTTCATATTCGGGTCGAGACATGAATGACTCAGCGAAACAAGATAACGGGGTAGTATCTGGAAAACGTTGCCGAAAGCGCCAACCAAACCGGGGCCAGAGTGTGACGGAATATGTACTCATTTTAGCAGTGGTAGCGGCCGGTGTAACGTTATCTCTGGCAATATTGGGTACGAGTTTAAGCGGCGCATTTGGTCGCATCGTCCAATCTATTGCGGCTTTGGACAGCGATTTGCCGCCAGGAACTATTGAAGTAAGTGTGTTTGACGAACAAGGGCGCAGGGCATCTGGTATGTGGGTGTATGCCTTTGATGACAGCGGCCGTTGGGCGGGTTTGAGTAAACAAACGGACGGCGAGGGGGCTGCCGTTTTTGAGGATATGACCAATGGAACATATCAGTTTCTGACTTATAAAAGCCCGCATTACTATTGGTCGAATAGTGTCACACTCCCCCGACAAAACCGGGCCATGATCAAGATGCACGTTCAGCAGATTGTGGTCAAGGTAGTTGATAGTCATGGGCGGGGTGTTAGCAATGTTTACGTGTATGCGTATACGGCGAATGAACGCTATTGGATGGGGGTATACGGCCGTACCGATACAAGCGGCGTCGTTACCCTGGATGTGTCCGATGGCGATTACAAATTCCGCGCTTATAAAGGCAGACATTGGTATTGGTCCCCGACCGTAAATTCCCCCGCGCAAAATTCAACGACGATTGATCTTCAGGAACACCCGTTGGCTGTGACCCTTGTCAATGCCCAGGGAGACCGCGTGAAAGTGAAAAATCTTTACGTCTACGGCTACACAGAACAAGGGTCATACACGGGGATTTACGGAAAAACGGATAAAAACGGCCGTGTCCAATTCAACGTCCCCGCCGGTGATTACAAGTTTAGGGTTTACTACCGCGGCAGTGACTACTGGTCGGCGGTCGTCAATGCGCCGGGGACCGATTCGGTGGACATTAGCACGGGTGAACGGCCGTTTACCGTAACCATTACCGATAATAACGGCAAGGCCGCCAAAAATGTGCGCGTACACGTCTATACCGGCAACGGTCAGTACATTGGCTTGAGCCGAGAAACCAATAAACAAGGCCAGGTCGTATTCAACATCCCGGAGGGTAGTTACAAGTTCAGAGCCGATTATCACGGCACAGCTTTTTGGTCGGGCGTTATCAGCAGTCCGCCAACAACCAGCGCCAACGTCACCGTGAGCAAATGAGGAAGCGTCGCATGACAAATATGGATTCGGAAACACCGCGAGAACAAGAAGAACTTCTTGATGGCGCCCTGTCCGCATTGCGCGAGGCATATGAACAGTCGGCGGACCATCTCTCTCTGGAGGCACAGCCTGAACCTAAAGTCGGCCGGGAACTCAAAACACGCCGATTCCCACGTTTGGTATCTATCCTGATGGGGGGGATAGCTGTGGGCATGTTGGTCGTCGCTGTTTTCCTTTTTACCATACAGTCACGGTCGGAAGTGAGGACGGTAGATGTGGCGGCGGAAACGGCCGTTTCCGCTCCTGCCGATTCCATCCTGCCAGCCCCTCCACTCCCCGTCGAACCGCCCCTGCCCGATGAAACCATCCTTCCTCCATTGGAGCCGACACCCTGGCCAACGCCGCCCATTTCGTTAGACAGCCCCGGCCCGGATTAGACCTGAGAGAGTAGTGAAAGCATGAATCGTATTACCAAATTACCCCCGATAAAAAGCAAAACGCGGCTCGAACAAGGCCAGGCTTTAGTAGATTATGCGTTGATTCTGATTTTAGTCGCCTTGAGCGCCATCATCGCGTTAACCTTGATGGGCACAAATTTGAGCGCTGCTTTTAGCAAGGTCAATGCTGGGTTCAATCCAGAAGATATCCCTTCAGACAAAATGGTTGTGCATGTTATTGATCAGGCCGGTAAGGGGATTGCTAATGTGCGTGTTTATGGGTTGAATGGAAAGGGTTGGTATATTGGTCAAACAGGCACGACTAACGAAAGCGGCGATCTGATTTTTGATGAATGGTCTGATGGTGATTATCAGTTTTTAACGAATTATCGCGGCCATCAGTACAGGTCTGCACTTGTCGCCTGGCCTAACCAACGACAGGCTGTCATTCAAACTGGGCAGCGGTCATTCACTATTCGGGTCATAGATGATGTTGGAACAGGCATAGAAAATGTGCGCCTTTATGCCTTCAATGCCCAAAAACAATACGTCGGCCTCTACGGTAATACCGATTCGGCCGGCAGTCTGCAAATGGATTTACCGGATGGCAGTTTCACCTTTCGAGCCGATTATCGCGGGCACCAATACTGGTCAGACCAGGCAGATACGCCTAAAGAGAATACGGCCGTTGTCGAAACAGGAGAGCGGCCCTTTACGGTTCAGGTTGTAGACGCTCAGGGCAATGGTCTCAATGACGTGCGCGTCTACGCCTTTAACGCCCAAAAACAGTATGTTAGTCTTCATGGCAACACCGATACTGAAGGCAACCTTCAGCTAAACATCCCCACAGGCAGCTTCACCTTTCGGGCTGATTATCGCGGTCAGCAATATTGGTCAGACCAGGCAAATACACCTAAAGAGGATACGGCCGTTGTCGAAACAGGGCAGCGCCTCTTTACTGTTAAAGTTGTTGATGCGTCTGGGGATGGCCTCAATAATGTGCGTGTTTACGCCTTTAACGCCAAAAAACAATACGCCGGTATCTATGGCAACACGAACGCAGACGGCAAACTGGCGTTAGATATACCCGATGGCAGCTTCACTTTCCGCGCTGATTATCGTGGTCAGCAATATTGGTCAGAGCAGGTGGAAACACCCCATGATGATGATGTAGAAATCGAGACGGAACAACGCTCCATGACCGTCAAGGTTGTTGATGCTGACGGTGAAGGTCTTGAAGATGTGCGTGTCTATGCTTTTAACGACAAGAAGCAATATGTTGGTCTTTACGGCAATACCGATGATGACGGTAAGCTGCAGTTCGATATTCCTGAAGGTAAATTCTTCTTCCGCGCCGATTATCGCGGTTACCAATATTGGTCAGACCAGGTCAATGCGCCTGACGATGAAAAAGCGGTGATAGAAATAGAACAAACCGAGTTTACAGTTCAGGTGGTAGACGAGGAAGGGGAGGAAATCGAGGGGGTGAATGTTTATGCGTTCAATGCCAAAAAACAATATACAGGTGTTTACGGCCGCACCGATAAAAAAGGTAAAGTCGAGATGGATCTACCTCCAGGTAACTTTATGTTCCGCGCCGATTATAAGGGCCAACAATACTGGACGGCCGTTTTCATCATACCCGACACGGAACTTATAACCATTCAGACAAAGTAACTACTGAGCCTTTCTGGAGACCTGCGCGGTTTTAACGTGTTATCCGCCTGATTTACCACTGTCGAAACCTCGTAGGTCTTAGTAATCTCGTAAACCTCCGGGAGGATACCTGACTTTACAATCAGTAAACGAGACGGGAAAATCGCAATGACCAATCAACCGCAAAACGAAAAAAACATGCTTGATAATCTGGTATCAGACCTGCGCGATGACTATCTGGACGAAGCGCCGGTAACGCCGGCATTGGATCATAATCCGCCCAAAGTCGGACGCGAGGTGCGTATGGGTGGGCGCGTGCCGCGATGGGCTTACCTTTCAGGTATGGGATTGGCCGGGAGCGTCTTGTTGTTCGTGATCATCGCCCTGGTTATCCAGGTGAGCAAACCATTGGCGTCCTATACCAACTCCGCTGAAATTGTTGGGTTAACCGCGACCGAACTTCCGCTGCCAACTTTCGAAGCTCCGTCCCTGCCGCCGCCGCCAACACCGGGTATTTTCCCCGCCGAACCGAACATTCCTTTACCCATCGAGGAATCGCCCATTTTACCTGAACCGACCGAAATCCCACTTCCCCCAACACCCATGCTCCCACCATCGTAAACAGACATAAAAAACCGGCCATTTGGCCGGTTTTTTATATGCCCCTGCCAGGACTCGAACCTGGGCTTCCGGCTTCGGAGGCCGACGCTCTATCCTCTGAGCTACAGGGGCATGGCAGCAAAGGATTTTCTCATAGGGGAAGGCAGATGTCAAATTCGGAAAAGCGGCCAAGGGACAAGGTGGCGAGCATCCAACGCCTTATAACCTTGCTTACTTTTTAGCCACTGCCCATTCGTAAAGCTGTCGGTACCCCTGTGCGGACCGCTGCCAGGAGAAATCGGCCGTCATGCCGTTATGCTGGATGACATGCCAGCTTTCCTTATCCGTATAGTAAATGTGAATGGCTCCCTGCAAGGCGTGCCAAAACGCATCTTCACTGTAATGGTTGAAGGTGAAGCCGGTAATGCCCTCCTGTACCGTATCGGCCAGACCGCCGGTGGCCCGTACCACCGGCACACTGCCATAGCGCATGGCAATCAGTTGGCCCAATCCGCATGGCTCGAACAGCGACGGCATGAGGAACAAGTCGCTCCCGGCATAAACCATGGGTGCAAACCCGGCATTGTAATCCAGAAAGGCGGCCATTTTGCCTGAATGATAGCTGGCCAGGCGGGCAAACATCTGCTCGTAATGGCGCTCGCCAGTTCCCAGGACGATAAATTGAGCGTCGCCGGCAAAATTGTTCATGAGCAGGTGGATAACGCGGCCGGTAATGTCTAATCCCTTTTGCCAGTCTAGTCGGGAAATCATGGCGACCAGGGGAATGTCGTCGCGCAGGGGCAGGTTGGCTTTTTCTTGCAGGATATGGCGGTTGTGGCGACGGCCGTTCATATCATCCACGTCATAATTCGCTGCCAGCCGCCGGTCCGTCGCTGGATTCCACACATCGTAATCCAGCCCATTCAGAATCCCATGCAAATCATATTGCCGGTGGCGCAGCAGGCCATCCAGCCCGGCCCCGCCATCGGAGGTGGTAATCTCGCGGGCATAGGTGGGGCTGACCGTGTTCACAATCGAGGCGTGGTAAATGCCCCGCGCCATAAAGTTGACCTCGCCATACGCTTCTTCGACCAATGAATGCGTTTGGATGCCCAGGTAATCGAAAATTTCCCAGCTTACTTTGCCCTGGTGGGCCAGATTGTGAATGGTAAAGACGGTAGGGATCCCCTGGAAATGCGGGTGACTTTGCCCGGCCGTTGCCAGCCAGGTGATGGCCGGAGCAGCGTGCCAATCATGAGCATGAACCACATCGGGCCGCCAGTCGAGAACGGCCGTTAATGCCAGCGCCGCCCGGCCGAAAAAAGCAAACCGGTAAGGATCATCCCAGTAGCCATACAGGTCGGGCCGGTTGAACAGATGCCATTCGGCGATGAAATAAATGGGCACATCGCTGTTGGGCAGGGTTCCTTGAAAAACTCCGGTGGGAATATCGCCAAAATTAACCGGCACATCCAACCGTACCGGGATAGGTTCGACGCCGGGGTAGCCAGATTCGATGTTTTGGTAAGCGGGCATAATAACGCGCACATCGTGTCCCATCGCACGTAACGCAATGGGCAGAGAGCCGCTAACGTCGCCCAGACCGCCTGTTTTGGCAAAGGGGGTCACTTCTGCACTCAGAAACAATATTTTCAAGGATTGAGCCATAAGTCCACCTGAGAATAATTGGGTAATTATTAATTGGACGCTGGCGCTTTTTGAATTTTCCAATGTGGCGCGATTTTCAAAATCACCCTTCGCGCCAGAGAGGCTTTGAAAATTCGCTAGACTCCCGTTACTAATTACCCAATTACCAGAGTACGAATCAAAGACGCCAGCATCCCGTATAATATTTTCTCAGGGATATTGTCTACCATTTGCGCCGGTTGTCCAGGTGAGTCTAAACCTTGCGGGGCATGATCTGTGATGTACAATATCAACAATACGCCCAGGAGATAATTATGTCTTTTCGTCGCATGTTGCCCTTTTTGCTGCTTAATGTCGTGGTATCGGCCGTTACTATGCTGGCGATTTTGTATTGGTGGGATAATCGGGATGCAGGACAGTCGGCTGCGCTGGGAGAAACGGCCGTTACCCCCACCCTTTCCCTCCCAACCAATGCCTCCAACAGCGCCGCCGCTGTTGTCAACACCCCTGAACTAGAGGAGAAGCCAGACGACCAGCCATTGACGCATGTCGTTCGAGCCGGGGAAACGCTGGGCAGTATCAGTGAATTTTATGACGTTTCCCTGGATGACATCATGACAGTGAACGGCATAACAGACGCCAATATTTTGGCGGTGGGGCAGGAATTGATCGTTCCGGTGGGCGGCCTGCCAACAGAAACGCCGCTGCCAACAGAAACGCCCATCACAAATATCCTGCCCAGCCCTATTCCCACTGAGGAACTGGCGGTTGGGGGCGAGGTAAATGTGGCGATAACGGCCGTGACCGGCCCTGGCGTCTTAACCGAAGAGGTCGTCCAAATCGCCAACTCCGGCAGCAGCTAGATTGCCCTGCTTGGTTGGGAACTGCTGGATACTGGAGGACACGTTTACACATTTGGACAAGTTACCCTGTTTGGCGATGGCGCAGCCATCCAGGTACATACCGAAACCGGGCAAAACGGTCCTGCTGACCAATATTGGGGGTTGGAAACCCCGGTATGGGAACCAGGCGAGCAAGTCACCCTCCAAGACGCAGAAGGCAACATCCAGGCCACGTTCACCGTGCCATAGATCATAATGTGAATAGTGAGAGCTAGAGCAAGAGTGAGAGTGAGAGATGCCATTCCTCTCGCTCCAGCTCATCGGAGGCGGTAGGATGCGCGGCTTAATTGACCGGAAAGGGGAGCAGTTTGCTTATTTGCAGGGCAGCGTTCTTTACACGTTGGAAGGCGAGCCAACCGGTCGTTTGGAAGGCGAATTCATCGTTGATACGGCCGGAAATCGAATCTAGCGCGTTGTCGGCGATGCCGTTTATTCACTGGACGGCATGGAATCAATTGGCTATTTTGGCAGCGAAAGGGTGCAGAGGTGAACGGGTGAAAAGGTGAAGTGGTGATTCTTTGTCACCCCTTCACCCATCTACCTCTTCACAGAAAAAGGGAGAAATTATGCGATTAGGAGCACACATGAGTGCGGCGGGAGGCGTCTATCGGGCATTTGAACGCGGTCAAAAATCGGGCTGTGATTCGATATTAGTTTTTACCAAGAGCAATCGGCAGTGGAAAGCCAAACCGCTAACCGATGAGGATATTGCCGCCTACAAACAGGCCGAAACGGACTTTGACATTCACCCGGTAGCCGTTCATGCCAGCTATCTGATCAATGCCGCCTCGCCGAATGAGGCGCTGTGGGAAAAATCCTATCAGGCGCTCAAGGTGGAGGTGGAGCGGGCCGGGCAGTTGGGCATTCCCTTTTTGACCGTCCACCCTGGCTCCTATGTCAAAAGTGATGAGGCGTCTGGGCTGGCGAAAATTGTTGCCGCTTTGAAACGAGTGTTGGTGGAAACGGCCGTTTCCGCTCCCAACGTCACCCTTTGCCTGGAAACCATGGCCGGCCAGGGAACCAATCTCGGTTATAAATTTGAGCATCTAGCCCAACTGCTGACCGAAGCCGGGCCCAGCGACCGGTTAGGCGTCACTTTTGACACTTGCCACGTTTTCGCTGCCGGCTACGACATCCGCTCACCAGAAACGTATGCAGCCACAATGGACGAATTTGATCGCATTGTTGGCCTGGACAAAATCAAAACATTTCACTTTAACGACAGCAAATTTGATCTGGGCCAGAAAAAAGATCGCCATGCCCACATCGGCGAGGGCTTTATTGGCCGCGAAGGGTTTGCCAACTTTCTCAACGACCCGCGCTGGGCCGATCACCCCGCCCATCTGGAAACGCCCAAAACAAAAGAAGACGAAGACGGCAGCGAAATCGAAATGGATGTAGTAAACTTGGCAACGCTGCGCAGCTTAATCAAGTAGTGAGGGCAGACGGTAAGGCCATTTTGTAGAAATGATGGTCCTGTTTTTCCCTCGTCCACGCTCTGCGTGGAATGACCAGTCAGGCGCTCCGCATCGCGTAGAAAAAAGAGGTGTTTTAGACTTGACAACGCATTTCTCTAATAAAAACTGATGAAGCTTCTATTTATTTTTTATGCGCTTGGCCCGGCTCTTCTTGGCTATGCGTTGGCCTGGCTCCTGAAATATCCGCATGATTGGACAGGCCCGGCCGTCGTCATCCCCTTGAGTCTGGCGCTTACCTGGCTGACGCAAACGGCCGGAACCCGGTGTCTGCGGCGAACAATTCCGTTCTCCTTTGATAAAACATTAACTGCCACCCGGATCGCCGGCGCAGCCATGGGGCCGCTCCTGTTCTTTTTAATGTATTTCGTCCTCCTAAAATAAACGGATTTTGGGCTCATGTTTATCGTAGACGCTCATCTTGACCTGGCTTACAACGCATTGGGATACGGCCGTAACCCCCGCCACCCCCTCGACCGCATCCGGGCAGCAGAAACGCCCGACCGTCACCGGGGGCAGGCCACCGTCTCCTTTGAGGCCATGCAAAAGGGAGGCGTGGGGCTGTGCTTTGGCACACTGTTCGTCTCCCCGGCCGCCAGCAAAAAAGCCGCCTTCGACACCCCGCTCATTTACCGAAACCAGCAAGAAGCGCACAAACAGGCCATGACTCAGCTTGATTACTACCACCGGCTGGCAGATGAGGATGAACGTATCCGGTTAGTGGGCAGTCAGGCTGATTTGGATGCGGTCATCGCTAGCCATGCCGGCCTCCCGGAGGTTCGGAACCTCCGGGAGGTTGGTAATGCGCCGCTCATCGGCATTGTTCCCCTCATGGAAGGGGCTGACCCTATCCGCGAACCGGAAGAAGCCGAATATTGGTATGAGCGCGGCCTACGCCTCATTGGTCTGGCCTGGGATGACACCCGCTACGCCGACGGCGACTGGAATGCGTGCGGCAGCCTGACGGATGACGGCCGTCGCCTGTTAGAAGTGATGGCCGAATACAACTTCATCCTCGACCTGACCCACATGAGCGATAAAGCGATATACGAGGCGTTGGATCGGTACGAAGGGCCAATCATCGCCTCGCACAGCAATGCCCGCGCCCTGGTTCCCGGCGACCGCCAGCTAACCGACACCCAAATCCGGCTGATTGGCGAACGGGACGGCGTGATGGGCACGGTGTTGTTCAACAAATTCCTCCGCGCCGGCTACGCGATGGGCGATCCCAAACAACAAGTGACTCTCGATCATGTGATCGCCCATATTGACCATGTTTGTCAGGTGCTGGGCGATGCTAACCACGTCGGCATTGGCAGCGATTTAGACGGCGGTTTTGGCCGCGAAGATATTCCGGCCGAAATGGACAGTATCGCCGACCTGCCCCTCATCGCCGCCAAACTACGCCAACGCGGCTACGCCGAGGCCGATGTCGCCAACATCATGGGTGGCAGCTGGCTTAATCTCCTGCGCCGGGTTTTGGATTAGCAACCATTCAATATCAACCCCAAAAGACGAAGGGAACCTGCAAAAATCATTGAATATTAACTGTGAACGAACTATACTGTTTGTTACCGGCACAGATAAAAGCGGTTAGATTTTATTTTGCGAATAAGCGCCGGGGGAGTAAATAATGATGGATTATCCAGAAGACAAAAAAACAAGTAAAAACCGGCGGCAGCTTCTCTGGTTGGCCTGCGGCGGATTGGCGCTCATTGCCCTGTGCATTTTTCTCGTCGTCGGCGGCGCGGCCGGCATCGTGGCCACAGTCTTTGGTTCAATCAAATCATCGGATGTGTACCAGAGCGCGTTAACGGAGGCAATGACCGATCCGGATGTCATTAACGCGCTGGGAGAACCGGTGAAAGCGGGCTTGATTCCCTCCGGATCTATTTCCGTCGAGAACGCATCTGGCAAGGCCAGTCTGTCTATCCCCGTTTCCGGGCCAAAGGGCAAGGGGACATTATATGTTGAAGCCACAAAATCGGCCGGAACCTGGACTTACACCACGCTGGAAGTAGCGGTGGATGGCCAGCCGGGGCGGATTGGTTTGCTGGCTCAATAGATGGGTGGTTTTCCTCAAGTGAAAACGGCCGTTATCCAGGCCGCTCCTATTCTCTTCCGCCGCGACGCCAGCGTCGAAAAAGCGTGCCGCCTGACGGCCGAAGCTGCCGCCCAGGGCGCACAGATCATTCTCTTTCCCGAAGCCTTCATCCCCGCCTACCCGCGTGGTTTGAGTTTTGGCACAGTGGTCGGCAGCCGGAGCGCTAACGGCCGTCTCACCTGGCAACGGTACTGGGCCAACGCCGTTGATATTCCCGGCCCGGCTACGCAGGCGCTCGGCGAAGCCGCTCGCGCCACCAACGCCTACCTGTCCATCGGCGTCATTGAGCGCGACAATCAATTTAGCCGCGGCACACTCTACTGCACCCTCCTCTATTTTGGGCCTGATGGTCGGCTGCTGGGCAAACATCGCAAGCTCAAACCAACCGCCGCTGAACGCCTCATCTGGGGCGAAGGAGACGGCAGCACACTCGCCGTTCTCGACACGCCCCTGGGCAAAATGGGCGGCCTCATCTGCTGGGAAAACTATATGCCTCTGGCCCGGATGGCCTTGTACAGCAAAGGAGTCGAACTATACCTGGCTCCCACCGCTGATTCCCGCGACAGTTGGCAGGCTACCCTGCGCCATATCGCCTGCGAAGGGCGCTGTTTTGTCCTCGGCTGCAACCAGTTTGTGACCAAAGCGATGTATCCGGCCGATTTACCGGGTATTGAAGATTTAGCCGGTCAACCGGACATCATGTGTCGCGGCGGCAGCGCCATTATCTCCCCATTGGGCGACGTGTTGGCCGGGCCGTTGTACGACGCGGAGGGCATCTTGTACGCCGACCTCGATTTGGCTGACGTCGCCCGCAGCAAGCTGGATTTTGATGTGGTGGGCCATTATGCCCGTCCGGATGTTTTTCAGCTGGTGGTGAATGAACGGCCGTCTTCCCCCGTGACTCACAACACAAATTGACGGTTGGATGATTCGGGAAATGCACTTTCCGAATCAAGCCTGCTGAAACCGTGAAATCAATAACGAGCGATTTCCTATGGACTGCTTTGATCAAATAAGAAGATCAGACTCAACGCAATGAGGTCGGCGTGATGCAATGGATTGACGGGCAATGTTACCGTGAAATCATATTCACCCGATGCCCGTTTGACAACGCCGACGGATTTTAGCTGGCCTGATTCAAACGGGTCATTCACAATCAGCAGGTTGGGGGGCACATCACTGTACAATGTCAACAAGGCATCGTCCTCCGCGTCGCTCCAGGCCAGCCAGGTCACGCCGTCCGCTTCAATGGTGAAAAATGGGAGCTTGTGCCCGCTCTCTTCCTGATATTCGTTGAGGATGGCATAGACGGCATGATCGAGGATGAGGGCGTAACTGGTTTGGGAACGGCCGTTTCTCGCCTTCTTTCCCCCCTCCGGCAAATCAAACGTGGCTACAATCTGCCCGCCCGATCGCGCCAGATAAACCCGCCGCTGCGAATCAGCTGGCAGCCACGGACTGCCATAATCCGCCACCAATATCAATTTCCCCTTACCATCCAACAAATGATAGCGGCGTCCCAATTCCTCTTCAGCGTATAGTCGTTTGATGCCAAAATCCATAATCGCGCCATTTTACAAGCCATCCCCCAAACGGCCAAACAAATCCATCTTGTAACTCAGCCGATTCCAATACGACAACGAGACTTCCAAAGGGATTGCCGAATGGCTGCAATTGTGTTGTTGCCAGATCGTTGCCGTGTTTCACTCCAACCGAGACACCCTGCAATTTTTTATATATGTTTGCAAAATAAAAAATTTCGATTATAGTTAGCATAACTAACTATTAGTTATGCTAAGTTTATGCGTAATTCAATCTGTATTTTCAGATTTTTGAGCCATGCGTGAACTTGTCCTTATGAGTCTGATGGCGGCGTAAATATTATGAATGGAACAAAAGAAATCACATTAGCAACACAGATATTGGAGGCGCTGCCCCTGGTATCGCAAATGGCTATGGCGGAACTGCGCAATCAGGACGACCCGATTGTACTGAATCAGGTGATGGTCCTGCGTATGCTGCTGACACGGCCGTTTAATCTCAGCGATTTAGCCAAAGAGCACATGGTTAGCCTGCCCACCATGTCCGGCACAGTTAGCCGCATGGTCAAGCAAGGGTGGATCACCCGCACCCGCTCGCAGGAAGATCGGCGCGTGGTTTTAATCGAGTTAACGGCCGTGGGGCGCGCCCGTCTCGAATCCGTCCTCAACCACTTCGCCAACAACATCGCCGCCAGACTCAACACCTTATCCCCCGCCGAAAAAGATGATCTGGAACGGGGGTTATTCATCTTAAAAAACATCTTTACACCCTAGAAAGGAACAACACAGCATTATGTTAACCAAAGTTTTTGACAAAATTACACGATTGTCCATCCGCTTTCGATGGATAACTATCACCCTCGCCTTCATTTTCATGGCGGTGGGTATCTACGCCGCCACGCAATTGAATCTGGAAATGACACCCCGCGTCGAATTTCCACAAACCATTGTCATTGTGCAATGGCCTGGCGCTGAGGACGCTGATGATTTTCTCAATCAAGTCACCGTCCCGCTAGAAAACAATCTACAAGCGCTTGAGAATGTGGTGAATATCGAATCCAGAACCCAGCCGGGCATGGCATTTATCATCGTCCGCAATGAATTTGGGCAAGATCAGGAGGCGATGATCGAATTGATAGAAACGGCCGTTGCCGACACCACGCTTCCCGACGCCGCTGAAACACAAATTCTCAACTTCAGCCTTAGCGACCTGCCCATCACCGTCGCCAGCATCTCCTCCTCTGATTTGACGCTGGCTGAGTTAAAGGAATTGGTGGAAACAGATCTCCAGCCTAATTTAGAACTGCTTGGCGGCATTAGCAAAGTTACCGTTGGCGGCGGACAAGAACTGCCCGACGAAACGGCCGTGTTCGTGGAAGCGGAGGCGCCAGCGGAAGAAGTCACCGCGCCTGAGCTAGTCGAACCCACGCCGGAAGCCGACCTCGTTAGCGAGGAAGAGCCGGCAATAGTGGAAGAAGCGGTTGTAGAAGAGGAAACGGCCGTCATTTCTTCCACCGTCGCTTTACCCGACACCTGGATCGCCGCTGCATCCCAAATGGGGCAAACGCTCAGCAGCGTCGGCGACATCACGCCCGAATTTATGGACGCCATCGCGCAAACGAAGCCGGAGATGCTGGCTGACCTGACCCCCGACATGCTGGTTGCCTTCACCTCCGACGTGATGGCCGTCATGCCCGCCGATTATCTTGCTAACCTCGACATCGAAACGCGCAAAGCCATCACCGCGCGACTGGCTCCGCCGACCAACGAAGGCAGCAACTTGCCCCAATTTGCCGCCGTCCCCCTACCCGATTCATGGGTTGCCGGCGCAGCGCAGATGGGACAAACGATTAACAGCACCGCCGACATCACGCCCGAATTTATGGGCGCTATCACGCAAACGAAGCCGGAGATGCTGAACGAACTGACACCGGCAATGTGGCGTGCTTTGTCGCCAGCCACAACGGCCGTCGCCCTGGACAGCACCGCGCTGGACGAGGGGCTTTTGCTTCAATTGAACGCCATCCAATTGGCCGCCAATGGCGAAACGCCAACGGCCGTTGACCTGCCCGCCTCATGGGTCGAAATGTCCACCGCCGCCGGATTCCCGATGGCAACCACCGCCGACATCCCCCCGCAAGCGGCCGGTATGTTAACCAGTTTCCCGCCGGAAATGATGGCCGAGTTAACCCCCGACATCATTCTGGCGATGGATCCCGCCTTGCTGGCGGCCATGCCCGCCGCGATTTTAGACAGTCTCGACGAGGGGATGCAGCAAACAATCGCCAACGTCATTATTGCCGCCGAACAAGCGGCGCTGACGGCCGAAACTGACGCTACTGCCGTTGCCGAGGAAGAGATCGTCGAAGAGGTCGATCCCGCGCTCCTGCCCGACATACTCATCCAGGGCGCTAAATCCGCCGGTATCGAGATCGCCTACGCGCAAGACCTTGACCCCGACTTCGTCCGTCTCTTTGCCGAGATTGGCGAACAGGGCGTGCAAGCGCTGGGCATGTTGACCGACGACAACCTGCGCCTCATGCCCGCCGAATCCATCGCCCTGCTGCCCGCCGCCTTCCTCGACACGCTCGACGCCGACCTGCGCGCCGAGTTGGACGAGATCGCGGCTGACTATGGCGGCGCCGGCGAACTGGCCCTGATCGAAGCGGCCGCCGCAGCCGAGGCTTCCAGTGAAGCGCCCGCCCTGACCGGCATCTGGGCCGAACCTGGCGCAAACGGCGAAGCGCCGATGTTCAATACCGCCTATGACCTGCTGACGAACAACCTGAAGGGCAGCGCGGCCGCTTTGCTCAACTTCATCCCCGATTCGCCCAACGGCAACCCGCAGTTCATGTACGATCTCACCCCGGATGTGATCGCCTACCTGGCCGAAAACGAGGAAGGGTTTGCCGAAAACCTCTCGCTGATCATTCTGGAAATCATGGCGCCGGACTCATTAACCTATCTGCTAGACGAATATCCTGAGGCGTTTGACGCCGAGACGACGGCCCATTTGCGCGGCGTCGCCGCCGGCGATGTTGAGGTGTTTGTGCCTGAATCCACTGTAACGCGCACCGATGGCAGCGCCAGTGTCATCGTGGCGGCGTACAAGGATGGGGACGCCAACACAGTGGAGTCGGCGCACCTGGTCTTTGATGAGTTGGACGCCTTTGTCGCCGCCAACGCCGGCATACGTTCGCATCTGGTTTTTGAACAGGCCACGTTCATCGAAGATTCTATCGCCGGGGTGTCGCGTGATGGGGCGTTGGGCGGCGTATTTGCTATCGTCGTCATCCTCATCTTTTTGAGCGGCCGGATAGGCGGTAAATATAAGTTAAGTTGGCGAGCGACGTTGGTCACGGCCGTTTCTATCCCCCTTTCCGTCTTCAGCGCCTTCTTCTTCATGTACAGCCTCCCACCCACAGTGGGTGTCTGGATGGATTCGACTGTCGCCGCCAGCAGCAGTGGTTTCCTTGCCTACATTGCCCGTCTCGTCCCCACCAACATCACCCTGAACATCATGACCTTGAGCGGCTTGACCGTCGCCATCGGCCGGGTGGTGGATGATTCCATCGTCGTGTTGGAAAATGCGTACCGCCATATCCAAAGGGGCGAAGCGGTGGAAGAGGCCATCGTCAGAGGCACCAGAGAAGTAGCCATCGCTATTTTCTCAGCCACCATGACAACCGTAGTTGTCTTCCTACCGTTGGGTTTAATTGGCGGCCTGATTGGGTCGTTCTTCCTCCCATTTGGCTTAACGGTCACGTATGCGCTCCTCTCCAGCTTCGTCGTCGCCATCACGGTCGTTCCGGCCATGATGTCCTTACTCATCAACAAAGACAGCGTCCCCGTCGAAAAAGAGACCGCTATCCAGCGCTGGTACACCCCTATGCTGGAATGGTCGCTCAACCATCGCTTTATCGTTGTTCTTGTGTCCACCCTCATTTTCTTTGGCAGTTTGGCTTTAATTAACCAACTACCAAAAAGCTTTATTCCCGGATTAGGGGAACCCACGATCAACGTTGCTATTAAAATGCCCAGCGGCACAAAAATGGCCGAAACCAACCGCTACGCCGAAGAGTTGGAAGCGGCTCTGGCTGATGTGGATGGGATCGAGACGGTGCAGACCGAGATTGGCAGCGGCGGCGGTATGCAAGCGCTGCTTGGCGGCAACAGCGTCAAACAAAATGTCGGTAATATGACGATCAGCGTGGAAAATCAGGATGATATTGACGCCCTCACCAAGCAGGTGCGCGAGGAAGCCATCACCGTCTTTGGTGAAGAACTGGTCGTCGTTTCTGCCGGCGGTCAAAATGGTTTTGGCGGCTTTGCCCTGACAGTGACGAGCGATTCATTGGATGAGTTGGTGGCGATTGCCGCTGACGCAAAAGAGGCTTTAGCCAATCTTGATGTGGATGGCGATGGCCAACCGGATATCGCCAATGTGGACAGTTCGGTTGATGCTTTGTTAAATGGAAGTGACAGCGACGAGATCATGCAGATAGACGGCCGTCCCGCCATCAGCTTTGGCGGCGAATTGGAAACAAGCGATACGCTGGGCGTTACCAACGCCGCCAAACAGGCCGTCATGGAGATGGACAGCCTGCCCGACCACATCATCGTCACCGAAGGGTTCGATTCGCAGCAGCAAGTCGAAGGCTTCCAATCCATGATTCGGGCCATTGGCATCGCCATCATCCTCGTCTACATCATCATGGCCCTCTCCTTCGGCAGCTTCATCCTGCCCTTCACCATTTTGTTCAGCCTGCCCTTCGCCCTCGTCGGGGCCATCATCGCCCTCTACATCACCAACAGCAATCTGGGCATCTCCGCCATGATTGGGTTCATGATGTTGGTCGGCGTGATCGTGACCAACGGCATCGTGTTGATGGAGTTGGTGAAGCAATTGCGCGCGCAGGGAACGCTCACCTACGATGCGCTGGTTGAAGCCGGGCGCACCCGTCTGCGCCCCATCTGGATGACCGCGCTGGCCGCCATTCTGGCGCTCACGCCGCTGGCGTCCAGCAAAGAAGCGGGGGCCATCATCGCCGCCGAATTGGGCAAAGCGGTGATGGGCGGGTTGATTGTCGGCACGGCGCTGACGTTGATCGTTGTCCCCGTCATCTACAGCGCGCTCGATCAATTGGGCCGCAAACTGAGCAAAAAGACAGTGTAACGTGTTCCATACAAGGCATTAGTTCAAGCAGTATACGCCTGAACCACTGCCATATTGCAGTACAGCAGCCCCGCCAATTATGTTGGCGGGGCTTTGATCTTTCCCCAATGTAACGACTAACCCTCCTGGAGGTTAGCCTGATGAAACCAGCTAACCACCCCTGAACCTATGGGAAGATGCCTCGGCAGTTACACCATCCTTAAAAATTCAAAATCTTTAACCTTCTTGTCCATCAATTGTGTTATACTCAACCCCATGTTGGACATTACAACAATTGGACTCGTATCCAACAACAACCAATAACCAATAACGAACAACCAGCAACCAATAAAAACTATGTGTGAGAACTGCCAGAAGGAATTCGTCCACCTCCATGTTCACAGCGAATACTCCCTGCTCGATGGGCTAAGCCGTATTGACCACCTCGTTACCAGGGCGAAAGAACTCAACCAACCCGCCATTGCCCTCACCGACCATGGCGCCATGTATGGAACCATCCCCTTCTACCGTGCCGCCAAAAAAGCTGGCATTAAGCCTATCATCGGCGTCGAAACCTACATGGCCGCCCGCCGCATGCAGGACAAAGATTCTCAACTTGACCGCGAACGCTTTCATCTCCTCCTCCTGGCCCAAAACCAGACCGGCTACCTCAACTTGCTCAAAATCGCCAGCGACTCTCAGCTTGAGGGCTACTACTACAAGCCGCGCGTAGACCACGATTATCTGGCCCGACACAGCGAAGGACTCATCGCCACTACCGGCTGCCTGGCTGCCGAAGTACCCCGCGCCCTCAACCGGGGACAAATGGACAAAGCGCATCAATTAATGGGCTACTATCTGGATGTTTTCGGCCCTGATCGCTTCTTCATCGAACTGCAAGACCATGACATTCCCGAACTTAAAACCGTCAACAACGAACTAATCAACATGGCTCAGAAGTACAATTTACGTTTCCTGGCCACCAACGACGTTCATTACACCACACCGCAAGAAGCCGTTCCCCATGATGTGCTGTTGTGCATTCAAACCAGCAGCGCCGTCAATACACCCAAGCGGATGCGCATGTCCGATAACGGCTACTATCTCAAATCACACGAAGAAATGGCAAAACTGTTCAGCCACATCCCCGGCGCATTGGAAAACAGCCTGCTCATCGCCGAAATGTGCGACGTTGATTTGGATCCGAAAGGGTATCATTTGCCTTTGTTTGACGTGCCTGAAGGATATGACGCCCAATCCTATTTACGCTATTTGTGTGAAAAAGGGTTAATCTGGCGTTATGGCGAGGAACGAGCAGCCAATGATCAAGTCCTGCGCGCGCGCCTCGACCACGAACTGAACATTATCCATCCCATGGGCTTTGACGCTTACTTCCTCATCGTATGGGATATGTGCGAATTTGCCCGTAAAGCGGACATCTGGTGGAATGTGCGCGGCTCAGGGGCCGGTTCCGTCGTCGCTTATTCGTTGGGTATTACCAGCATTGACCCGCTGGCAAACGACTTGATTTTTGAGCGGTTTCTCAATCCCGGCCGTGTGTCTATGCCGGATATTGATCTGGATTATCCCGATGACCGGCGGCACGAAATGGTTGAGTACACCGTTCGTAAGTATGGTCAGGATAAGGTGGCTCAAATCATCACCTTTGGCACGATGGGGGCGCGGGCGGCGATTCGGGATGTGGGCCTGGCTCTGGATATGCCGCTGTCCCAAGTAGACGAGATCGCCAAGATGATCCCGGCCATACCGGGCAAGCCGGTTAAAATCAAGAATGTGCTGGACAAGGAACATGAGTTTTACTCGGCCGATTTTACCGAACGACACCGCGCGGACAGTAAAGCGCGGGAACTGATCGACACGGCCGCTTCCCTCGAAGGAGTTAACCGCCATGCCTCCAGCCATGCCGCCGGGGTCATTATCTCCGATAAACCGCTGGTTGAGTACGTACCATTGAACCGGCCTACCAGCGGCAGTGTGGGGCTGGGCGGCATCCAGTCGGTCACGCAGTGGCCGATGGAAATCGTGGAGTCCATGGGGCTGCTCAAGGTAGACTTTCTAGGCTTGAGCACGCTCACCGTCATGCGTAAGGCGGCGCAGCTCATCGAAGACCAGCATGGCACGAAGTACACAATGGACAACATCCCCTATGATATAGGGCATGTGGGGCCGGACCCCAGCAAGAAGCCGGAAGCGTTATTTGACATGCTGGAACGGGGCGAAGTGGCTGGCGTTTTCCAGGTGGAAGGGGCGGGGATGCGCCGCTTGATGATGGAGATGAAGCCGCGCCGTTTTGATCACATCATCGCCGCCATTTCGTTGTACCGGCCAGGGCCAATGGAAAATATCCCCGAATACATTAGACGCATGCACGCCGCCCTGTTCGATAACCGGGATATTGTGGAATACCATACGGATGATCTGAAGCCGATTTTGGAGGATACCTACGGCATCCTGGTTTACCAGGAACAAATCATCCGTATTGCCTCTGATTTGGCCGGTTATGCGCCGGGCGATGCGGACATGATCCGCAAGGCGGTGGCCAAGAAGAAGAAGAAGTTGATGGCGGAACATCGCGTCAAATTTACAAGGGGCGCAATGGAACGGGGCTACTCTAAAGAGGTTTGCGACGCGATTTGGGGCGATATTGAGTTTTTTGCGCGTTACGGATTCAACAAAGCCCATGCCGCTGACTACGCTGTTATTACCTGCCAGACGGCCTTTTTGAAGGCGCATTATCCGGTGGAGTATATGACAGCCCTGCTGAGTGTGGAACGGGATAACACGGAAAAAGTGGCTAAATACCTGGCTGAGACGCGCCGGATGGGAATTGCGGTTGCGCCGCCGGATATTGAAAATGCCTTTTTGGATTTTTCAATTGAGACGAAGGATGGTCAGCCAGTTATTCGCTATGGGATGGGGGCGATTAAGAATGTGGGGGAAGGGCCAATTGAGTTGATTTTGGCGGAGCGGGCAAACGGGCCATTTAAGGATTTGCAAGATTTATGTGACCGGGTTGATATGCGGCGCGTGGGCAAACGGGCCATCGAATCTATGATTAAAGTCGGCGTTTTTGATGTTTGGGGCACACGGCCCCAATTCTTGGAGGCGCTGGAGCGAATCACTGGCTACAGCGGTCAAACGCATGATGCCGCCGCTGCCGGTCAGATGAGTCTGTTTGGCGGCGCCATGTCGGCGACGATGGATGTTACTGTAGATTTGCTGCATCCCGAATCAGAGATAGATGAGATGGATCACCGCCAACTACTTGATTGGGAGAAGGAATTGATTGGCGTTTACCTTTCTGAGCACCCGCTAGAACGAACGCTGGCTCCCATTCTAAAAAGCGAAAGTAACGGATTCACGATAACGGCCCAAATTGACGCTAACTGGCATGATAAACTGGTCAAAATGGCCGGGATGATTTGTTATTTACGCCCGCATACGACGAAGAAGGGGGACGCGATGGCCTTCTCGGCGCTGGAGGATTTACACGGCCGTATTGATCTGATTTTCTTCCCACGCACGTGGAAGCAGTGCCGCGATCTGGTGCAGATAGACCAGATTTTGGTGATTCAGGGCAAAGTGCAGGCGCGAGATGACAGCATTACTATCATTGTAGACCGGGTGCGGAAGAATGTGACGGTTCCGCAAGCGGCCGATGATGCCGCGGATTATGCTCCTGGCCCAGTCCGGGTGAATAGGTATCAAGATGATGGCTCCAGATATACGGCCGTTGCTTCCCCGCCACAAAAAATTGCCGAACCAAAACCAATGCTGAACACCCCGCCGCCCCCGCCGCCTAACTTTGAAGCAGAAGACAAGGCCAGCATAGCGCCGTCGCCAGTAAAAACCAGGATAGAAAGGGGAAACGGCCGTGCCCCGTTCCCGGCCCCCAAACCGGCCCCCAAAACCCGCACCATCGTCATCGAAATCAAGCCGGTGGGCAACTGGAGAGAAGCCTGCCGTCAGGCTCTGGACAAATCCGGTCAATTCGCAGGCCGCGACCGGCTCAGCGTACGGCTGTCCGGCAGCTCGCTGGCGATGGACTTTCCCAACCAAGCCACCCGCCTCTGCCCCGACCTGCTGGAATCCCTACGGATGGTTCCCGGCGTTGCCCGCGTGTACGAAGGGTAGCTTCCCATAAAAAAGATCTTCGCGGTTTTGAAAACCGCGAAGATATACGAATTTCCTCCACGAAAAACACCGGAATATATTGACAAAAACGAAGTATATTGCTAATATCCCCGCATATGGGTCAGTGAAGGCCTGTTTATCTTATCAATTTAGCGCAAATGCCGTTGATCGTCGGGGGCGCGATCAACCTGAATGGCAGCTAAAATCGCCCCGGTGGAGGATGGACATGTTATATATCGCGTTTCCCCCGTAACATCCCCTATTGGATGTAATTGAATAGCACAACCTGACCAAGCGGCCTGGCAACTTGCCTCTTGTCGCTTGTAACCCGCCAACTTTGCAACTCTGCAACTCTGTCCAAGGAGGACGTTATGTCATACGTCAAGCCGGCTGTCGCCCGGCATACAACCGACTATTTTAGCAATCAACTGACGATAACCATCCACAGCCACAAACAATGGCTCCAACTCCCCTTTCTCATCTTCTGGCTCATGGGCTGGACTCTGGGCGAGACGGCCGCTATCAACGACATCGCTCATCAGGGAATGAGTGGTGAAGGCCTCTTTTTGTTGATTTGGATCGCTGCCTGGACGGTTGGCGGCGCGTTGGCCCTGCTCACTCTCCTTTGGATTCTGTTGGGGTGCGAGACGATTGCGGTTAACGGCCGTTTTCTCATCCATCGGCGGCAAATCCTCGGTGTCGGCCTGACAAAGCAGTATGAAATCGCCCACATCCGTGACCTGCGCCCGGCCCTCCAGCCCCTATCCCGTTCCCGTCAGTGGCCCAGATGGGGCATATACAGCGTCATCGCCTTTGATTACGGCGCCAAGACCGTCCGTATTGGCAACAGCATAGACGAAGCTGAAGCCAAACAAATCGTCCGCACCCTTAGTAAATACATGGTGGTTTGAGAAGTGCGAAACGTGAAACGTGATGCGGCTTGACGCCATATCACGTTTCACGCATTCCTCATCACTTTGTTTTTCGTCCTGCTTGCGTTCTATTCCACACGCCATCCAAACAGGTCGATCTATCAGGCGTGTGGTTGGAGAATCTCATGTCTATTGCAACAACCCTCTTCATCATCCTAGCGGCGCTGTTC
>JAJRYT010000099.1 GCA_024275635.1 Chloroflexota bacterium | reverse complement strand
TAGTCAATGCAACTTTACTCGAGTACGAATATTTGAACATCGCATAAAAAGAGTGACATGCAAATATTATTTGAATACAAACCCACGCGGTCGAGTACGGTTTGGAAGCAATCTGTTAGGAATGTACAAAGTCGAGCTGAGATTTAGTAAATCCAGAATCTGACACGAATCTCACGAATCAGGTTAGTTAAAATCCACCGGCAGGCCAGGGTGGCCTGCCTACCTACGGTCATGTAAAGAAACTGCATCTTACTCGCCCACTCTGGCAGCGTGTTCGGCATGGATGAAGCGGCGCGTGCCTGTTTCTGAACGAATCAGCAGAGAATGGGTCTCGGCGTGCATGCCATGAAACTGTAAGGCCGGCAGCAACAAGCTGTGAGTGATACCGGTAGCGGCAAAAAACAACTCATTGCTGGTAACCATATCACGGCACGTGTGAACGCGCGTTACATCTAAGCCCGCCGCCTGAATCGCATCACGTTCAGTCTGGCTCTGGGGGGCTAAACGGGCTAACATGCCGCCGTGCAGCGCCTCAACAGCCAGGGCGGCAATCGCTCCCTGGGACGCGCCGCCAATGCCCATTAACAAATCAACGCCCGTACCAGGGGTGGCCGCCAACAAAGCGCCTTCTGCATCTCCCTCATCACGTAAATAGATGCTCGCCCCCGCGGCCCGCACTTCTTGAATTAAATCATGATTACGCCTTCGGTTGAGGATGATGACTGTCAAATCATGGACAGCTTTCTGCTTGGCCCGCGCTACCAGAGCCAGTGTCCAGGCAGCCGGCGCATCCATGCACTCTAGCACCAACACCTCAGCCGCCTGCCGGTCTACCACGATTTTTTCCATATACACGGCCGGGGCAGGGGACCAAAATGTGCCTCGCGGCGCAACGCCAACCACAGAAATAACGCCAGGTTGACCTTTAATCAGCAGTTTAGTTCCGTCAATGGGATCAACGATGATGTCTACTTCCGGTCCGGTTCCCAATCCGATCATTTGCCCGGTTCCCAAAAGAATTTCACCATCAATGGTCCGCTCTTCGCCGATAACGATACGGCCGTTTATGTTCAAAGTATTCAAGGCGTCCAACATAGCCTGGGTTGCCGCCCGATGCGCAGCATCCTGATTACCAGATCCTGTCCAGCGACTCGCAGCCAACGCCGCTGTTTCTGTTACCCGCACTAAATCTAAACCGATGTTATGTGAAAACAAATGGTTGTTCATATCTTTCTCCCAGAATAGGGGATCGGCGCAGCGGCGGCGTTTTCGCCAGGAGACTGGCGGATGTTTCGCAGCGTCCGTTAAGCGTTGGCTTATTTAAGCCGCGAAACATTAGCCGATCGCTTCTAACAACCCGGCTGCTTCCCAGGCTACTATTCCTCCCTCTAAAATCGCCACATTCATCACGCCCATTTGCTGCACAGCATAAGCGGCCCGGCGGCTGCGGCGGCCGGTACGATCAACAAACACTATCTGGCGATTATTGGGCAGTTTCACTGAGTCCAGCAGTATTTTGGGCAGCGGCACAGAAAGAGCGCCCGGGATGGTTCCGCGCTTGAACTCGCGTGGTTCGCGGACATCAATCACCAAAGGAGGAGAAACGGCCGTTTCCCCGTGTAACCGCTGCCATAACGCCTGCGGCATTAAGCCAAATACAACGCCTTCCGGAATCTCGCTTTCATGCGGAATACCTGCCAGCTCCATCTGTTTGGGCAAATTCTGACACTCCTTAAATACCCGCAGCGGGCACTCATAAATGCAGACAACCGGGTCAAGAACATGATAAAACAGATGCGTAATCGCCTCATCCTCATCCAAAAAGTGATCTTCACCTAAAAACGTAACAAACCCGGTGGACTGCATCACTTGAGAAACAGCAGAACTCACACGCATTAGGAACACATCACCACCGCGATCTCGGTACGTGCGGGCCACACTTTCCAACATGTGGATGCCGCTAAAATCACAATGATTCACACGACTCATCCGAATGAGTAGCAACCGCTGTTCTGGATTTCTTTCAGCCAGCGCAAAAATAATTTCCTCCACATGGAACACAGCCCCAAAATACAGATCGCCCAATACGTCAATAACGCCCAATTGGGGGCAAAGCGGCTCATTCGAGTGGTAAACCAAGTGGCGAAAACGCCTGTCCGGCAGCACAGCATATACTTGCGGCGCACTGGTACGCACAATATACAGCACCAGAGAAAAAAGAATTCCCAGCAACACCGCAAATTCGAGTTCCAAGAATAGCATCCCCAGCAGCGTCAAGATCATAATCGCCGCATCTCCCTTGGCGCCGTGCCAGATGCGGGTCAATTCGCCTCGATCTATCAAGCCATAGGCGATGAGAATGATAACGCCGGACAGGGCTGTTTTAGGCAGATAGGCAGCTAAGGGAGCTAATGAAAGCGTGATGGTGAGAAGAAAAATACCAGAGAACATGGCGGCAAATGGTGTTTTTGCACCTGATTTGAGGTTAACGGCCGAGCGCGAAAAGGAGGCCGCCGCCGGATAACCAGAGAAAAATCCGACGGCAATGTTCACCATTCCCTGCCCTACAAACTCCTGGTTGCTATCCACACGCTGTCCAGTTTGGGTAGCGATGGAACGTACAATAGCGCTGGTTTGCACCAAGCTAATGGCGCCAACGGCCAATGCGCCAGCAGAAAGACGGGAGATCAACGCCCAATCAAACAAGGGCAAATCAACCAGCGGCGGCAGTGTCCGCGGCAGTTGTCCAATCATAGCCATACCGGACTCATCCAGTTTCAGAAAGAATGCCAGCAGGGAAGCGGCAACAATTCCTATAAGCGGGCCGGGTAGTTTTGGTTTCACTTTGCCCAGCAGCAAGATCAGAATCATTACGCCGATCCCTAACACGGCCGTCGGGAGATGGATAATGCCGAAGCCATTGACCAGACTGCGTAGAGTGGACACAGGATTGGTCGTATCCAACTGCAACCCTAACAGCGGGCCAATTTGCCGAAACAGGATGAGCAGGCCCGCACCAGAAGTAAAGCCCACAATGACAGAGTGAGAAACAAAGTTAACCAGGACGCCCAGACGCATCATCCCTAAAAGGACCTGGAATATGCCGACCATGACGGCCATGACACCGGCAGCCAGAGCAAATGCATTTGCGCCCGGCGTTAAGGAGTTGGAGAGGGCGGCAGCCACAAGGAGAGAAATGGCATTGGCCGGACCATAAAGGGCCTGGTTAGAAGCGCCCCAAAAAGCGCCGATGATAACGCCGACGATAGAGGTGTACAACCCCATTTGCGGCGGCAGTTGGGCAATAATCGCAAAGGCGATGGCTTGTGGCAGGGCCACGACGGCAACTGTGATCCCGGCAATGATGTCTGAACGCAAATTGGCGCGGTCGTAGGATTGGAACAGGCGAACCGGCCGTTTCAAATAAAAAACAGCCGGTTTTAAGGCAGTTCCCAGGTTAACTTTTCCCAGGTAGCCAGCAAACATGCCTTCGCCTCCTTAATGAATTTAAGAGATCGTTCAAATATGAGGTAATTGAGTAATTGAGTAATTTACCGCTTCAATTACCAAATCACTCAATTGCCAATTTATTTGCAACCGATGACAAGCGATCTAATCGGCAGTCAATGGCTGTTCATAGTCGAGTACACGAAAAGGGTAAATGTTTATTACCTTTGTTTCTTCAATCTTCGTCACACGCGGTACATTTTGGCGGTAAACGTGGATGTGTCCGTGCAAAAGATAACGGGGCTTAAATAATTTTATAAATGTAAGGAATGATTTGAAACCGGTATGAGGCAAATCAGAACGGTCATGAATGCCAAAAGGGGGGGAATGGGTGACGAGAATATCCAGGTAACGGCCGTATCGCTGCCGATTGATCAACAAACGGGGCGCCAGGCGCGTCACCTGCTGCCGCATTTCTGCTTCGGTATACATGTGTGGCGAATGGCGGCGGTAACGCATAGAACCTTCCAATCCTGCAATTAACACATTCTTAAAATGCACCGAACGGGCATGGATATGTTGCCCGCCACGCACACTAGTCAAGATGCCGCCGTCCGCTGTATATTGTGGGCCATGATCATGGTTGCCCAACACATACACCATGGGGACATCCATTGCCGAAACCAAAAAGTCTAAATAATAATAGGGAAGGTCGCCACAACCAATCAGCAAATCAATATCCGGATACTTCTGTTTTACATCGCTGCTGTACAATCGATCCACGACACGATCACTGACTGCCAAAATCTTCATGGCGCTGACCAGGTCCTTGAGTGATTATACGCCAGCTTATCCAGAATGGCCTGTTCCAAATCAATGTCGCTGATGCTGGCTAACTGTATCAGGTAAAGGGCCACATCAGCTAATTCACCGGCCAGTTCGGTTTTGTTAACGGCCGTTTCCCGCCATTGAAAATGTTCCAGAATTTCGGCCGCTTCAATGGCAATTGAAGCCGCTAAATTACGCGGTGTCTGTGGTTTAGGAGAATCAGCCTCATACCAGCCTTTGCCGCGAACAAAGGCATGCATACGGGCTTCCAGTTCCTTGAGTTCCATGATAAAAATAAAGGATTGATGATTGAAGATTGATGATTCACCTTATACCAAATCATCAATCTTTAATCTTTAATCATCAATCGTTTACAGCTTCTCAGCCACAAACGCCGTTAAATCGGCCAGGCGGGAAGAGTAGCCCCATTCATTATCATACCAAGTCACAACTTTAACCATGTTACTGCCCATCATATCGGTGGAAAGGCCATCAATTACCGAAGAGGCCGGATAGCCAATAATATCGCTGGAAACAATGGGGTCTTCCGTGTATTCCAGCACTTTACCCAGCCAGCCACGGCCCTCAGCTGCCGCCTTAAAGGCTGCGTTAACTTCGGCCACAGTCGTCTCTTTCTCCAATTCGGCCGTCAGGTCAACAACGGAGCCGGTAACGGTTGGCACACGGAAAGCCATCCCGTTAATTTTGCCGTTCAACTCCGGCAGTACCAGACCAACCGCTTTCGCCGCGCCGGTCGTGGTAGGGATGATATTAGCGCTGGCCGTACGCGCCCGGCGCAAATCCTTGGCCGCCATATCCAAAATCTTTTGGCCATTGGTGACGGAATGGATAGTGGACATGAGGGCGCGTTTGATGCCAAAGGCGTCCTGCAGCACTTTAGCCGCCGGAGCCAGGCAGTTGGTAGTGCAGCTGGCGTTGGAAATCACGTGGTGATTGGCCGGATCATAGGTATCTTCGTTGACGCCGAGAACAAAAGTAGCGTCAATGCCTTTGCCGGGGGCCGAGATAATCACTTTTTTCGCCCCGGCAGCCAGATGCTTGCTGGCGCTTGCTTTATCGCGGAAGATGCCGGTGCATTCAAGGACAATATCTACACCCAATTCTCCCCAGGGCAGGCTGGCGGGATCACGCTCGGCAAAACTCTTGAGCTTTTCACCATCCACATAGATGTCGCCGTCTTTCACTTCTACTTTACCGGGGAAACGGCCGTAAGTAGAATCATATTTCAACATATGCGCGTTCGTCTCCACCGGCATGAGATCATTGATAGCTTCTACATCCAACACACCCTTGTAGTTCTCATAGATCGCCTTAAAAACCTGGCGGCCAATGCGGCCAAACCCATTAATACCAACTTTGATTGTCATATTTATCTCCTTTATTCGTTATATGACGCCAAACATACACTAACTTTACCAGTAAAACACAGCGCGCGCTGTGTATAATATCCTTATCTACCCGTTACGTTTGACGCCTGTTAGATAATAAATTCATGACGGCACGGGCTATTTTGTCACTGTCGTGCCGCCAGGGACGTTCTTCATCTACTAAATCGGCCGTCACCATTTTGACCTGTTCAGGCGCAGTGGGTTGTACGTAAACTGTTTCGCCGCCTCCTTTATCTGGTGGGACAGACAGGTTATCGTTGGCTAACACAATATCCAGGCAGCCGGCGGGCGTATGCTGCAAAATCGCCGCTACATGTTCAGCAACGGCATAATTATCCGTCTCTCCAGGCTGGATGGCAAGATTGCACACATAAATCTTAGAGGCGCGGGCATGGCACAACGCGGCCGCCAAGTCGGGAACAAGCAGGTTAGGCAAGATGCTGGTGTACAGGCTGCCCGGCCCCATCACAACAAGGTCGGCGCGGAGGATGGCCTGTACGACTGGCGGGTATGCACGGGCATCGGGCGGTTCTAAATAAACGCGCTGGATACGACCGCCTGCTTTCGGAATAGCCGACTCACCCACAATGCGCCGGGAAACGGCCGTTTCCCCCACCACAACATCCGCCGCCAGCGTCACCGCCGCCAACGTTGAAGGCAGCACCCGCCCCCGCAGCGCCAGCACGCGCTCAGCCGCCAACAGCGCTTCGTCAAAACTCCCTGTAATCCCCGTCAGCGCCGCCAACAACAAATTCCCAAACGCATGGCCCTGGAGCTCGCCCTGGCTATTTTGGGTTGCCTGACGGCCGAACCGGTACTGCATCACCTGCGTCATCAACGTCTCATCACGGGCTAACGCGGCCAAATTATTGCGAAAATCACCTGGCGGCAGCAAACCAAACTCTTCGCGCAACCGCCCACTGCTGCCGCCATCATCGGCCACAGTGACCACGGCCGTTATATTACTGGTATATGGCCGTAACCCCCGCAGCAAGCCCGGCATCCCCGTTCCCCCGCCAATAGCTACAATATGCGGTCCCCGATTGCGCTGCCGGTAATTGTACAATGAGTCGGCCACCCCCTCCTCCGGATGACGGAATGGCGCTAACAAATTAATCCCCAGCCGCGTAACCGCCACCAACACGATGATCAGGCCCATCGTTAAGAAAATCCCAATTCGATAGCCGACCGGCAGCGCCTGCAACATGAACAGGTCATAAAGACGTTCAGGCAGCCAACCAGCCTGAAGCAGCCACAGCACAATGTAAATAACGCCGATCCCAACCAAACAAGAACCCAACCCCAACAAAACCAACCACCGCTTAACACCGATGCCGGGGGTTAACCAACGCCATTCATTTAATACAGATTGCACAACCTGGAGCCATTTCTTCATAAAGAGCAGCCTTTTCAGAGGCGAACAAAGCGATTCTAACAATCCCGCCCTTCCCCGTCAAAGCAAGTGGCAGGGCAGAAATGGCTGTGTTATGATCGCCGCATTAAAATCATCTTTTGGGAAGGAGATTAAAGATTAAAGATTGAAGATTAAAGATTGAAGATTAAAGATTGAAGATTGAAGATCGAAGATTGAAGATTCAAAAATGGCCGCTTTCATCCTTAATCATCAATCTTAAATCAGCAATCATTACAAATTATGGAAAACATTCCTGTCGTCATCGTTTGTGGGGGTCAAGGGACCCGCATGGGCAATACGCTAACAAAAAAAGAACTGATTGACATTGGGGGACGGCCGTTACTCTGGCACGTCATGCGTATATTTTCCGCCTACGGACACAATCGGTTCATCCTGGCCCTGGGCCACCTGGGCGACCAGGTAAGGCGTTATTTTTTAGAATACGAGGCCATGACCCGCGATGTGACCATTCACCTGGCGAACCCTGGCAATGGCCACAGCCAACCACGCCTGAACTTTGCCGGCGACTATGATCATCCGCCCTGGGAAGTCGTCATGGTAGACACCGGGCTGGAGGTAGGCCGGGCCACCCGGCTGCTGCGCGTGGCTGATTATTTGGATAACGGCCGTTTCTTCGTCGCCTATGGAGAAGCCGTTGCCAACATTAACCTCAATGCCCTGGTCAACTTTCACATCAACCACGGCAAAACAGCCACCATCACCGGCATTCGCTTCAATTCCCAGTACGGCAAAATAGAAGCCGACGAAAACGATCAAGTCACCGTCTTCGCCGAAAAGCCGCCCCTCCCCCATTGGATCAACGGCGGCTTCATGCTGTTTGAACCGGAAATGTTGGACATTATTCGGGAAAATTATCACCAGGACTTAATGGAAACGGACGTGATGCCCCAGCTCATACAACAAAACCAGCTCATGCTGTACCAGCACACCGGCTACTGGCAGTCCATGAAAACCTTACACGACGCCCGCGTTCTAAAAAAAGCATGGCAAGAAAGTCGGCCCTGGCAGGTATGGTAAAAGCGTTCAAGGGCATGTATTTAATCCTCGATCCCAACCTGGACAAGCCAGAGAAGATTTCGACACGAATTACACGAATTAAAACCGTCCTAATTCGTGTAATTCGTGAAATTCGTGTCAAAAAAATCTTGTACACCAAACAAGAGTTTCATTGAAAAGGCGCTAAACACAGCGTTTCACGGACAATCGGAGAAGCACATTGGATAGCAAATTTTGGCAAGACAAGCGTGTATTTGTCACCGGCGCGGCCGGTCTATTAGGTTCCTGGCTGACGGCCGAATTAGTCGCCCAGGGCGCCGACATCATCGGCCTCATCCGGGACAACGTCGCCAAATCACGCCTCGTCAGTTCCGGCACAATTGAGCGCATAACCACCGTCCATGGCGACATTTGCGATTACGAAACGATGGAAAGGGTGATGGCCGAATATGAAGTGGATACCATCTTTCACCTGGCCGCCCAAACCCAGGTCGGTATTGCCAACCGCGTCCCTATGTCCACTTTTGAAACCAATATCAAAGGGGCCTGGATCGTGTTAGAGGCCGCCCGGCGTAACCCCACCGTTAAACGCATCCTGGTAGCCAGCAGCGACAAAGCCTACGGCCCGCAAACCGAGCTGCCTTACCGGGAAGACGCGCCGCTGCAGGGGGTGTTTCCCTATGACGTTTCCAAGACCTGCGCCGACCTCCTCGCCCGCACCTATGCGCGCACCTATGATATGCCCATCGCCATCACCCGCTTCGCCAACCTGTACGGCGGCGGCGATTTGAACTGGAACCGGCTCATCCCCGGCACAATACGCAGCGTTTTACGCGGCGAACAGCCGATTGTGCGCTCCGACGGCACATTTAAGCGTGATTTCATTTACGTGCGCGATGCGGTATATGGCTACCTGACACTGGCCGAACAACTGTCCCGCGCCGACGTGCAGGGCGAAGCTTTCAACTTTGGCATGTCGCACCCTATTTCGGTATTAGAGATGATCGCCAGCATCATCGAACTGTCTGACTGCCCCCGCCTGAAGCCCATCATCCTGGACGAGGTCAAGCACGAAATTCAAGACCAATACCTTTCTTCGGAAAAGGCGGGACAGGTGTTGGATTGGCAGCCACAGTTCACGCTGGCCGAAGGGTTACGTGAAACGATGGGTTGGTATCGTCAATACCTGGGCCTGTAGGATGCGCGTTCTAGTGACCGGCGGGACGGGTTTTATCGGCCGTTCCCTCATTCCATATCTGCTCAACCAGCCACAAAAGCAAGTTGCCCTCTTACGCCACAAAATCGAAAGCGGCCGTCCCTTGCCGCCGCCGTTAAACACGCTCCGACCCCAATTCGATGTCGTTTATGCCGATCTACGCAATTTTCGTCTGACCGTACGCGCCGTCCGCAAGGCAGAACCGGATGCCGTCATCCACCTGGCTGCGGCCGGGGCAACCGATCCGTTCTTGCCCGTGACCGCAGCGCTGCGGCACAATGTGACGGGAACGATTAACCTGCTGCGGGCCTGCTTTGAAGAAACGGCCGTTACCCAACAACTCATCATGGCCCGCACCCCCGGCGAATTGAGCGCGATGAACACCTACGCCGCCAGTAAAGCCGCCGCCTGGAATTTTTGCCAGATGTACGGCCGTACCCAAAACTGGCCCATTCACGGCGCGATGGTCTTCCAGGCTTACGGCCCTCGCCAACCGGCCAATACCCTCATCCCGGCCGCCATAACCGCCGCCCTGGCCGGACAAGATTTCCCTATGACCGCCGGAACCCAACTACGCGACTGGATTTACGTAGACGACGTGGCCGCCGGATTTGCCGCCATCCTTGGACAGAACCTCCCTCCCGTCACAACCGTCGAACTGGGAACAGGCCATCTCGCCAGCGTCGCCAGCATCGTCCGCCAGATTTACACCCTCGCCAACCGGGGCGGGCAGCCAAAAATCGGCATACTACCTGGCCGTCCAGGGGAAGAGGCTGTGCAAGCCGCTGATGCGGCGCGGGCGAAAGAGATGGTGGGCTGGGAAACGGCCGTCTCCCTCCCCCAGGGACTAACCCATCTCCTCACAGCCGCCAGAAACCTATCCGCCTCAGCCCCATCCGGTCCTTTCTAAATTATCCGCTGTTGCCCCAGTTTCCCCCTAAAACGCCCCAATCGTCCCCCATTCGTCCCACGATTTCCCCCGAACATACCCATTTATAAACAAATACCCTCCAAAACGATGTTGTCCCACCCAACAGCCGTGCTATAATCCGACCAGGTTTGTTGCCGATATAATTAGGGAGAGTTAAATGGCAATGAAGCAAGACAGAAACCACAAACCCCATTTACTCCCTTTCTGAGCGGTAACACGCCCTGTCAAGCCTTTCTGCATTTCGCAGAGCCTTTACCAGTTTCCATACATTATCTTTTTTGGAGGAGATACCATGAAAAAAGCTTGGTTAGTAGTTGCCTTACTCATTCTTTCGGCCCTCATCGCGGCCTGTCAGCCCCAAACCGTCGAAGTGACCCGTGTCGTCACCCAAACCGAACAGGTTGAAGTCCCCGTCGAGGTTGAAGTCCCGGTTGAAGTAACCCGTGTCGTCACCGAAACCGTCACCGAAACCGTCACCGAAACAGTTGTCGAAGAAATGGCTGCGCTTGGTTCCGAAGAACGGCCGATCAAAGTCCTCTTCGTCCCATCCGTTGACGTAGACGCCATCATCTCCGGCGGCGATGTTTTGGCGCAGGCGCTTTCCGACGCCACCGGCCTGAACTATGAAGTCAGCGTGCCCACCAGCTACGCGGCCACCATCGAAGAAATGTGCGCCTCCCCCGATGACACCATCGGCTTCATCCCGGCTCAGGGCTACGTTCTGGCCAACAACCGCTGCGGCGTCACCGTTGGCGCGGCCGCCGTCCGCTTTGGCCTTTCCTGGTACGCCGCCCAGCTAGTCGTCCCCATGGACAGCGAAGCCCAATCCGTTGCAGACCTGGCCGGCAAGACCTGGTGCATCCCCGACTTCGGCTCCACCTCCGGCTACCTCTACCCCAGCGCGCTGTTCACTGAAATGGGCATCGAACCCGGCGAAATCGTCGAAGCCGGCGGCCACAGCAACTCCATGTTAGCCGTCTACAACGGCGACTGCGACTTTGCCACCGCTTTCTTCAGCCCACCGCTGCTGCCCAATTACAATCGCGCCTGGACTTATGGCGTAGACGATCCCGAAATCTGGCGCGAAGCCGGCGTTAGCCCAGTTCGTAACGAAGCCGGCCGAACCTTTGTCAATGGCGGCCCCGATGAAGGCGGCTACCGTGTCCTTGATGCCCGCGCATCTGTTGCTGATACGGCTCCGGACATCTTCGACAGAACTCGCATCCTGGCCCTCACCGACCAGATTCCGAACGATACCGTCTCCTTTGGCCCTGATTTCCCCTTGAACACGGCCAACACCATTGTTGACGCGCTGGTTGAGTTCACAGACTCCGAGGCTTGCGACCAATCCATTTGCAGCGAGGAATTCTACAACTGGTCGGGGTTGGAAGCCGTCACCGACGGCTTCTATGACCCGGTACGCGCGGCAATGGATTTCCTGGGTATCACCGCAGAAGATATTCTCGGCGGCTAAATTTTATCCTGTTACTTAGAGAAGCCGGGTGAGCAAGTTTGCTCCCCGGCTTCTTCATTTGGAGACCGGAGACTGGCGATTAACCCAGTCTCTAATCTCCAGTCTCCAATCCCTAAAACATTGTGTTAAAAGTCCAAAATCTCACCAAAGTGTATGAAGATGGCACCGTGGCCTTGAAAGATGTCAGTTTTGAAGTGCCCGACGGCCAGTTTGTAGCTGTGATTGGGTTGAGCGGCTCCGGCAAAAGTACCTTGCTGCGCTGTATTAACCGGCTGATTGAACCAACATCAGGCGAAATCTGGTGGAATGACACCCATATCTCGCATATTTCCGGCGAAGAACTGCGCCGCGCCCGCCGCCAGATTGGCATGATTTTCCAACATTTTAATCTGGTAGATCGCTCGTCTGTCCTGACAAATGTGTTAAGCGGACGACTGGGTTACATCAATTCTATGTCCAGTATTTTGGGCCGGTTCCCTGAAGAAGATGTGCAGCGGGCATATACCAGCCTGGCGCGGGTAGGTATCCGCGACAAGGCTAACAATCTGGCGGATGAGTTAAGCGGCGGCCAGCGGCAGCGGGTAGGTATTGCCCGCGCCTTGATGCAGGAGCCGCAAATGATTTTGGCTGATGAGCCGGTGGCCAGTCTTGACCCGGCGCTGGCGCACAGCATTATGCGCCATTTGCTGCAGATTAATCAGGAGGACAACATCACGGTGTTGTGCAGTCTGCATTTCCTGGATCTGGTGCAGCAGTACAGCACGCGGGCTATTGCCCTGAATGAAGGCCAGTTGGTATTTGACGGTACGCCGCAAGAGATTGACGACGACAAATTTGTGGAAATTTACGGCCGTGAAGCGGAACGCATTGGCTAACAACCGGGGGCAGCCTCAATGAGTGATAAAAATAGGCACGGCCGTTCCCGACTCAGTTGGCGAACGGTTCTCATCATCCTGGTCATCTTTCTCCTCTATGCTTATGGCTTGCAAGTAACCAAAGTCGATTTGCAGGAGCCGTTGGAACCGCGGCGGCAGGAGAATTTAGTAAGCTTACTGCGCGACCTGGCTCAACCAGACTTCTTTTCCCACGATACAGAGACGCGCAATACGGCCGTCTCCATCCATATGCCCTGTCCCGGAGAAATCAAAGGGACGCAGGTCACCATCGAAGGACGGGAGGCGTTGATGGTTCCCAACTGCGCCACCACCACCCAGGATCGAATCCGCATCAGCGGCGAAGGATTCCAGCCCAACGCTGACGGCGTTCTCGCCTGGCGGCCTATCGGCGCTACCACCTCCCGGCGGCTGGCCGATTTCAAAGTCAGCCCCGACGGGCAGATTGACGTCACCTTCACCATGCCCGACATCCGCCCCACCGAAGAAGCGCAAAAAATCGAGATCGTAGAAATTTTGAGCCGCCGCATCACTGGCTTGAGCGACACAACAATGGAAGCGCTGGACAAAATCGTCGAGACTGTTTTGATGGCGCTCATGGCCTCAACTATTGGCACGATTTTGGCAATCCCGCTCTCCTTTTTCGCGGCCAGCAATCTGATGCGAGATGTGAAAGCGCCGCTGGCCGGGATTATGGCCGGCGTCATTCTGGCTCCAATCATGGGCGGCCTGGGCTGGTGGGCAGCTAATTCGGCAGCGCAGCCGCTGTTGGGCCTTATCGGCCAGAATCTGCAATTTTTGCGGACAGACCTGGGCTTCTTCAATTTTATCGGCAATTTTATTTTTGTGCTGCTGGAAATGATGATGCAACTACTGCCCCTCGCAATAGCGCTCATCGGGGCGCTGCTGGCGGTTTCACTTGGCGGCCGTTTCGGTCAGCAGGCGGCGATGCATATGGCGGAGGCCCCGGCCCGCATTTTGACGTTTGCGCTGACGATAGGAGGAACGGCCGTTCTCTTCATCATCATCGCTTACAGTCTGAATTGGATCAACCTCTTCGGCATCCGTGAATTTTTACCCGAAGCAACTGCGGCGCAGATCAAACTATTCGCCATCCCCGGACTCGTTCTCGGCGGCATTGCCGGGCTGCTGTCCCTGCGCGCCTCCCCCAAATACCATTACGCCATCGGCATCCTCATCTACACCCTAACACGCGGCGTATTTAACGGCGTGCGTTCCATTGAGCCGCTTATGATGGGCTTCGTATTCGTCATCTGGGTGGGGTTGGGGCCGTTCGCCGGCATCATGGCCCTGACCCTGCACTCAATGGCCGACCTGGGCAAGCTGTTCTCCGAACAGGTGGAAAATATAAACCAGGGGCCGGTCGAGGCCGTCACCGCCACCGGGGCCAACTTTACGCAAAGTATCGTCTACGCCGTTGTCCCCCAGATTACGCCCCATTACATCGCTTACATTTTCTACCGGTGGGACATTAACGTGCGTATGTCCACCATCATCGGATTCGTGGGCGGCGGAGGGATCGGCTTTGTCCTCAACCGCACTATTAACCTGACAGCTTATTCACAAGCCAGCGTGATGATCATTGCCATCGCCGTTGTGGTAACCATCCTCGACAACATTAGCGCCCGCATCCGCAGTCGGATTATTTAGGGACTGGAGACTAAGGATACGAGATTGTAACGATAAACTCTCCCATCTCCAGTCTCCAATGAAATATTATGAAAATAGAAGCGTCCTCAACCCCCACCCGCCACGCAATGCGCACGTTCCTGGGGTTCGTGATTATTTTTCTGATCTATGCCGTCGCCGTCCAGGTCACTGAAATCAATTTGGAAAAATTGCGCTCTGAATCCCGGCAGACTCAGTTAATTGGCGTCCTGCGCTTTTTAGCCGACCCCGATTTAACCAATCCTGATCCGGTTGACGCGATGTTCGAGGAACAAACCGAACCGTTCAACCCAACCGACACGTCCATCAACACCATCAATCTCATCATTGAAACGATTTTTATGGCCTTGTTAGCCACAACAATCGGGACGGTGTTGGTAATTCCTGTTTCGTTTCTGGCGGCGCGCAACTTGATGATGGATGTAACCGCGCCGCTGGCCAGTTTTATGCTGGCGCTGACCTTGCTGCCGGTCGGCGGCGGGCTGGGCCTGGCGGCGGCCAGGTTGATGACGAATTTGGCGGCCAATTTCGCCCAATCATCCAGTCTGGCTCTGCTGGTTCTCATTGTGACCGCCGTCCTCATCTGGCTGGCGTCGCGCTTTGGGCCGTCCATTTTGAGCGATGAGCGGCTTTCCCCGGGGACAATGGCGCTGGCTGTGGGGCGGATCGTGTTGATTATTTTTCTGGCGCTGTTGGCGCTGGCTGTGCTGGCCTTATTGGGCCGGCAGGCGGGCGGTTGGCTGACGCAGCAGTTGGATGCGGCAGCGACGCCGCTGGGGGTTTTTACGCTTAATTTTAGTTTTGTGGGCCGTTTTTTTGTGGTTTTGGCGGATATGATTAGCCTGGCTTTGCCGGCGTTGACGGCGTTTGTGGTTGGATTTACGGCGGTTACGTTGGGCAGCCGCTATGGGCAGGAGGCGGTTTTGCGATTGGAAGGAACGGCGGCGCGGGTATTAACGGCCGTTGTCGCCTTCCTGGGTACGGCCGTTCTCGTCTACGGCATCGGCGCGGCTCTGAACTGGCTGTACCAGTTCGACAATCCGGCCAACTGGACGACCCGGCCCGCGCTCATTTTAGGCGGCGTGACGGCGGGATTGTCTTTGTTGATGGCTCCGAAACGGCCGTTTGCCATCGGCGCCGCTATCTACACCATCTCGCGGAGCATCTTCAACATCCTGCGCTCCATCGAGCCGCTCATCATGGCCATCGTCTTCGTCGTTTGGGTAGGGCTGGGGCCGTTTGCCGGGGTCATGGCGCTGACACTACACACCATCGCCGCCCTGGGCAAGCTGTTTTCCGAGCAAATTGAAGGCATCTCGGCCGGGCCGATTGAAGCCATTACGGCTACCGGGGCCAGCCGGTTACAGATGATTGTCTATGCCGTCATTCCCCAAATTATCCCGCCGTACATCGCCTACACGCTGTACCGCTGGGACATCAACGTGCGCACCTCCACCATCATCGGCTTCGTCGGCGGCGGCGGGATTGGCTTCCTGTTGAGCCAGAGCATCCGCCTGCTGCGCTACCGCGACGCCAGCGTGATGATGTTGTCCATCGCTATCGTAGTGACGGCGCTGGACTACATCAGCGCCAAGGTGCGAACGCGGATTATCTAAAAATCAAGACCCGAAGGGTTTTGGAAACCCTTCGGGTCTTCTTCACAAGGCGGAACGCACAGCAAACTTATGCGTCGTAATCAGGCCGTTTTTCCATGACGCGCTTTAATCCGGCAAAAGCGGCTTCTTCAAAATCAATGCGTTCTTGAATGATGCGTTGCAGCCATTCTTCGGCCGTTGCCATGTTGTGTAATGAGGCAAAGAATGCAGCGCGAGCAGCCAACCTGGTCCGAATCCAACCATAACCCCATTACCTCTATATACTTCTAACCCGGTTCCTGGTAGTTCATATGCTTATTCAGCATCTTAACATAAAGTGACTTCCTAACAGCAATAGAATTCTATTTTCTGGGGTAGTGAGGAGGGTTGAGCAATGATTTGCCGGAGAGGTTTGTTCAGCAATTCCCGTAGCTAACCAATTTCCTCTCTAAAAGAGAGAGGAAGATATTGCATTCATCATTTTTGGTCTCAAAAAGAGAAAAACCAAGCCATGAAATGGAGCCAAAATCAGCTTGTTTCCAACCATAGGCAAGTA
>JAJRYT010000002.1 GCA_024275635.1 Chloroflexota bacterium | reverse complement strand
TGCAACTGGCGTTGGCGGTACAGTCTCCGGGGTTACGACGGGCGACAAGGCTTCTGGTTCGGGTGTGTCAGGAGGGGGGACGGCCGTATCAGGCTCTTGGCTGGCCGGTTCTTCTGCAGGCATCTGCGCGGCCGGAACTTCTTCATTAGTCTCTGGTACAGCAGCTCCTTGATCAAGGGGATCTGTGGTTGAAGTATCATCAGTGTTCCGACATCCAGCGGCTAAGAACAGTATAGTTATGATTAGGAAAAAGGGGATAATAATTCGGCGCTTCATCTTTTGACCTCCATTGGCGTATTAAGAAAATCCAACGCCTCAGTTAATGAAATTATTGACAAGATTGAATAAGGGTGTGTTTCATTTTGGTAAAAGTGCCAGGCACGGGGCATATAAGCCAGGGTAAATTAGAGCCTTTCGCCCCGTGCCTGGCACTTCGGTTCAACTCGTTTGAAACACACCCTTTGCTAAATCGTGCATGAACGATTTACCAAACCGTTTTACATAATGTATTATTCGGTCTCTGGCGGATTGGCTGACCAGGTATAGGGATACGTGTAAGTTAAAAACTGGAAGCCGCGTTTTTCCAGAATCGGGTGACTCATCTCGCTGGCGTCTACCATGATGTAATCGTAACCGCGTAGGCGGGCTTCCTGAATGCGGGTGGCGACGACGGCCGTATACAAACCCATTTGGCGATATTTTTCCACCGTCGAACCGCCCCACAAGCTGGCAAATTGGCTGTTTTTCGGGAAGTAGCTCCAGGCGGCGCAGGCCGGCGCATCATCCACATAAGCGATATAAATACTCCAATAATCAGGCTGTTTTTGCAAGCTGTTAACGAGTTGTTCCTCCAACCAATCAAATTTGCCGCCCCACACTGATTCTTGAATCATGACTACATCCCGGACTTGTTCTGGCTGAGTGATACGGCGCACATCGGCCGTGACTGGTTCCAGGAAAACGGCCGGGGTTTGGGCCAAATCCATCAGTAACAACGCTTCTGCCTCATCGGGCTGAAACCCATGTGCCTGGAGCCGTTTTTTGAGGTCGGGCGGGTTGTCATGGTCGTACATTTTCCATTCTACCCCTGGCCCGCCCAGCGCTTTGAAGTAAGCGATTTGTTCCTGGATGGCTTGGTCGGCGGTGACGGCCGTTAAATCGCTGTAAATAATAAAACTGAGACGGCTGGGATCGCGGCTGATATGACGGACAATGCCCAGCGCCTCCTCGCGCCGGTAGGATGGGTGGCGGTTTTGGTATCGTTCTTGTTGGTCAAAGAGGGTCAGGATAGCCTGTGTATTCATCAATTTCCTTCGTAGGGGGGCTGGCTGGCGCTGATACGGCGCTCGCCAATGCCTAACCGGGCACGGCCGTTCACCAAAATGAGATAATGCGGCGCGGGGTCAATAATCGCTGTCTGCCAATAACCATCCAGCGGGGCAACCAGCGTTTGCAAACAGGCCCGCTTCCAATCGGTAAGCGCATCTATATTTGCCGCCTGTTTGAACGTAATCATTTCGCTCTTTGTGTCCTTCAAGATTGAATAGTTTGCAGATGGGAACGGCCGTGTCTACCGGCACAGACCACAACCATCGCAATCCTAACACAATCAAGTCATTGCCGAAAATACTCTGGCGGCTTTACGCGCGGGTGTACAAATCGCTCAACCACCAACAAAACGCCACGTAGCAATTTACGCGGCGTTGTGCTTTACACAGAATGGCGCGGTCTGAGACCGACCCACAGCCGGGAGATACCTCGCAAATAACTTCATATGTTATACTAGGCAAAACCATTACCCGAATGGCAAAGCTATTACCTGAATAAGGACAAGGTAAACAATGAGTACGGTTACACTGGATCAAGCAATAGATACCATCAATCAACTATCTTTTGAACAGCAAGAACTGTTAGTTGATATTCTACATAAACGACTGATTGAATCGCGCCGCCGCAAAATGGCGCAACAAGCGCAAGAATCGCTGCGTGCTTATCGTCAGGGACAGTTCACGGCGCAATCAGCCGATGAGGCGCTGGCCGAATTACATGAATCCTCAGCAGAATACGACGCATGACACACCTCGTCCTCACGCCTAAATTCAAACGCGCCTATCGCAAATTTGTCCGAAGAAATAAACAATTGCAGCAGCATATAGACAATGCTTTGCGGCAAATGGAAAGCGATCTCTTTGCGTCTTATTTGAATACGCACAAATTGAGCGGCGGACTGTCTGGTCTTTGGGCGAGTTCCTGCGGTTATGACTGCCGCATCTTGTTTGCCATCGAACGCGATCCGGCAACCAGCGTCGAAGTCATTGTTTTGCTAGATATTGGCGCTCATGATGAAGTTTATTAGTATCTTCTCAAAATTTCGGGGCAAAGGTTACAAAAGTTTCAAAACGGGCGCTATGCAGACAATATGTTGTTAAAACTTTTATAATCTCCCCAGTTTATTGAGAAGATTATAATTACCCCCAAAAACAAGACCATGTGCTAAGTGACATTTATGCGGGAAAATAAAGCACATGGAGAGAAAAATGACAACGAAAAGAACACAACATTCAGCCCAATTCAAATTCAAAGTCGCTATAGAGGCGGCG
>JAJRYT010000098.1 GCA_024275635.1 Chloroflexota bacterium | reverse complement strand
ACAAAATTATCTGGAAATATTTCTGATTTCGAATTTTGTACAAAGTCGAGCTTAGGGCACGTTCGTTTATAACTTTGGCGTTTGAAAAATTGTAACCAGGTAATTGGTAACTGGTAATTACCCAATTACTCAATTACCAATGACCAGCAAACTGCAAAGTTAATTTTGAACGAACCCTTAATAAGGTTTAGGACGTTATTGCGCAGCCCGGTTGCGGTATAAATTAGGGTCAACAACACCAGTCATCGCTTTTAAATCAAGATTTTCATCGAGGAAGTTGTTAATTTGTTTCACCAAGGGGAGTGGATTAGACAGCATGTCACTGTAATGAACGTACAAGACAGATATATTGGGCTGGCTGTCAATCCATTGGAGCGTGCTTTGCAGGTGCTTCTCGAATAAGATGGCCATTTTGGCGTCATCCATATCATCTGCATTTTCACCGCGATTGATAAGCATCTTACGCTGGGAAGCCAGGATTTCAGGCATGTTGCGGCGCATGAATATAATGCGATAGTCATATTGGTCTGGCAGATGTTTGAGCAAGGCTGAGATGACTTTAACGACTTTACCCTGAGTATCTTTGAGCCAGGTAGTATCCCCTTTATCCATTTGTTTGACGCGCTCAAATTCATAATAGCCTTTGGGGTTGTCGCTGTCAGCTTCTCGGAGTTTATCGGTGAGGGGAGGAACGCCCCCGGCTTCTAACATCTTCATCATCATGGATGTGCCTGAACGAGGCAGCCCAGAGACGATGATGATTGGCTTTTTGACGGTTGGTTGGAATATTTTTTTTAGAAAGCCCATTATTTCTCCTAATTAGCATTTTGTCTGCCGCTATTTGCTATCTACTTTACCCGTTTTTAGCGCACTACAGCAAGCATTAAGCTGGAGTTTGGTGAATTTCAGGAATTGCTCCGGTCGATATATTGGGTATTGCGTGCTACGTATTCAGAGAGACCTTACGCAATACGCAACACGTAATACGGCTGAATCCCGCGAAATCGCAAAGAGCCACGATAAATTAGAAAATGTGCATAATCTAGTATATACTAACACGATGAAGAAGCAGAAAACTGACTGATGGCTTCACTCAGCGAACCACCCTTCGAGATCATACATAATCCTAATAATCCACTGATTTGTATACTTAAATCTTTGGGTGACTATTTATGCGACAGCAAAGCGACCTCTTACGGACTCTCCGCTTAACTCTTTGGGCTGTGCCTGTCTTAATGTCAGCGATCGGCTTGGTTTACACACTGTTTGAGCATCGTCACCATGCCGGCGACCCTGTTTGGCCGCTGCCAACAATGCTGAGTCTCCTGGTCTTAGGGGGATTTGGGCCAATACTCTCTTGGGTCTGTATTCGGTGGGCCATCAAATCTGCTAATGCCTACTCTGTTACGCAAGAACAGCTCGCCCACCGCGCCGAAGAGCTGACAACTCTCAACAAGTTGTCTGTTGCTTCTAGCCGCTCATTAAACCTGGAAAACACGATTGCTACAATTCTGGAACAAACAATGGCTGCGCTGGATGCGAACGCCGGGATGGTATTTATTCAGGGAAACGGCCGTTCCGGGATGCGTTTAGAAGCCCACCGCGGCATCTCAGTAGACATGGCCCAAAAAGAAGCATCGTTAGCGCCCGGTCATTGCTTGTGTGGGCAGGCCGTATCAACCCGGCGTGTTTTGTTTGCTCAGGATGTCGGCGCCGATCCCCGTTGTACATCCGACCTGTGCATCTGCGAAGGCTTTCGCTCCGTGGCCTGCGCCCCGTTAGAAGCTAAAGATCAATTGGTGGGCCTCCTGCAGTTAGCCAGCCTGGAGATCTGCCATTTCACACAAGAGCACGAAAATTTCTTAACGGCCGTCGCCGCCCAGGTCAGCGTCTCCATCGAAAACGCCCGCCTCTACGATACCGTCCGCGCCTTCAACGTGGAACTGGAACAAAAAGTCAACCGCCGCACCAGCGAACTGGAAGCCGCCCGCTGGGCGCTGGCCGAAAAGGCGCGCCAGCTACAGCGTCTCCTCAGCGAATCCTACCGGATACAAGAAGACACCCAGGCCCGCATTGCCCATGACATGCACGACGGCGTCACCCAGATGATCGTCGGCGCGTTGTACGAAACCCAGGCCGCCCGGCAGTCGTTGTACGACGATCCCGATCGGGCTGGCGAAAACCTGGCCCGCGCCCAGCAGCTTCTCTCCGAAGTTGAGCTGGAAATTCGCCGTGTCATTTACGATCTGCACCCGCCCGTTTTAGACATGATGGGATTGGTGGTTGCTTTGAAACGATTTGCGGTCAATTTTACGGCCGTTTTCGACATTGCGTGCCAGGTTCAAGTGGCCGGCAGACCGCGACGGCTGGACAAAGAGGCCGAAATCACCATCTATCGCATTATTCAGGCCGCGCTACACAACGTCGCCACCCACGCCCAGGCCGACCAGGTGCGGGTTTATTTCGATTTTGGCACGGCCAGTTTGCAAGTGCGTATCGAAGATAATGGCATTGGCTTTGATCCCCAAAAAGCGATGAATACCCCCGGCGAACACCTGGGACTCATCGGCATGAACGAACGCGCCGAGAGCCTGGGAGCCAGTCTGGACGTCCAATCTACGCCCGGACAAGGCGCCCAAATAAAATTACAACAACCTGAACCACACTATCTGGATTAACTTCTTATGATCGGGCAACCCATCCGTATTCTTATCGTAGATGATCACCCTGTGGTACGGCACGGATTGCGCAGCCTGCTGGCCGTTCACCCCGACCTGACGATTGTGGGCGAAGCTGAAAGCGGGGCTGAAGTATTGCCTTTTCTATCCGGCCAGCAAACAGACGTTGTCCTGATGGACATTAAAATGGGGGGGCAGAACGGGATTGAAACCGCCCGCCGCGTGCGCCGCGCTTACCCCCAAATCAAAATCATCATTCTTACCACGTATGATGACGACAGTTACCTGCACGAGGCCTTGGAAGCGGGCGTCCACGGCTACCTGCTCAAGAGCGTGTCGCATGAAATCTTACCTGACTCGATTCGTGCCGTTATGAATGATCAGAAATTGTTGACGCCATCACTGGTGAGCAGCGTTGTTACTAATTATCAAAAACTGGCACAGGAGCAAGCCCGTCGGGAAGTCGGCCTGACACGTAAGGATTTGAAGACGCTTAACGCGATTGCTGAAGGCGCCAGCAACAGGGAATTGGCTGAGCGGTTCTTCTGGAGTGAAGCCACCGCCAAACGCAGAGTACAGGAAATTCTAGAGAAATTAGGATCAACTAACCGCGCCCAGGCTATTGCCGAAGCTATCCGGCGCGGATGGATATAGGGATATCCAGCTACACCCCCCAAATCAAAGCGCATAACAATACATCGGTACCAGTTGGCGCAAACGACGCAATTTTATTATCGCGTGCGCTTTTGGCCGGGTAGGCGCGGCGTGTGTCATTCCCTTTAGTCAATAGGTCACATTTACCAATGGGTACTATGTACATGGGCGCTTGCCATCTCTTATAGTTGAGGCTATAGACAATTAACATTAACGACTCAACAAGGTTAACGAAATGTCTAAAGGAGCCCATAACCTACTCGCTTTTTTTATAATCAATATCTTATTTGTTCTGTTATCACCTGTCGTTTTGTTCTCGCTGGGAAATGGGAACGCAAAGCAGGTTGACTCATCGTCTCTGCCTTATGCGGAACCGGGCTGTTTGGCCCAGGGGTGTCACGCGGAGATGGCTCCCAGGACGGAACAGGTTGCCCACGAACCATTTGCGCGCGGCCAGTGCCAGACTTGCCACACCATTTCCCAGGCGCACAGAAACGGTGACGTAACCGGTTTGCAATCACACGAAGCATCGCTCAAGGATATTGAGATGTGCTCGTCCTGTCATGAAAGGGCGGAGTCAGGCTACAATCATCCGGTGGGTCGGATGATTGACCCGGTGACGGGCGGGCTGCTGACCTGTACCAGCACCTGCCACGATCCCCATGCGTCGGCCTACCCGATGTTGCTGCGTTATCCCAACAATGACAGGTTATGCTTGAATTGTCATTTTGAGAACGGTTAACGGCCGTCCCCCACCCCCAACGAAAACCGCCGCGCAATTTGTTGACTGGCGCGAATCACAGCTTGATGGACGGCCGTCGACAACCCCGGCTGAATCATCTCCGGCATCACACTCACGTCACAGGCCACAACCGTAACCTTCACGCCGCATTCCGCCTGCAATTCGCGCAGCATGTTCGACGTGGGCAGTTGATGCAGCGAAAAATCATCCACCTTGCTCACCGGCAGATCGCTGGCCGAGATTTCCGTCACCCGGCCGATCTCTTTCCCCCAATCCACCGCATCCACAATCACAATCTCTTCTGGCCGCGCCGCGCTGAGCGTGATGGTGAACAGTAATTTACGCACGCCCGTGCCCACGTCCATCACGTACACGTCATCGGGGATGGCGTAATGGCCCGTCAGATAGTCGGCCACCGCCGGGCCAAAGCCGTCATCGCCGAACAGGACGTTGCCCACGCCCAGGATGAGAACCCGCGCCCGGCAGAAAGCGGGCAGCGTATCTATTGTAATTGAGTCGGGAAAGGTCATTTTCAAATTGTGAATTGTGAATTGTGAATCGTAAATTGTGAACGAATGTCCCCTATGACCAACTCATTTACAATTCATCATTCACAATTCATAATTGAATAAGGGCGAACTGCGCCCAGCCCGCCCCTATTCTATAGGAGGTAAACAGCCTAATTCGTAATTGATTTGATCAACGCGCCATCCGGCCCCACGATGTCCAGCTTGACGGGGAGACGGCCGTCCATCCGGTGCGTGGCACAAGACAGACAAGGATCGTAGGCGCGAATCGCCATCTCGACCGTGTTCAGCGTCCCCTGATCGTACTCGCCATTCTTAATCAGCGTTTGCGCCGCCTGCCGCACAGAGAGGTTGATGGCCGAATTGTTCTGACAGGTGGCGACGACCAGATTCACGTGCGTCAGCAGCCCATCGTCATCCGTCGTATAATCGTGGATGAGCGTGCCGCGCGGCGCTTCCACCACGCCTATACCGCGCGCCGCGCGCGGCGTGACCGAAACACGGACGTCGCGGCTGGTGATTTCCGGATCATTCAGCAGTTCCACCGCCAGTTCCGCGTTGTGCAGCAGCTCGATGAGACGCGCCCAGTGATACAGCAGCGTCAACTGCGCCGGACGGCCGAAACTGGCCCGGAACGTCTCCAACTCCTTCTGCGCCAACGGCGAGGGAATGTAATCACAAACATTGATGCGCGCCAGCGAGTTGACCCGGTAGAGGCTGGGGGCGTTATCTTCCAGGGCGAAATCGCCCCGTTTTTTGGCGTAGGGGAATTTGAGGTAGGTCCACGGCTCCACGTGTTCGCCGATGTAATCGGCGTAATCATCATAGTTGAACTCTTCGGTGCTGCCATCGGCGTACATGAAACGGCCGTGTCCGTCATACAAATCCAGCGCGCCGTCATCCGTCACCGTGCCCAGAAAACCGCTGGTGATCGTCCCCACCGTCTTCACCACGTCCAGGTACTTGGGGAAGATATTCTCCTTGGCAAAAGCAATCGTGAACTTCGCTAACTCCAGCGCTTCCGCCGCCATCGGCAGCAGCGCCTGGCGCTCCTCCTCTTGCAGCTGGCGGCTGAACCCGCCGGGAACGGCCGCTGCCGGGTGAATAGATTTACCGGCAATCATCTCCAGCATCGTGGCGCACATGTGGCGCACCCGCACCACCCGCCGGGCCACCTCCGGCACGGCGTTGAGGATGCCGATGACGTTGCGCACCGGGTACTCCGCATCCGGCCCCAGGATGAAATCCGGCCCGGCCAGGATGTAGAAATGTAAGATATGCTCCTCCATGTAGGCGATGGCGTTACACAAGCGGCGCAGCTTCTCGCCCGCCGGCGCCGGCTTCACGCCAAAGACAGCATCCGTCGTCTTGGCCGAGGCCAGGTGATGCGACCAGGGGCAGACGCCGCAGATGCGCGTGGTGATGCGCGGCATCTCTTCCACCGGCTTGCCCACGCAGAACTGTTCAAAGCCGCGCAGTTCGATGACGTTGACGCGGGTGTCGGCCACGTTGCCATCGTCGTCCAATTGAATGGTGATTTTTGCATGTCCCTCGATGCGGCTGACGGGTTGAATAACTAATGTTTTGCCCATGGTTTACCTCCTCCTGCTTCGTTTTTGGCGCAAGCGCCCCGACCCGGCAAAGCGGTTGAACTGCGCCGCCCGGTCAGGAATTTCTCTGGGGTTCAGGCCGATGGTGGAGAGCGCGCCCATCATGTCTACCATGGGGTTGGCGTCGTGGCTCAGCGGGCCAAAACAGCCGCGGCAGGGCATGTAGGCGCTGATGCAGCGGGGCGTGTCGCCGTCTCCGCAGCCGGCGCGGGTGGCCGGGCCTTGACAAAGGAAGCCCTGTTCCATGAAACAGCGCACCGTGTTCAACGGTTCGCCCACCCCTTCGACCGATTCGAGCGGCCGTTTCAACGTCATCCCTGCCGCTGCTTTCTTCTCCCGTATCGTGGGGCAGTGGTCGCAAACGCTCTTCGTCTCCAGTTCAAACGGCGTCCCTTTCAGCAGGTGCATCAACGCGGCCACAAACATGTGCGGCGTCGTCGGGCAGCCAGGCAGCTTCAAGTCAACCTTCACCACCTCATCCAGGGTGTAAACCCGATCCGTCAGGGCGGGAATATCCTGGTCAGGCGTCGGCCCGGCAATCGTCGTGCCGTTGCCCTGGTAAACGCGCTTGTAAATCGCCTCTGTAGAGAACTGGTTCGCCAGCGCCGGGATGCCGCCGTAAGCGGCGCACGACCCCATGGCGATGAGAAAATTCACCTTTGAGCGCATCTCCTCGGCCAATTCCTTATTCTCCTCATTCCGAATACCGCCGGAGATGATGCCGACGTCCGCTTCCGGGATTTCGGCCTTTGGCTTCTCGCCCGTTTGACCAAAAACCTTGTGATCCATGATGACCGGCATGTGGACAAATTCCAATTCCGGCAGCACGTCGAGCAGCGGTTCACCCACATCCAGGATGGTGACTTCGCACCCGCCGCAAATGGAGAACCACTCCTGTGCCACTTTAACAGCCATAATCATTCCTCCTTACTCATTGCGAATTCACAATTCACAATTAATCATTCACAATTCACAATTAAATCGTCCCCGCCATAGCGCCTCCTTATGCGTAAACACTGGGGCCAAGCTCCCGCAGTTCTTCCACCATCTCTGTAACCACCTCGGCAAAGCGCGGCCCTTCCGAGGCGGAGACCCAGGCCAGCCGGTATCGCTCCGGTTCCAGGTCAAAATCTTCTAACATCATGTCAATCGCGTCGGCGCGAGCCTGGGCGCGCAGGTTGCCCTCACGGTAATGGCAGTCGCCCGGATGGCAGCCCAGCATCAGCACGCCGTCCGCGCCGTTCGTCAAGGCGTCAATGACCAAATTAGGGTGTACCATACCGCTGCACTGCACCCGGATGATGCGCACGTTGGGCGGATACTGTAGGCGCGATGTGCCGGCTAAATCGGCGGCGGTGTAGGCGCACCAATAGCAGCAGTACATAATAATGAGAGGTTCGTATCCGTTATCGTTCATGGTTTTTAAGTGACTAGAGTTAGAAGTGGCTAAAGTGACTAAAGTCGGAAGTGACTAAAATGATGGAGCGCCTCACTTCACACTTTAGTCACTTTTCACTTTAGTCACTTCAAAACTCCAATGCCGCCATGGTCATGGCTTTTAACTGCTCCGTTTTGAAATGCCAGACGAAGACTGCGCCCTTGGGGCAGGTGGCCTGGCAGGTTCCGCAGCCTTTACAGATGGTTTCGTCTATGACGACGCGCTTCTTGGTTTGGCCGTTTGCGTCCTGGTATTCCACCAGGGTGATGGCGTTGAAGGGACAGGGGTCTACGCAATAAGCGCAGCCGTCGCATTTGGCTTCGATGACGTGGGAAATCGTCGGCTCAATAGCGATGACCGGTTTAGCCAGGACGGTGGCGGCGCGGCCGGCGGCCGCTTTGGCCTGGACGACGCTTTCGGTGACCGCTTTCTTAGGATAATGGGCCATCCCGCAGAGGAAGATGCCCTCGCTGGCGAAATCTACCGGGGCCAGCTTGAGATGGGCTTCCTGGAAGAAACCGTCGGCCGTGCGCGGCACTTTGAGCAGTTGAGCCAATGCCCCAGCGTCATCACGGGGAACAGTGGCAACCGAGAGTACCAGCCGATCCACGTTCAGCGTCACTTCCTCGTCGAGCATGGCATCGTGAACGGTGACCTGCACATGGGCGTTGGCCGTAACCCGGGGCGTTTGGTTGTCGGCAAAGCGCATGAAGATGACGCCGGCCTGGCGCGCTTCCCTGTAAAACGGCTCTAACAAGCCGTAGGTGCGGATGTCGCGGTAAAGGACGTAGACCTCGGTATCGGGGCTGATGCGTTTGATGACCAGCGCGTTTTTGACGGCCTGGCCGCAGCAGAGACGGGAGCAGTACGGCCGTTCCTCCCCCCTCGCCCCCACACATTGAATCATCGCCACCGCTTTCATCGCCCGGATTTGATCCGGCCGTCTGACCAGTTCATCCTCAAATGTCAACTGCGTCACGATGCGCGTATCCTGGCCATAGCCGTACTCCGTTGGTTGGTACGGCTGCGCGCCGGTGGCGACGATTACCACCCCGTGATGGATGATTGGAGCCGCTTCGTTGCCCGCCAGCTTGAGCGTCGAGGTGAAATTGCCCAAGCTGCCTTCAAACGCAGCCACTTCGGCGTTGAGGAACAGGTGAATGTGGCGATGATTCATCGTCCTCTGCGTCAGATTACGCAGCAAACCCTGCGGATCGGAATGGCTGAGCAGGAACTTGAGATGGCGCATGTTGCCGCCCAACTCCGCTTCCCGCTCTGCCAACGACACCTGGAACCCCTGGTCGGCCAGTTCCAGCGCCGCTTCCATCCCCGCCAGCCCGCCGCCGATGATTAGCGCGTCGTGGTTGAATTCTAATTCTTTGCGCTGGAGCGGCTGCACCAGGCGCACTTTGGCGACGGCCATGCGCACCAAATCTTTGGCTTTCTGCGTGGCCGCTTCCGGGTAGTCGCGGTGGACCCACGAACATTGGTCGCGGATATTCGCCAGTTCAAACAGGTAAAAATTCAGCCCGGCCTGGCGGATGGTGTCCTGGAAAAGCGGCTCGTGCGTGCGCGGCGTGCAGGAGGCAACGACGACGCGGTTGAGGTTATGTTCTTTGATGGCGGCGCGGATTTTGGCCTGGGAATCGGTGGCGCAGGCGAAGAGGTTGTGGTCGGCGTGGACAACGTCGGGCAGGGTGCGAGCGTATTCGGTGACGGCCGTGACGTCCACCACCCCGGCGATATTCGTGCCGCAATGGCAGACGAAAACGCCAACCCGGGGCGGCTGGCCCGATACGTCAATCTCCGGCGGGTACGGCTTGGGGGCGACCAGCGTGTGCCGCGCCGGGGCCAGCAGCGTCATCGCTCTGGCGGCGGCGGCGCTGGCCGACATCACCGTCTCCGGGATGTCCTTCGGCTCCGCCAGCGGCCCGCAGACGTACACGCCGTCGCGCGTCGTGTCCAGCGGCGATAAATTGGTCGTCTGCATAAAGCCATCCGGCCGTAAACTCACGCCTAAATCATTGGCTAACCGCGCCATCCCCGAAGGCGGCTGCATCCCCACAGAGAGGACGGCCATGTCAAACTCTTCGCTGGTCAGGCTGCCGTCGGGCAGGGCGTATTGGATGGTCAGGCTTTTGCCGCCGGCGCTTTGCTTGATTTGCGAGGGCAGGGCGCGGACGTAGCGCACCCCTTCCGCTTTGGCCCGCTCGTAGTAGGCGTCAAATCCTTTGCCGTAGGCGCGGAAATCAATGTAGAAGACGGTACATTCCGTGCCGGGATTGTGTTCCTGGGTGATGATGGCCTGCTTGGTGGCGACCATGCAGCAGACGGCCGAACACCAGTTCCGTTCTGCCGTGCGCGACCCCACGCATTGTATCCAGGCGATACGCTGGGGTT
>JAJRYT010000097.1 GCA_024275635.1 Chloroflexota bacterium | reverse complement strand
TTTTAGTCAATGCAACTTTACTCGAGTACGAATATTTGAACATCGCATAAAAAGGGTGACATGCAAATATTATTTGAATACAAACCCACGCGGTCGAGTACGGTTTGGAAGCAATCTGTTAGGAATGTACAAAGTCGAGCTAAGTTAGGGTATCCACGCTTTCCAGACGGACTCGTTATCATCAATCCATTTTTGAGCCGCTTCTTCAACCGTCATGTCCTGGTCCAGATAACCCAGCATCGTGGTTTGATCGGCTGTTGTGTAATTGAAGTTTTTGAGGAACTGGTGAGCGTCCGGTGCTTTTTCAGCCAGTTTAGCGCTAAAGATCTTCATCAGCTGATCGCCCGGATAGGCGCAGTCCACGCCGCCAGCATCGATTTTAGCGTAACATTCATCAGAATATTCCGGCAGTTCGACCATTGTCAAGTCAAGTCGTGTGAAAAGCACATGGGGTTCATAGAAGTAGAATAAGACCGGCTCTTTGCGCTCATAAGAGGCCGATACCTGGGCTAACAAAGCATCTTCAGAAGCGGCGTTGATGACTTCAAAATTCATCCCCAGGTTATCTATGATTTGCTGGTCATACTGTGTCCACCCGGCGGGGCCGGCGAAGAATGTGCCTTTGTCACCGGTTTCGGCCGTGGCAAACTCGCCGGCGACGGCGGCGTCTGTGTACCCTTCCCAGGTAGCCAGCGCCGGGTTTTCATCTACCATGTACGTGGGAACGTACCAGGCGATCAACCCGACAGGCCCCAAGTCGCCGCCATCTTCGACGACGCCTTGTTCGTCAATATATTGGGCAATGCGTTCGCCATGACCTGACGGCCAGACTTCTAAACTGGCGTCAGCGTCGCCGGCGGCCAGCGCGTCCCATTGGGCGCTTTCATCGAGGGAAACGATTTCAACGGGGAAGCTCATTTCATTTTCGAGTAGGTTGGCGGCCACAGCAATATTCAGCTCTGAGGCGGGCCAGGAGTTTTCGATAAGGGTAATGGTGGGCTTGGCGTCTCCGCCGCCACCGCAGGCTGCCAATAAGAGGGCAACGGCCGTTGCCAACAACAAAAAAACGGTCAAACGGGTTCTCTTCTTCATTTTTTCTCCTTACTTTTTGAACGGCAAAACGATCTTTATCACAAGTATATCACTGATATATCAGCGAGCAAAAAGAAAAACCCTGCTATTCATCCGGGGAACGTTTATAAAAGGGGGCATCCGATGGAAGCAGAGGCGTATTGCCCAAAATCAAATCGGCCGCTTTTTCGGCAATCATCATCACTGGCGCATAAATATTCCCGTTCGTTACATAAGGCATGACCGAGGCGTCAACCACCCGCAGACTTTTTAGCCCGTGTACTTTCATCGTGTCAGGTGAGACAACGGCTGTTTCATCCACCCCCATCTTACAGGTACAGGAAGGATGCAGCGCCGTCTCGCCATCTCTGGCAACCCAATCCAAAATCTCTTCGTCGCTTTGCACGCTGGGGCCAGGCGATAATTCTCCACTGTTGAACGCATCGAAGGCCGGTTGGTTCATGATGTTGCGGGCGCTTCGGATCGCTTCCACCCATTCCCGCCGGTCCTGTTCTGTGGAAAGATAATTGAATCTGAGGCTGGGGTATTCGCTGGGATCGCTGGATTTAATTTTAATTGACCCGCGGGCGTCAGAATTATTCGGCCCCACATGTACCTGGTAGCCATGTCCCGCGCTGGGCGACGACCCATCATACCGGATGGCAACAGGCAAGAAGTGGAACTGGACATTGGGATAGGCAACCGCATCATTACTGCGAATGAACCCGCCCGCCTCAAAATGGTTGGTAGCTGCCGGGCCTTTGCGGTGGAAAAGCCATTGGTATCCGATCCAGGGCCGATTCCACCATTTTAGCGCCGGGTACATCGAAACCGGCTGTTTGCAGGCGTACTGCACATAAACCTCCAGATGATCCTGTAAATTCTCGCCTACGCCGGGCAGATCGTGGACAACCTGAACGCCGAGCGCATCCAATTCTCCGGCATTGCCCACGCCAGAAAGCTGTAACAACTGCGGCGTATTGATAGCGCCGCCGCAACAAATGATTTCGCCGCCATAAACCTTGTGTGGGCGACCATTCCGTTTCACGTACTTAACGCCTATGGCCCGTTTCCCCTCAAAGAGGATTTTGGTTGTCAATGCCCGTGTGGTTACGTCCAAATTAGGGCGGTTTTTGACAGGGTGCAGGTAGGCACGGGCGGCGCTTAATCGGCGGCCGCGGTAGATGTTGCGGTCAAACGCGCCAAACCCTTCTTGCCGGTATCCGTTCACATCTTCACTGAGAGGGTAGCCGGCTTGCTGGACGGCGCTTAAAAAGGCGGCGAATAAGGGGTTCTGGCAGGGGCCGGTTTCCAGCTTAAGCGGGCCAGCAACCCCATGATAGTCATCCCCACCGGCGAGACGGGTCTCGGCCCGTTTGAAGTAGGGCAGGCAGTGGGCATAGTCCCAGTTTTCCATGCCTGCATCGCGCGCCCATTTTTCATAGTCCATTGCATTGCCGCGAATAAAGATCATGCCGTTAATGCTGCTGGAACCGCCTAAAACTTTGCCCCGGCCATGATAAATGCGCCGGTTGCGCATGAATGGTTCCGGTTCGGATTCGTAGCGCCAGTCATAAAATTTGTTACCCAGGGGGAAGGCGAGTCCGGCAGGCATATGAATGAAAATGTCCCAAATATAATCAGGGCGGCCGGCTTCCAATACCAATACCTTGTTGGCGGAATCAGCGCTCAAGCGGTTGGCCAGGACGCACCCAGCCGACCCGCCGCCAATGATGATTGTGTCGTAATGTTTTTTTGTCATTTGAACTCCTGGGTTTTTTTGGTTTGAATGTTGTTTTGTTTTAGTATCGAGAATCGAATAATTTGCAAGAGACTGGCGATTGGGGATTAGTCCAGTCTCCAGTCTCCAACTCAGTTTCGTAACTCATTTAGCGCCTATCTTTTCTTTGTATTTGGAATGAGTTTCCTCATAGAAGCGGCTAACTCTGGCGAACAGGTCGGTTTCTTCGCGGTTGTCGGGGTTGTCGAGGACGGCCGTTACCTCTTCCTGACTCCGGCGTGAGACAGGCCAGTTCTCCAGGCTGGCCACACGCAGCGCAATGCGCGCCGATAACACGGCCGCTTCCCGCAATCCGGTTAGAGTCACCTTATCCAGCGTGTCATACTTGGTGTGTCCATAGCCGCGCCCGCCAGATTTTTTACCGACATGACCAATGCCGCCGGTTGGCGACCCGGCCATCAAGAACGGGTAATGATCCGAATGGGCGCTAACCGACTGCTCCAGACCAAAAGGCAGCGCCATTTCTTCCGACCAATCCCGGAACAACGAGGCCAATTCCGGCCATTGGTTCAACACGATCCCCTTATTGCGAACGACGCCGGCGCTGTCCATATTGAGGTAAAAACGGAGATCGTCTAATTCGCCCTTGTGTTTCTCGGCGTACTGTGTTGAGCCGATCAGGCCGATTTCTTCGACGCCCCACAGCGCAAAGCGGATGGTGTAAGGCAGATCGGCAGCGTATTGGCTTAATACCCGCGCTGCTTCCATGACGGCGACCGTGCCTGAAGCAGGATCAGTCGCGCCTTGCGAGATGTCGTGGCCGTCGTAATGGCTGCCCAGCATAACAAATTGGCTGGCGTCTTGCTGCCCAGGTAGGTCGCCGATGATGTTCCAGGAGGTCATAGGTTCGCAAACATCGCTGCTGGTGATATGGATGTTGACTTCACCTTTTTGCTTGATGAGGCGCTGTAGGAATGCGCCGTCTTCATAGGAAACTGAGATGCCGGGAATGAGCGCTTGCCCGCCTTCTTCGGGGGCAATGCCGCCGGTGGCGGGACCAAAACCGGGATAATGGTTGACGAAGATGAACCCGGCAGCGCCGGCGAGGAGGGAACGGCCGTATTTCTCATTCCGATGTATCCAGCGTTTCACGCCGCCGGGATTGACCTCGCTGGTCGTCAGCACAATTTTGCCCTTGATTTCCTCGGCGCGCTCGTCAAACGCATCCGGCGCGCCATCACCCATATCTATGATGATGCCTTCCAGAGCGGTCGGCGGCGAGTGGGGCAGGCTGATGCAGGGGATGACTTTTTGAATGGGGCTGAGGATTTCCAGCTTGACCTGGCCGCGCCGCCAGCCGATATATTCGATGGCTTCCAGGTGAACGTTGCTGAGGCCATATGCTTCTAATTTGGCTTTTATAAATTTGGCGGCTTGTTTTTCGCCGGCCGTGCCGCCAAAGCGGGAGCCGAATTCATCGCAGAGGACGGTCAGGTTATCCATCATCTCGACGCTGGTGTACACGTCGCCTGTGATATGTTGGTCAATGGGTAGAAAGGGGTTTTGGGTAGTCATGTTTGCTCCTGTTTGTATGATTTGAGACTGGAGACTGGAGAGATTAAAAGGGTCTCCAGTTACCAATCTCCAGTTTCTAAATTTGGTATGCCTGGTAAGGTGAAAACGAACTGACTGCCGCCATGGGGTGCATCTTCAACCCAGATACGGCCGTTATGCGCCTCAATCGCCAGTTTACAAAAAGCCAGACCCAGGCCGGCGCCGCGAACGAGCGCCCCGCCGGGATTGGTGCGCGTGTAGCGGTCAAAAACCTGGCTGCGAAAATCGGGTGGAATGCCGGGGCCGCTGTCTTGAATAAGGCAGCGCACACCAGGTTCATGCTGACCAGTGAGGGGCGGTTCGGGCTGAAAACGGCCGTTGACTCGCCCCCCGGCCGGTGTAAATTTAAGGCCGTTGTCCAATAAATTAATCAACACCCGGCGCACGATTTCGGCGTCGGCCCAGACGGCGGGCAGGTCGGGCGGGTTGTCAAACTGGAGGGTGATTTGTTTTTGGGCGGCTAACGGCCGTAACCGGGTCACCACCTTTTCCGCCAGCGGCGGCAGGCGCATCGCTTCTGCCTCAACCATCAACTGCCCGGCCTCCATCCGGTTGATGTCCATCAATGAATCGACCATGTCCAGCATGTCCAGCGTCCCCTGGCGGGCGTGGAAAACCAGATCGCGGCGATCGGGATCGCTTTGATCTTCGACCAGCTGCAGTGTGCTGAGCAGAGTGGTCAGCGGGTTGCGTAGGTCGTGGACGATCATCCGGGTCAGGTCGGCGCGCTGTTCGGCCAGTTCCCGCTCCTCGGTGACATCACGGAATAAGATAAGCCAGCCCATTACCTGTCCGTCGGCAGCGCGGACAGCCGTTTCCTGCCGCAAAATAAAGCGCGATTTCCCGGACAACTGAGTTGTGAACGTCGCAGGCTCGGCTGCTGGCTCTTGTCTGGCGCTGAGGGCGTTCAATCGTGCCGCCCATGCACCCTTCGCATAGCCAATGCAGATAGACATAACCGATGTAAGAAATTGGCGGTGCAGCTCGACGGGGGGCTGGTTGAGTAGAGCGGCGGCGAAGGGATTGATAAGGGCGATACGGCCGTTTACATCCACCAGCAGCACTCCTTCTTGCATTCCATCCAGTAGGGCTTGCAACTGTTCTACCCGCCGCGCCAGCGCCTTGTCGGTGCGGCTGTACAAGCGGGCATTTTGGATGGCGGCGCTGGCCTGTCCGGCGATTGCCAGGAGCAGTTCACGATGCCATTGGCTGAACGGCCGTCCTGGCGCCAGCCGTTGTAAAACTATCACCCCAATAACCTGCTCGGCGGCCAAAAGTGGTATTCCCAGCCAGGCGTTTGGGTGGAGCGCGGGGGGGGCAAGTCCATGCCGTCCGGCAAAGTGCATATTGCCTCGATCCAAATCCAGCATACGGCCGTTTTCGGCTACCCAGCGGGTAAAGTCGTCGGAATGATGCATGTTGAATGATGAATGCGGAATGAGGGCAGATTCTTCATCTAATAGAAAGATATTGATTTTGTCGGCGGGAACCAGGTTGAGGATTTGTTGGTGGGTACGCTCCAGGACAGTAGTGAGGTCGAGTGTTTCGCGTAGCGATATACCAGCCTGATTAAATACAGCAAACTGCCTCAGCCGCTGTTCTAATGTGAGGCGGCGCTGCCAGGAAAGGCGGATAACGACGCTAAAAACGGTCACGCCCAGGGCGAAGATAACAAAGGCTGGCAATCCATTGCTTAAAAAGGTGAGGCTTCCCAAAATGGCGACGGGCAGAGCCAAAAGACCATAAGCAATGTTGGTTAGCGCGATATCGGTCAGGAATTGAGGGAACGGCCGTTTCAGCGCCAACCAAAACAGGAGAGACAGTAAAAAATAGCTTAGTCCATAGCTGCCGATCAGACTGCCGAGAGGGATCAAGTTTTTCACTTCGGCGTCAACCAACGGGATAGTGCCGCCAATCTGATTGGAAACGCTTGCCCCGATGAGGAGAGGGAGCAGGTAGACGATGGACTGCCCAACACGCTGCCGGCGAGACGGCCATGTCTCCCCCCCGTCTTCCGCGGCTGATTCCCATAAAGGCCGGGTGAGTTCGGCCAGGATAAAGGCGGCGAGGAAGAGGGTGACGGCCGTTTCTAACCCCACCATCAACAAACCGCTCACAACCACGACCGGAACCAATCCGCCGCCGCCTTGTGTGGGCGGCAAGCTGAGATTGAGAGCAATGACAGTCAGCAGCCCCAACAAAATCAGCTGCGGCGCATCGCGGCTTAACGTCACGGTCCAGATCGCCGCAGCCAAAGCCACAAATAGAAATCCCCACTCGATGGTGAGAACAGCTTGTCGTGAAACCCGTTTTTGCCCTTGCATACTCCCAGGAGTTTAGCACGTTTTTACTGGGGTAACGAACGAAATAACCGTACATATTGCAACCATATGTACACAACAGTGAGTTTGTGATATGATGGCGGCATGGCAAATAACGACACGCGAAATGATGATTTGAATGCCCAACTTGTGCCTAAAGATGACGGCCGCGAAACGGCCGTCCGTTTCTGTCAATTTTGTCCTGGTCTCCCAATACGGTGACCAACCAGGTTTTTTCTGATTTACGCCCGCGGCAAGCGTCAACTGACGGCATTGCGTGAAAGTCCCCATAGGGTTGCTGCTTCCTAAAATCTCTGGCCTTGGCCCCTTTGCCGGCAGCAGGGATCCAGTTGCCCAGCCGTTACTTTTGGTATACTCTTGCTGCTTAATGATTTTAGGACTTATATGATTTCTGAGACTATCGCTTCTTATCTAACGGTTTTTGCGGCAATTAGCGGCGCTTTGTTTGCTGCGCTGTGGGTGAGTTTGATCATTTGGACTTTACGGGATATGCGTGCGCGCACCCGAGATCCGTTTGCTCAACTGCTGTCGGCAGCGTTAGTGGCGGCGCTGCCGGTAGCGGGGATTTTGATTTATCTGATTTTGCGGCCGCCAGAGACGCTGGCAGAGGCATATGAGCGGGCGCTGGCAGAGGAAGCGCTGCTGCAGGAGATTGAGGAACGGCCGTCTTGCCCCGGCTGTTCACGCACAACTGATCCTAACTGGATTTTATGCCCGCACTGTCACACCCGCCTCAAAAAAGCGTGTCCTGATTGTAATTCATTGATGGATTTGAATTGGAATTTATGCCCGTTTTGCGGCAATCAGCATGTGAACCCGTACCAAGCCAGCAATGAGCCAATCGGCGAAGAAGCCGCCGGTCAACTGAATGACGTAGAAGAAGCGTCAATACTGGCCGATTAACCAGCTACAACGTCACCGACTATCAGGCCGCCCCATATTCCCTTTCCACCGGCTTTTCATGAATCTCAGTCTTTCGGGTCTTTTCGTTCCGCTTTAAATAAAAAAGAACGCAACCCCTAAAATGAGATAAAGCGCCAGCAGCTGCGCGCCCTCCAGCCAGTTAGACTTCCCATCTTTGATAACAAACGCGCCCACAATCCCGGCTGAGGCTAAGGCAACCAATTCAAACTGGTTAAAATTAAAAGATAATTCCTTCCCCATTAAAGCGGCAACAATTATTAAAACCGGGGCCACAAACAAGGCAATTTGCAGGCTGGAACCCAGGGCAATTTCCATGCTTAACGTCATTTGATTTTTGAGCGCTACCTGCGCAGACACCATATGTTCGGCAGCGTTGCCTACCAGTGGAATGATAATAATGCCCACAAAGAACGCGCTCCAACCCAGCTCGGCGACGACATGTTCAACTGAAGCAACCAGCAATTCGCTCATAAAAACAATGACCGCTGTGGCCAGGGCCAACACAATAACGGCTTTTTTAACAGACCAGGCATCAGCGTGAACATCGTGCGCTGACGGCCGTATCATGGGCGTATCATCCTCCTTCGCGGTAAAAGAATACACAATCCCCAGCCCGTATACAATAATCATGACAATAGCGACGCCCAGGCTGAAGGGCTGCAGCCCTTCATGATGGGTTACATCAATGGAATGACCAAAAATTGCCGGAATCATCAGCGCTGTGACGGCCAGCATCATTGTCGTCGCATTGGTAGTGGCCTGCGGTTGGCTAAATTTTTGCGTCCCATTACGCAGGCCGCCCAATAAAATACTTAATCCCATGACCAGAAGTAGGTTACCCAAAATCGAGCCGGTAATGGAAGCGATGACCAGTTCCAGCACGCCTTCCTTGATCGCCACAATCGTAATAATCAACTCGGCCGCGTTGCCCAGAGTGGCGTTTAACATGCCGCCGATTTTGGGGCCGGTATGTACAGTAAGTTCTTCCGTTGCCTGACCAATAAAACCGGCTAACGGAATAATGCCGATGGCTGCGGCAATAAATTGAACAATATTCCCCCAATGCAATGTCTCCGCCAGAAGGGCAATGGGAACTGCCAGGAGCAGTACGTAGCGGTAATCAAATTTGATTTTCATGTCCTCTCTCCATATTGTTGTTTTACTCTGTGATAATGATGCCGCTCAAATCAGCCTCTGGTTCGGGATACCGTGGATCCATACGGTTCAGCGTATCTACGATGGTGCGCGTGATAACCAAGTTGCGGTACCATTTTTGGTCAGCGGGAATGACGTACCAGGGCGCCCAGGGGGTTGTGCAGCGCTGCAGCATTTCTTCGTAAGCGGCCATGTAATCGTTCCAGTATTTGCGCTTTTCTAAATCTTCCACCGAGAATTTCCAATGTTTGCGGGGATCATCGAGCCTGGCCTGAAACCGTTCTTTTTGCTCTTGCGGCGAGATATGCAAGAAAAATTTGAGGATGGTTGTGCCGGTATCCGTTAGGAGTTTCTCGAACTGGTTGATTTGTTCGTAGCGCGGCTGCCAGACGGATTCGGGCACGATGTTGTGGACGCGCACGACGAGGACGTCTTCGTATTGTGACCGGTTGAAGATGCCGATCATGCCTTTAGCGGGGACGACTGTGTGAATGCGCCACAGGAAATCGTGGGCTAATTCTTCTTTGCTGGGGACTTTGAAGGAGTGGATGCGCACGCCTTGCGGGTTAACGCCGCGGGTGATGCTGCGGATGGTTCCGTCTTTGCCGCCGGCATCCATTGCTTGCAGGACGATAAGTAGTTTCTGTTTGCCTTCAGCGTAAAGGCGGCTTTGCAGGTTGATAAATTCTTTGCGGTAGGCTTTGAACTCGGATTCGGCCGTCTCCCGATCAGGATGGAATTGTTTACCCTGAGTGGGCAGATCTAAAAGGTGAAACGGCCGTTCCGGTTCCAGTTGATGCGTATGGGGCATATCATTTCCTTTTCCGATGAATGAAACACCTGAATAATGTAACAAATCATCCTGAAAAAGGAAAGTCAATCACAATGTATTTGGCTGGCAATCGCCTGGTAGATGCTGTTCAAATCAGCCGTCGAAGGCGCATGGTAATAATTGGTCGGGTCACTGGCGACGGCCTTCATCAAGCCAACATCCACCTCGTCGCCCAGGCCGATTGTATAGATTGTGATACCGGCTGCCTTAGCGGCGGCCGCTTCAGCCAGCACGGCGGCGTTCGTTGTGCCATTAGGCCGCCCATCTGTGAGCAGAATGATGGCCGGGATACTGGCCCCATGATGGCGCGGCCCGGTTAATTCCTCTTTTGATTGAATCAACGCCAGATCCATGCGCGTGGAACCGCCGGCTGTAAGGGATTGCAATTTATCGTGCAGGGAAGCGGCATCCACACTGAGTTGGTGTTCCAATGTAGCCCCATTGCCGAAAGAAACAAGGCCCGCCTGATCGGCCGGGAAGTTGAGTAGATTGATGAATGTATCGGCAGCGGCTTTGGCGGCATCCAGCCGGGTCGACCCGCCGGGTTCTGTGGTTCTGTTCATGCTGGATGAGATGTCTATAGCTAAAACAACATCCAATGGATTGGATGATTGTGTGCAAATGTTCCCGGCGATAATGGGCAAGAAGATTTGGATTGTCGGCAAATTGCCGACTTGTAAGATGTGCCATGTCTGGCCCACACCACCGTCATCGTCGCTGACGGTGAAGGAGACGGTGTAAGCGCCAGTGATGGGATAGGTGACGCTTTCTTGCAAGGAACCAGCCGTTGTGCCGCCGCCCGCGCCATAATCCCAGACGATCTGGTGCGTATCCAACGCGCCCGGGTCGGTGAAGTCGCCGGTGAAGGTAACGGATTGCCCGGCCAGGATTTGCCAGCTTGTCGCCGCCAGGGTGACCTGGGGGGCCACGTTAAGGACGGTAACGGCCGTACTGTTGGTATCCGTATACGTACCGTTAGAGATATGAAGGCCCACCGGATAAACGCCATCATCGCGCGCCGCCGCGGAGAAATTGGTCGTTACTCCCGTGGCGTCGTCGAAGAGGCTGTCATTATCCAAATCCCAGGTGAAGCTCAAAGGGAGACTGTTGGGGTCGGAGGAACCGCTGCCGTTGAGGAGAACGGAACTGCCTTCGTTAACGCTGTATGGGCCGCCGGAAACGGCCGTTGGCGGTAAAATTTGCTGTACTACTGTCACCAAACCGGCATCCTGCCCGACGCCGCCATCATCATCGGTAATCGTGAGCGTAACCGTGTATTGACCAGCGGCAGCAAAGGTGTGATTTTCATTCAACGTCCCCGCCGTCGGGCCGGAGCCATCGCCAAAATCCCACACAATCTGGTGCGTATCCAACACGCCTGGATCGGTGAAACTACCGGTGAAACTGGTAGCCTGACCTGTCTGGAGAGTCCAATTAGTAGAGGTCAAAATGACATTGGGGGCAACGTTGTTGACGGTGACAGAGCTGCTATCAGTGTCAGTCAGCGTTCCGTTGTTAACCAGCAAAGCTACCGGGAAAACACCGTCGTCCAGAGCAGCAGCGGAGAAGGTCGTCGTCGTTCCCGTCGCATCGTCAAACAAGCCATCGTTATCTAAATCCCAGGCATAGCTCAAAGGTAGACTGTTGGGGTCGGTGGAACTGCTGCCGTCGAGCAAAACGGAACTGCCTTCGTTGACATTGTATGGGCCGCCGGAAACGGCCGTTGGCGGCAAAGCCGTCACTGTCACTAAAACCGTGGCCGAACCCGCCGCGGCCCCATTATTCTCAATATAAGCCGTATTCGTGATGATTGTGCCCACACTCAACCCGTTGTTAATCTGCACCGTCATCGTTACCGTGTCCGAACTACCAACACCCATTGTGCCAACATTCCAGGTCACCACGCCGTTGCCATCAGGACCAGAATACGGGCTGGAAGCAGAGACAAAGGTCATCCCCGCCGGCACAGTATCCGTAATACGGACATTCGACAACGCAACCGTCGCGTGATTTGTCGCTTGTACCGTGTAAGTCAACAACTGGCCGGTTTGCACCGTACTGGAAGAAGCCGACTTGGACAGGGAAAGCAAAGAACAATTATTCAGCCAATCTATCATCTGTCGGGCAGTAGTTGGGTTTTCCTTGATGTAGCCATTGTCAATTGAGCTGACCCAATTGCTGTCGGTGGAGAGGACAACACAACCCTGCCCCCTGGTAAAGGCGGCCATGACCGGTACATTCGGCGGGACGGCATCAGCCGCATCTGTGGTAATAATCGCGTCAGTCGCCGGCGTCAGCCAGGCGCTTAAAAGAAACTCAACGACCGAAATGCCGTTGAGAATGGGATGGCTGGCAAAATTATCTGGCTGATAGATAACCCAAAAATTACCAGTCCCCAGAGGGTCGAAGTCTGTGGGATCAGAGGCCGGTATCGTTCCTAATACAGTGTAACCAAATGTTTGAAACAGGGCTTGCGTAGGCTGTTTACGGTCGCCCCAATCGCTAAAAAGGGCCAGACCGTGGCCGCTGGTAACCCAGCTTTGCAGCGTTGTGCCATTGGCTGCTGTGTAGTCAGAAGAAAGGAAATCATTGTTGGCCAAGCCTAAGACGATGAGAATATCCACACAAGCGGGGATAGGGCCGGCGCTCATGTCAACGGTTCCCACATTGTAACCGGCGGCGATAAGATCGTTGAGAAAAGTATTGACATCATTCGCATCTTGCCCTTTGGAAATTTCGTAGCCAACAATTGGGGATGACCATAGGTTGCAGTCAACGGGTGTGAAAACGTTTGGCGCTGCTCCGGGGGATGACCCTGCTGTTTTGCCAATGGCTGGGGAAGTGTATGTATTTATGATGGGCGACGCTGCAGGTTGAGTATCGGCAAATCCGCTGTCGGCCTGGGCATCGGCAAGACCTATCGTGAGTAACGTAATCAAGACGGTGATACTTATTAAATTTAAGAATATGATTATTGGGCGCTTGTTCATCATACTTTCCCTCTTATTGTGCCAATAACTGGACGAGACAGTCAGGATATTTACTGTTGTAATTATATGGCAAAGGTGATGCGGCAGCGGTGAAAGCAATCAAGTTACATGCATGCGTGATCTGGATGATCCCTGATCTAGATAGTCGTGAAACAACCTTAAAAGTAACGGGTATGGTCTGAAGTATCTGCGGCTAATTTATGGATTTGTTCAAATACAACTCAGTAACTGAAATGTAAGCGTTCAGGAAGTAAAAACCACCTAAGCGTCGAAGGGCACAGCTCTTCTCTTTGTGTATCTCTGCTTCTCCGCGTAACTCCGCGTCCTGTATAGTCACGTGATATTTATACCACAGGTTTCACGCCTGTATATAAAGTCTTTGCTAACAAGGATGCAGGAGAACAAAATCATACGTTTTTTTCTGTTACGTTTTGATTGGGCTTTTACTTGACACCAATCTAAACCATGCAAACAAAAAGGAATTCTGACGAATTTATTGACAATATAGATTTATTTGCTATCCTTCTGCCCGTTATGGAACATATTGTGACTCAACTTGTTCGCCGTATCCGCCGCAGCCAGACCATAGGTCTGGGTTTTTCGGTTGTTTGAGTCGTAAGTAGACTAAATCGCAATTGGAACCGCCAGACCACATGTTGGTCTGGCGGTTTTTTGTTTTTGGGAAATGATTGAAGATTAGGGATTGATGATTGATGATTAAAATAGGGATTTTTGGAGCGACTGGGTATGCCGGGTATGAATTGGTGAAGATTTTGGAGCGACATAAATCGGTCAAGTTGGCATTTGTCACGTCGCAGTCTTTGGCCGGGCAGTGGTTGGATGAATTGTATCCGCAAGCGCCCCATTTACTTTTGATTGCCGGGGAAACCGCTCCCCTGAACGAAGTGGACGTGGTGTTCCTGGCTTTGCCCCATGCGGCGGCGGCGCAGACGGCCGTTGCTGCCCTCAACGCCGGTGTCCGTGTCATTGACCTCAGCGCCGATTTCCGCCTGAAGGATGTGGAAACGTATGAAAAATGGTATGGGGTGACGCATCCCGCGCCGGAATTGTTGGAGACGGCCGTCTACGGCCTCACCGAATTTGCCCGCAGCCAACTGCCCGACGCCCAACTTGTCGCCAACCCCGGCTGTTACCCCACCAGCGTCCTGCTCGCTCTCCAGCCCGTCCTGGCCGCCGGGCTGCCCCTCGTCGGCCCCCTCATCGCCGACAGTAAATCGGGCGTCTCCGGCGCCGGGCGCGCGCCTAAGCAAAACACCCACTTCGTCACGGTCGCCGACAACTTCGCCCCCTACAAAATCGGCCGGACGCACCGCCATCTGCCGGAAATGGAACAAGGCATCGCCGCCTGGAATGCCGCTGCGCCGCCGCTCATCTTCTCACCCCACCTGCTGCCCGTGCCGCGCGGTATTTTGTCCACCATTTACGTTCCTCTGGCCGGCAGCCCAGACGAAGCAGAACTGCGCGGATTATACGAAAAAACCTACGCTAACGAGCCATTTATTCACCTCCTACCCGCCGGACAATTGGCCTCGCTGGCGCATGTTATCCACAGCAACCGCTGCGCCATCGCCCTGACGTTGGCTGGTAACACCCTCATCCTCACCGCGGCGATTGACAACCTGGTCAAAGGCGCGGCCGGGCAGGCGGTGCAAAATATGAATGTGATGATGCAGTTGGATGAGGAAATGGGATTGGTTTGAGAGTCGTTATCCGTTGTCCGTAATCCGTTATCCGAACACGGAATACGAAACACAGAGGTTTTTATGCAAGTTTACAAGATTGGCGGCAATGAATTGAGCGACCCAGAGTTTCTGGCCGCGCTGGCGCAGGCAGTGGCGGCAACGGCAAAGCCGGTGGTGATTGTGCATGGCGGCGGCCGGGCGATTGCCGATTTACAGGCTAAACTGGGGCTGAAAGCAGTGAAGGTGGACGGCCTGCGCGTGACCGATGCCGCATCGCTAGCGGCGGCGGAGATGGCATTATCGGGGCAGGCAAATAAGTTGATCGTCAAGGCGCTGCTGGCAGCCGGGGTGGACGCGGTCGGGCTGAGCGGCGTGGATGGCGGGCTGCTGCGCTGCCGGAAGAAAGTCTATCCCACAGCCGATTTGGGCCTGGTGGGGGAAATTGTGCAGGTGCGGACGGAGTTGGTGGAATTGTTGGCGAAGCGGGGGATAACGGCCGTTATCTCCCCCATCTCCCTCGGTTTAGACGGCCAGACCTACAACGTCAATGCTGACGAAGCGGCCAGCGCCGTCGCCCTGGCCCTCCACGCCGACATGCTCCATTTCATCTCCAACGTGCCCGGCGTCATTTACAAAGACGCCGTTCTGGCCGAACTCACCCCGGCGCAAACGGAAGATTTGATTGCCCGCCAGATCATCCGCGACGGGATGGTTCCCAAAGTGCGGGCGGCGCTGGCGGCTGTTGAACGCGGCATCCCCCAGGCGCGGATCGGCAATCTGTCCGGGCTGGCGGCAGCGGGGACGGTTTTTACAAATCAATGATTGAAGATTGATGATTGAAGATTGATGATTGTGTGCGCGTCTAATCATCAATCTTCAATCTTTCCGGAGGCATTATGAACGCAAACGACATTATCCAGGCAGAAAAACAATACATCGTCCAAACCTACATCCGTCCGGAGGTTGTGTTTACGCATGGGCAGGGCGCATATTTGTATGACAGCGAGGGGAAGCAGTATCTCGATTTTACGTCGGGGATTGCGGTGACGGCGTTGGGGCACAGCGATGCGGGGTGGGTAACGGCCGTTTCTCAACAAGCCGCCCAACTCACCCACGTCAGCAACCTGTACCACACCGCCCCCCACGTGGAATTGGCTCAAAGCCTTGTCGAACATTCCTTTGCCGACAAGGCTTTTTTCTGCAACTCCGGCGCAGAGGCCAATGAGGCGGCGATTAAATTTGCGCGGAAGTGGAAAAGATTAAAGATTAAAGATTCAAGATTAGAGAACGCCAATCATCAATCATCAATCATCAATCTTGTTGCTTTTAGTGGCGGCTTCCACGGCCGTACCGTCGGCGCATTATCCGTCACCTGGAAAGAAAAATACCGGGCGCCGTTCGCGCCGCTCATGCCCGGCGTGACCTTTGCCGAGTACAACAATCTGGAGGCGGCGCAAGCAGCCATTGACGATATGACCTGCGCCGTCATCGTCGAGCCAGTGCAGGGAGAGGGCGGCATTCATCCGGCCGCGCCGGAATTTTTGCAAGGTCTGCGCGCGCTGTGTGACGAACACGGCGCTTTGCTCATCTTTGATGAGGTGCAGTGCGGGCTGGGGCGCACCGGCCATCTGTGGGCGCATGAGGCGTATGGCGTCTTCCCCGACATCATGACGCTGGCCAAGCCGCTGGCCGGCGGCCTGCCCATTGGCGCAACCCTGGTGACGGATAAGGTAGCCGCGGCCATGAAGCCGGGCGATCATGGCAGCACCTTTGCCGCCGGGCCGCTGGTTTGCACAGCCGCTAACCATGTTTTTAGCCGGGTTAGCCGGCCGGACTTTCTGGCGCAGGTACAAGAAAACGGCGCGTATCTCAAACATCGCCTGGAAAGGCTGGAAGCGGCGCAGATAACGGCCGTTCGCGGTTCCGGCCTGCTCGTTGGCGTTGAGATGACGGAATCAGTCAAGCCCCTCATTGCCGCTGCCCGCGACAAAGGCTTGCTGGTCATCAACGCCGGAACCAACGTCCTCCGCCTGGCCCCGCCGCTGATTATCACGAAAGAGCAGATTGATACGGCCGTTCACATTCTTGAAGTGTGTCTCAAAGATTAATGATTAATGATTAATGATTGAATACTGGATACCAATCATCAATTCTCAATCATCAACATGAACATCCGATCCGCCCGCGAATCCGATATCCCCGACATCCTGCGCCTGGTCAGCGACCACGTCCGGCGCGGTGACCTGCTGCCCCGCACCGCCCTCTCCATCCGCGAGACGCTGGACAACTGGCTGGTAGGCAAAGATAAGGACGGCGATATCGTGGCCTGCGTTTCCCTGCTCTACTACACGCCGACTCTGGCCGAAGTCCGCTCGTTAGCCGTATCCGACAAAGTCAAAGGGCAGGGCTGGGGCCGGACGATTGTCAAGACGCTCATCACCCAGGCGCGGCAGAATGGCGTCCCCACCCTCTTTGCCCTGACCCGCGCCGTCCCGTTTTTTCAGAAGGTAGGTTTTGCCATCACCAGCAAGGAACGATTTCCAGGCAAGGTGTGGCGCGACTGCCAGTTTTGCCCGATTCAAGCGCATTGTGATGAAACGGCCGTCGTTCTTCACCTCAATGAACCAACCATCGAATTACCTATGATGCCTGATAAAAAACAATCTTTACGCATGATGCATCACATTTTATCAACCCATTCACAATCAGAAAAAGGAGTAATCCCCATGTCAAAAGGAAAAGTAAATAAAGTTGTTCTCGCCTATTCCGGCGGCCTCGATACCTCCGTCATCGTCCCCTGGCTCAAAGAAAATTATGACTGCGAAGTCATCTGCTTCTGCGCCAACATCGGCCAGGGAGATGTTGAATTAGAAGGCTTGAAACAAAAGGCATTGGCCAGCGGCGCCAGCAAAGTATACATCGAAGATTTGCGCCACGAATTCGCCAAAGATTTCCTCTTCCCCATGCTCCAATCAGGAGCCATTTATGAACACGAATACCTGATGGGCACCTCCATCGCCCGGCCGCTCATCGCCAAATGGCAGGTCGCCATCGCCGAAGCGGAAGGGGCCGATGCCGTCGCCCACGGGGCTACCGGTAAAGGCAACGACCAGGTGCGCTTTGAGCTGACCTTCAAGGCGCTTAATCCAACACTCAAAGTGATCGCCCCCTGGCGCGAATGGGACATCCGCTCGCGGGAAGATGCGCTGGAGTACGCGGCCAAACACAATGTCCCGGTGCCGCACACCGTCAAATCCATCTACAGCCGCGACGCTAACCTGTGGCATCTGTCGCACGAGGGCGGCATTTTGGAAGACCCGGCCAACGAGCCGGAAGAGGAGATGTACCAGTGGACGGCATCCCCGGAAAACGCGCCGGACGAGGCGGAAGTGGTTAAGATTGATTTTGAACAGGGTGTGCCCGTGGCCGTTAACGATGCGCAGCTCCCCCCGGCCAAACTGGTGGCCGTGTTGAACGACCTGGGCGCAAAACACGGCGTGGGCCGAATCGATCTGGTCGAAAATCGGTTGGTAGGGATGAAATCGCACGGCGTGTATGAAACACCCGGCGGCACGATTTTGTACAAGGCGCACCAATCGCTGGAATCGTTGACGCTGGATCGGGACACGAGTCATTTTAAGGAACAGTTGGCGGTGCGTTATGCGGAACTGGTTTACAATGGCAAATGGTTCACCTCGCTGCGAGAAGCGATGCAGGCGTTTATTGACAAAACGCAGGAAACGGCAACCGGCTGGGTGAAGCTGAAGCTGTACAAGGGGAATGTGATGGTGATCGGCCGTGAAAGCGCCGAGAGCCTGTACCGGGAAGATTTCGCTACCTTTGGCCAGGAGGATGTGTATGACCAGTCGGATGCGGTTGGTTTTATCACGCTGTTTGGTTTACAAATGAAGGTGAAGGCAATGCACGAGGTCAGCGGCGGCGGCAAAACGCGCTACGCCGCACCGGATTACAGCAAGTTTAAGCGGGATTAGATGTGAACCGTCAGGTGCGACGCACTTTTGAAGTGCGTCGCACCTGAGGAATCCAAAAAACGCATGATAAAAAACAAATTCCTCAAAGAAGGAAGCGTGACCAGCCCGGCCGGTTTTCGGGCCGCGGCGGTCGCCGCCCACATCAAATACGCCGACCGGCCGGATTTAGCCCTCATCGTCAGCAGCGCGGACTGCACGGCGGCCGGGATGTTCACCCAAAACCAGGTCGCCGCCGCGCCCGTCCTCGTAGACAAGGCGATTTTGCAGGCCGACAACAAGCACATTCGCGCCATCGTCGTCAATGCGGGCAACGCCAACGCCAGCACGGGCGCGCCGGGCCTGGACAACGCCCGCGCCACACAAAAAATCACGGCCGCCAGTCTGATGAACATCCAGCCAGAGCAGGTTTTGCTGCTCTCCACCGGCGTCATCGGCGTCCAACTGCCGATGGCCCGGATGCAGGCCGGGATTGAGGCGGCGGCGGCCCATCTCGCGGCGGAAAACGGGCTGGCCGCGGCGCAAGCCATCATGACGACGGATACGCACCCCAAACATCTGGCGGTGCAGGTGGAACTGCCGGGCGGGACGGTGACGATTGGCGGGATGGCCAAGGGGTCGGGGATGATTCACCCGGACATGGCGACGATGCTGGGGGTGGTGACGACGGATGCGGCCGTTGAGGCGGCGGTATTGGACAGGATGTTGCGGACGGCCGTTTCCCGCTCCTTCAACCGCATCTCCATAGACGGCGACACCAGTACCAACGACACCATTTTGCTCCTGGCCAACGGAGCCAGCGGCGCGCCCGTCAGCGACGGAGCCAGCATCGCCCTGTTCCAAAATGCGCTCGCCGTTCTCTGCACCGAACTAGCCCAGATGATTGTGCGCGACGGCGAAGGGGCGACCAAATTTGTGGCCGTTCAAGTCACCGGCGCAAAATCAGAAACTGACGCCCACGCCATCGCCAACACCATCGCTACCTCGCCGCTGGTCAAAACCGCGTTTGCCGGCAGCGATGCCAACTGGGGGCGTATTTTGGCCGCCGCCGGACGCGCCGGGGTCGCTTTTGACCAAAATCAAGCCGCGCTGTGGATTGGCGTTGACGCGCCAGACGAATTGCAACTGGTCGCCAACGGCGCTCCCACCAATTACCAGGAAGCGGAGGCAGCGGCCGTTTTCGCCCAACCGGAATTCAAGATTCGGCTGAACATTGGCGCGGGCAGGGCTTCAACTATTGTCTGGACGACAGATTTAACACATGATTATGTGAGCATTAACGCGGATTATCGCTCATGATGGCAGTGGACTTATGATGGACAAACCCTCTCTTCCCACGCCTTCGCGCATTGAAGAAGCCTCGCTGAATGCCTGGCCGGCGCTGAATACTTATTTGTATGACGGCTGGCTGGCGCGATTTGCTAATGGGTATACCAAGCGCGCCAATTCAGTCACGCCGCTTTATCCCGGCGCGCTAAATTTGGCGGCTAAGATCGAGGGCTGCGAAACGTTGTACCGGCGGCAAAAGCTGCCGCCGATATTCCGGCTGCCGTCGTTTGCGAACCCTGGGGAGGTGGACGGCCGTTTAGCCGCGCGCGGTTATAAAAAAATAGACGCCACCAGTGTACAAGTGATGGATTTGAGTTTCTGCTTTGCTTTACAGTCAGAACGCGCCTTCATTTTACCGGGACGCTCCGGGATGGAGTCCTGGCTAGGCTCGTTCCACGAGCTATCCGGCAGCAACCCACACCGGGCCAACGGCGAAACACACGCGCAGCTGCTGAACAACATCATCGGCGAAAGGTGTTTCATGGTTTTGATGGTCGCAGGGGAAGTGGTTGCTTGCGGGTTGGCGGTTGCTGATAACGATGTTGTCGGCATTTTTGACGCCATTGTGGCCGAAGAACACCGCCGCCAAGGGTACGGAACAGAATTGATGGAAAGCCTGCTCGATTGGGCCGTCAATCAACATGCCCGCTACGCCTATTTGCAAGTGATGGTAGCTAACAAGTTGGCCATTAATCTATATGCGAAATTACAATTTACTGAATTGTACCGGTACTGGTACCGCACTTTGTGAAAATCTATCTTGCCAAACAGGTACGAAATATCATTTACAGGAAATCATTCAAATGGGCTTACAACTTTTGAGTACGATTATGGTGGTCTGGGGAGCGATTATTTTGATTGGAACGCTGTTTAAGTTGGATTTTTATTGGAATACGGAACGTATCCAACACAGCCGCCAGATGTTCGGCGAAAAGCGGGCGGCTATTTTGCACAACAGTATTGGGGCGTTGATGATCATTATTGGATTGTGGGTGATCTTTAGTGGGAAGTGACTGAAGTGCAAAGTGGCTAGTAGTCTGACAAACATTTTCTGACGGATGCTTTGTAGCGCGATTTTTCAAATCGCGGGGACAATTTGAAAAATTGTCCTACAAAAGACCGGCAAACTTTGTTTGTCGCAACACTAAAGTGCGAAGTGGCTAAAGTGAGGTGAATGATGAGCAAATTATGGGGCGGCCGTTTCGCCAAAAAAACGGATTCTTTGGTTCACCAGTTTAATGCCAGCATTGGGTTTGATGTGCGGCTGGTTGATGAGGATATTACCGGCAGCATCGCCTGGGCGCAGGGGCTGGTCGGCGCCGGCGTTTTAATGGCGGCGGAAGCGGAGACGATCATCGCCGGGCTGGAACGGGTGCGGGCTGAGTTTGCCGATGGCTCGTTTACTTTAGCGGCGGATGATGAGGATGTGCATACGGCCGTTGAGCGACGTCTGACCGAAATTGTGGGCGCTGTTGGGGGTAAGCTGCACACTGGGCGCAGCCGCAACGACCAGGTTGCCACCGATTTCCGGCTGTGGGTAATGCAGGCTTGCGATGAGATGCAGGCATGGCTGGGCGACTTACAAGGGGCGCTGATTGCCAGCGCAGAAGCGAATTTACATTTACCGATGCCCGGTTACACGCATTTGCAGCACGCCCAACCCATCACCTGGGGGCATTGGGCGCTGTCTCATTTTTGGCCGCTGGCGCGGGACAGGAAGCGGTTTATGCAGGCGCAAGCGGGGGCCAGCGTCCTGCCGCTGGGCGCGGCAGCTCTGGCGGGAACGGCATTTCCGGTAGATCGAGCGTTCTTGGCGGAAGCGTTGGGGTTTACGGCCGTCTCCCCCAACAGCCTCGACGCCGTATCCGACCGGGACTTTGCCGCCGATTTCTTGTATGCCGCAGCGATGACCGGGCTGCATCTCAGCCGATTATCAGAACAGTTAATTTTGTTCAGCAGCCGCGAGTTTGGCTTCGTGCGGCTGGATGATGGCTACAGCACCGGCTCCAGCTTGATGCCGCAAAAGAAGAACCCGGACACCCTGGAACTGACGCGAGGCAAAAGCGGCCGTCTCATCGGCAATCTCATGGGACTGCTGGCAACGCTCAAAGGGCTGCCCTCGACTTACGACAAGGATTTGCAGGAGGACAAGGAGCCGCTATTTGACGCCTTTGACACGCTGGGGTTGGCGCTGCCGGTAATGGCGGGGCTTATCCGCACCTTGCATCTGCGCCCAGAGCGAATGGCGGCGCAGTTAGAACCCAGTTTGCTGGCAACGGATTTGGCCGATTATCTGGTGAAAAAGGGGATGCCATTCCGGCAGGCGCATGGCGCGATAGGCCAGGTAGTGCAGTTAGCGGAGGAGAAGGGAGTGGATTTAACGGCCGTTTCCCTGACTGAGTTACAGGAAATTAGCAAACTATTCGGGGAGGATGTGACGGCCGTTTTTGATATGACGAATGCGCTTGCCAATCGGGCTGCTGTGGGTGGCACGGCCCCCAGCCCCTTGAAAACACAACTACAAAAGGCGAAAAATCAACTGGGAAAACAAGAAAATATCGGGGCGTTGCGCTAATTATGCAAACGCCCCATTTCCTAACACTTCTTGAATGTGGCTAATCAGTTCCTTAAAACCAACGGGCTTTGTCAAATATTTGTCCGCGCCCGCGTTGAGTCCCTCTTGAATTGCCATTTGAGTCGTCTTAGCGCTCAACATAATAATGGGCAAATCAGATGTGGCCGTTTCTGCCCGCAGTTCACGGCACACTTCAAGCCCGTCTAATCCAGGCATCATCACATCCAAAATCATCACATCAGGTTTATTTGCCCGCACCTTTTCCAGCGCGACGAACCCGTCTTCGGCCTCATCAATCGCAAAGCCGGTTCCCTTTAGCATTAAGCGCAATAAATTGCGTGTCATTTCTTCGTCATCTACTATCAAAATAGATTGGTTCAACAGACTTTTCTCCTACTCTGTCTACTTTTTAATCCATAATTATGTGCCCATGCCCAACCCCCGCCAATCAAATAAGGGGCGATTAGACTGTTTTTAAACGCCTTTTTTACCCAAATAGCATATCACAAGCTGCGGCATCTTGTTAGATTACACTTTTCCTACTTTGGCAGAAAAAGATTACAAAGTGTCTTAAGTCAATTTGTAATTTTTCCTTCATATACTTCTAAAGTTAAAGAGAAGCGCTTAAGCAATCGTATCGCCCCCATACAAACCAGGCAGTTTCATATATTTTTTTGAAAAGACTTAAAGGTTTTCGTAACCGGTCAGGTCGCCAACAATTGAGGAAGAATGGTCAACGAACGGGTTAAAAAAAGTGATATGAGCCAGAAAAAAGTTCTTATTATCGATGATGAATTTCCGGTTCGCTACCTTGTCGAACACCAGTTAAAACGAAATGGATATACCGCTATATCGGCCAAAGATGGCCCCAGCGGTATCGAGGCCGCCCATGCTCACAAACCGGATCTAATCGTACTGGATATTATGATGCCCAACATGAATGGGTTTGAAGTGTGCCAGAAAATCCGGAATGCACCCTCTATCGCTTCTACCCCCGTTATCTTTCTAACCGCATGCATGACTCGCAAGCACAAACTGCGGGCCTTCGAGATTGGCGCAGATGACTATCTGGTAAAGCCGTTTCAGCCAGATGAGCTGTTGGCGCATATTACGGCCGTTCTAAGACGGGCCAATGAAACCACAGACAAGCAAGATGCCAAGACCGAGACTCACACTCAGGGCAAAATCGTCTCCCTTTTCAGCCCCAAAGGGGGCGTCGGCACAACTACATTAGCCATTCAACTTAGTGAAGCGATGGTCATCCGCGAAGGAAGGTCAGTTCTACTCATCGATCTTGATCTCCCCTTAGGCGGCATTGCCCCCATGCTCAATCTGTACAGCCAGCGTCATATTGTTAGCTTACTCAATCACCGTCCAGAAGAAATAACACGGCCGCTCATCAAACAGTATACCCAACGGCAACGAAGCAATTTGCTGGTTATCCCCGCGCCAACGGAGTTGATCAAACCTGGGGAAATGCCTTCTCCGGCCAGCCTGGAACCGCTCCTGACCACAATGACTAATGCTGGCTATCAGGTTATTTTAGATTTAGGGTCTACACTTTCTAATACAACGGTGGAAGCCTTGCGCCGGTCCGAGATTATTTATGTGGTCACATCCGGTCAGCCTGTCGCTAATAAGCTACACAATACATTTATGAAATCGGCTCCACAGATGGGGTTACAACCCCGGCGACTGCTGCCGGTGGTCAATGAACTGCATGGAACTGTAGAAAAAATGGAGTTGTCGCGTGTGCCAATAGCCCGTATCCCCCATGCAAATGAACGTACGCGCACCCGCATGTGGCTGCGTGAGCAGGGAATGGGCAAGCTGGTTTCGGTGATGTTGTAAACGGCCGTTTTGCCAATCAGTCTGGCGAATAGTAAGCGTTCACTCCCCCCTGGAGGCTTTTGAAGTTTTGACGCTCTGTGTGGTTGTGTACTCGACTGCAAAACTTCAAAAGTCTGTTGGCGGCTGAATGGTTACGGCGAATTAAGATGAGAACTTGGTGGATCGGGTCATCAATGTCAACTTACGAAGTAACGGCTGTAATGAATCGGGAGCGGCCGTATCGGTCGTTTCTACAGTATATTTAACCTGCGCCGCCTCTACCACCACCTTATACTGAAATTGATCGCGCCCTTGCGGCGCTGTTTCGCGCAGTTCAAAAAAACTGGCCGCCGCCACCATTTCCTGCAAAGCTGCTGCCTCATCTGCCGGCAGCGACTCTGTATCAACGGTACACGTAACCGGTTTGCCCAAAAAGCCGCCGCTACGCTCGAAATAAATTCGCATACGCTGTCACCTCTAATTTATATTAAAATCCCAATAGCGATTTAACCGTGGGCAAACAGCCTTGTGGCTCTTCGGGCGGTTCTTCCGGCGGCGGCGGCGGATTATCATTACCCGTGTCTTCAACAAGTATACCCACTTCCGACCATCCCATCTGTACAGCTTGTTGTTCCAAACTCCCCTGACCAAACAACTGCTTCGCGGCGGCAAATGTCGCATTTGCCGCCGCCTGGAAATTAGACGTAGCCGTCAACCGATTCGTGAGTGTATCATACCAGATTCGCCCCGCCTTTTCCCAGGCCAAGCCATCCAATTCATAGGCTACAAGATAAAAAGCGCGGTTGGGTATACCTGAGTTGATATGCACGCCGCCATTGTCATACGGAACGCTTTTGTAATCATCCATATGGCCAGGCTGGGGGTCGCTGCCCAAAACGGGATCGTTGTAGGCCGTTCCCGGCGCTTTCATGGAACGCAGTCCTACGCCATTGACATTGGATGTAAGCAGCCCCTCCCCCACAATCCAGTTGGCATTACGCGCCGACTGGCCCAGGCTGCGCTGTTTAACAAGGATGCCGAATACGTCAGAGATAGATTCGTTGAGCGCACCGGGCTGGTTGTTATAGACCAGATTGGCCTCGTATTGGGTTACGCCGTGCGTTAGTTCATGCCCAATGATGTCAATGGCAATTGTAAAACGATTAAAAAGGCGATCCGCTTCCGGCAAATCCTCGTCGCCGTCCCCGTACACCATCTGACGGCCGTTCCAGAAAGCATTGTCATACCCGCGTTGGTAATGAACGGTTGAATCCAGCCGCAAGCCGCGACTATCAATAGAGTCACGGTCGTAAACCTCATTATACAAATCATAGGTCGCCCCAGACCCGTCAAACGCCTCATCTACAGCCGGATCATCCGTAGGAGGATCACCCTCGCCACGCATCCGCAGCCCGGGCAAGACGCTGCTGTTCTGAGCATCGTAAACAATGCGCTCTTTGCCTGCCAATGCATCTGTCACATCTAGTTTGGCAGCCGTGACCGCAAGACCCTGGCGATATCCCCGCACTTCGGCGGAAATGGTTAAATTGCGGATGGCCAAGTCGCGCTGAGCAAGACTGCCACGGCGGGCTATTTCTTGCAGTATGTGCGGCGGAAGAATACAGAAAATAGAATGTCTGTGACTCATTTTACACTTTGCCTCCAGCTTGTAGACTCATATGACAACAGTTCTGTAAGCATTGTAATGGCATGTGCGGCAATTGTAAACATTTACTCTATTGACTCTCAACGACCGGCAGATAGATCGTATACTCTCCTTTCCCAACCAGGGCAAAAGTCGCCGGTTTGTCGTACAAGGCAACCAGTTGGTTCACGGCCGTATCCAGCGAACAGCCAGCACAAGGCAGCAGCGGCGTCCAGGCCGACGACGTCTCATCCCAGTAAGCCAGATTCAGCGTCGCTTCATCGGTAATACCCACCGCCTGCCAATCGGAATCGGCGTAATTCACCGTCAGCGTGAACGGCGCGTTGAACGACGTCACCGGCGTTCCGTTCACCGTCGTGGCTTCCAGCTTGTAAACGAGCGCCGTCGTCTGGCTGGCGGTTTGGGCGGGAACGGCCGTTCCCGTTGTCCCTCCACCCAACTGCAAGAAGACGATATTCGTCAACCCATCCACCGCGCCCGGCGGGAACGACGCCTGCGCCGCGCCATCCGGCGACCACAGATCCCCGCCCTGGCTGCTATTCACCTGCTCCGACGAAGCGTTCGTCGTCCGGTACATCCCGGCGTCCAGCGACGTATCGGCCAGCCCATCCACCGCCCAGAAAAGCGCCGTTTGGCTGCTGGTCGGCGACACGTCGCTGTCCTTGGCGTCGTCGCTGCCCCAATCCTGCGCCGAGAAAGCGTACCCGTCCGGCAAGGCCACAAACAGCCGGTACTGCGCCCCCACCGGAACCGTGAAGCTATACAAGCCGCCGCTGTCCGTCGTCGTTGAGCTGCCTACCTGGTTGCCGTTTGCGTCCAACAGCTTCGCCAACACCCCGGCCACGCCCGGCTCGCCGGCGTCCTGAATCCCATTGGCGTTCGTATCCTGCCAGACCAGGTTGCCCAGCGTCGTGTTGGGGACGTTGCTGACGTTGGCCGCCGGCCCGGCCCAGAACCCGGCGCGCAGAGTCAGGCTGCTCCCTCCCGTCTGTCCGGCCACGCCCGGCTGGCCGATGACGCCGTTTACCGTCATCGAACTGCCGCTGCTGCGGCCGCCGCCGCTGGCAAGGGTGTAACGACTCAGATTCATGTTGATGGGCGCAGCCACATATTCGTCTGCGCCCAGGTCGTAGCCAGCGCCGGACGGCCGTGTCTCCCCATCAATATCCGTCGTCACCCCGGCATTCACCCCCTGGTCAATCGCCGCCGA
>JAJRYT010000096.1 GCA_024275635.1 Chloroflexota bacterium | reverse complement strand
CTGAGCCTGGTTATGCAGAGCGGCAATGGAGAAGCTTTCATGCCTGATCCGGTTATGATAATGGCCGCTATTGCTGCGGTAGATGCCGATCCCACAGATGGCGATACCGTTGTGCCACCTGCGAATCCGGCCATGTTACGCATCGTTTATGCTGGCGGCGATCCGCATTTAACCCAGATGATGAACCCAGCTGACTTTGCTACTTTACGCTGGGCGGGCGTCGATACCAGCGTCACGACCGAAGCTTCCGCCTGGACGATTGTTAAGGAGCTGGAATGGGCCAAACAGTTCCATGTGGATTTCCACTTTGGCACGCCGCAGGATAACTTTGGCGCACAGCAGCGTTTCGTAGGCATGGTAATGGCCCTGGAAGCGAAAATGCAGTTGATGGCTTGGCTGCAGCAGCCGGAGCTTTTTGACGGCAGTCGGGCGGGGAATTACGTTATGTTGACTGCTTTAAGTGATGCCTCTGATGTTTTCAGCGCGGCCACTTTGCCACACAGCGCCAGTAATCGCTACGCTGACCCGATGGCCGCCCAGATGTTTGCCCAGGCGGCTGATGCGCTTTTCGCCCAACTGGAAGAGTCGGAACCGGAAAGCATCCGCGATCTGAGCCTGGGGATTCAATCATTGGTCTGGTATGCGGCTAATACGTCGAGCGCCCACAACAAGGAAGAATCGCTGGAAATGATTGCCGAATGGGGCAAAGAGCTATCCAAGGAAAAGGCCCATACGACAGTGGAACGCGCGTATAAGGTGCGCGGGCTTATCGAAGCGGGCCGGACAACCAACAATAACCGGCTGCTCAACAAAGCCGCTCGCACCTTTAATAAGATGGTGAAGAAGTATGACGGCCGTTACGGTATCTTCAAGAAACAAAATACCTACGCCATTGACGATGTGGGCGCGATCCTGGGCAGTATCAACGCTGCCCGCCTTTTCCTGGGCGCGCGGATTGACCAGGTGCGGGCAGAAGATGTCTTCGCTGGCGTCTATGAAGGGATCGTCAACATCGGCGGTTTACAAATTTCTTCCCCGCCAATCAGCCTGTTCAAGGCTCCTTTTGAGCAGGAAGAGCCGCCTTTGTTCCTCCGCTATCCGACAACGCCCTTCCCGCCGATGGCCGGCGGTGATTATGGCATCGCGCCAGTGTTCGCCGCCTCTGTTACCTGGGACGGCGCGCAGTGGACGGCCGATCAATACAACTTTGACACAGCGGGCGCTATGCACGCGGCCAATGAGATGATCTGGTTCCATAATGATGAAGTAAATGGTTTCCCTGAGATTAGCAATTAAGTGATCGTCTGTTATTGAGTTATTGGTTATTGGTCTATTTGTTACTCGACCAATAACCGATAACCAATACCTTCTAAACTCCCGCTGGATCAAAAAATGACACTTTCACCCCATGCGATCACGTTTTGCCTCCTATCCTTTGAAGGGCCGGATCGCTATTCCCTGGCCGGGGGGTTAGGCGTGCGGATTACGCATCTGGCAGAAACATTGGCCGAACGCGGCTTTGAAACACACCTGATTTTTATCGGCGACCCGGATAAACCCGGACGCGAAAGTCGGCAGGACGGCCGTCTCACGCTGCATCGGTGGGGACAGTGGATCAGCGCCCATCACCCGGTCGGTGTTTATGACGGCGAGGAAGGAAAACTGGCTGATTTCAATAAAAGCGCCCCGTCGTTCATCATCGAAAAACTCATCCAACCGGCGCTGGCAAACGGCCGTTTACCCGTCATCCTGGCCGAAGAATGGCATACTGCCGCTGCCCTCATCCGCCTGCATGACCAACTGGGAGCGGCTGGTTTAGAGAATCGCTGCGTCCTTTTTTGGAACGCCAACAACACCATGTCCTTCCACCGGGTTAACTGGCTGCGTTTGAATCAGGCCGCCCAAATCACGACCGTCAGCCGTTACATGAAGCATTTGATGTGGGAAATGGATTTGAACCCGCTCGTCATCCCCAACGGCATTCCCGCTGCGCTGCTTCACCCCGTACCCGCCGGACGAACAGCCGCGCTAAGACACATTCTCGACCCCGACAACAACGCCGTGATGCTCTTCAAAGTCGGCCGGTTCGATCCTGCCAAGCGGTGGCTGATGGCCGTCGAAGCGGTCGCGCAAATCAAAGCGGCGGGGCGGCGGGTCGTTTTCCCCCTGCGGGGCGGCATTGAAGCGCATGGGGTGGAGGTATTCGCCCGCGCCCGCGAATTGGGACTGACTATCACCCGCATCAACCAGCAGCCAGAATCGTGGGCAGAATTGCTGGCTTTACTGCAAACTGCGCCGCCAGCCGACATCTATCATTTGGATTTCTTTTTATCGCAGGCTTATTTACGGCCGTTCTACACCGCCGCCGATGCCGTTCTCGCCAACAGCGGCCACGAACCATTCGGTTTGGTCGGGTTGGAAGCGATGGCCGCCAGGGGATTGGTCTTCACCGGAACCACCGGCGAAGAGTACACTCTAGGCGGCCAATGTGCTGTCGCCCTGGACACCGACGCGCCCGCCGAGATCGTGAACCAGGTGTTGGACATTAAGGCCAATCAGACCCGTGTTGCTGCCATGCGTCAGGCGGCTCACACCCGCGCCGCCGCCTTCACCTGGGAACAAATCAGTGATATCTTGCTAGAAAAGGTGAAATTTGTGGCGCAGCTAAACGGAGCCATGCCGCAGCGAAACAGGGGCAACGCCGCTCAAATCGGCGATATCCTCATCTATACCGTTGTCCACCAACCGCGCCGCCTGCGCCTCCCCGCCGAACCGCTGCCTCCCTGCGCGCCGCTAGAAACCCTGTCCCAGGCCATTTTTGACGATGTCTTAAACGAGAAATATTTCCGCCAGGCAGCAGCAGCTTCTTACTATCCGGCTGCCGAGCGATTCCGCGCCTTGTTGGATCGGGGCTTTAAGTTTGCCATTGGCTTTTCACCCTCCTTTTTGGAGCAGGCGCAGCGTTGGGATGAGGAACTGCTGGATCGGTTTTATGAACTGGTACAGCATGAAAGTGTGGAATTGGTCGCCGTCGAACCGACGCGCAGCCTTTTGTCGCTGTGGGACATTCACCGCTTTGTCCGGCAAGTGGGACGCGCTGCCGACCGGCTGGAAGCGCTGTTTGGCAAGCGCCCGACGACGGCCGACACAACCGGGCTGATGATGTCGGACGTGATTTACCATGCGCTGGATCAGGCAGGGTTTACGGCGAGCATCATGGACGACCGTTCCCAGATACTCGATTGGCGGCAGCCCACACACGTTTATCATCACGACGGCGGGCAGATGAAGTTGCTCACGCGCCATCTTACCTTGAGTGAAGATGTGAGCGCCCGCTTTTCCGATCAAAGCTGGCGCTGCTGGCCGCTGCTGGCCGACCAGTACGCCGATTGGCTGGCCGGTAATTCGGGCCAACTGGTGACGCTCGGTTGGGATTTGGAGACGTTTGGCGAACATCAGCGGGCGGACAGCGGTATTTTTGATTTTCTGGCCGCGCTGCCAGGAGAGGCGCAAAAGCGGGGTCTCACCTTTACTACGCCCAGCGAGGCGGTGGCGCGTTATGGTGCTGACAGTTACGATCTGCCCCTGCCGGCATTGGCCGGCGTTTGGGCCGGTAATGGCGGCCCGGATGTTTTCCTGGGCAATGAAGCGCAGCAAAAACTGCTTCCCTTGATGATGCAGGCATGTAGTAAGGCGATCTTGACCGGTAATCCGGCGCTGGTTGACATATCCTTGTGGCTGGCACAGTCGGATAACCTGCATCTGTTGGCGGGAAACGGCCGTGCCGACACCCTATCATCTGCTACTTTTACCCCCCAGGAGTGGTACGCATTGGGCGCGGATCGCCTCTCGCAAGAAATGCAGCAAGTTTATAAAAACTTCATCGCTGCTTTGGACTCATGTGTGAATTGGAACAGGGAACCTCCGGGAGATTAGGATTACGAGCCTGACCATTGCTAAAATCTTCCGGAGGTTTACAAGACTTTCAAATACCACGTAAGATAATGGCCGGCAGAGTGCGTCATACAATACAGGGACCGTTTAATGGCCGCCGCCTTATCATCTTTTCCGGCGGCGCCAAAAAGATTAAGGAGGTTAGCGTATAGAAGTTGGAGATTGGAATAATTGACGGACAGAATGCAACCATATTTTTATATTATTTGAGGTAAGCGTTCACTCCCCCCTGGAGACTTTTGAAGTTTTGACGCTCTATGTGGTTGTGTACTCGACTGCAAAACTTCAAAAGTCTGTTGGCGGCTGAACGGTTACCATTTGAGTTTAAATACAGGAGAAGAAATGAATATTTTAGGAGCAATCGTTGCTGGTATCGTTGGAACCATTGTGATGACTATGGTCATGGTGATGGCCCCCAAAATGGGATTACCCAAAATGGACATCGTAGGAATGCTGGGTTCGATGTTCAGCGCCGAAAGTAACCGCAAAATGGGTATGGGCATGCATTTCATGATGGGCGTGGTGTTTGCCATTGTTTACGCGATCTTATGGAATGCCGGTATCGGCACAGCAAGCTTGTTGGGAGGCATTATTTTTGGGGCGGTCCACTGGCTTGTTTCCGGTGTGATGATGGGCGGCGTACCCATGATGCACGCCGGTGTTAAAGCCGGTACGGTAAATGCTCCCGGCATTTATATGACGAACAACGGCGGCATGATGGCCTTCATGGGCGGTCTAATCGGTCACGTGATTTTTGGATTGGTTGTCGCTCTGGTTTATGGGCTGTTTGTGTAGAACGGCCGTATCCTCTATATACGAATCCTCCCGGGGGTTGGCTTGATGAAACCAGCTTGCCACTCGTGAACCTCCGGGAGGACGCCTTAGCAACGTCAACTACAAAAAGGTACATTATGATAAAAGTAGCCATTGTTATTCTTTCAGAAATGGAAGAACACCAGGATTTAGGCCGCGTGGTCAACGCTTTGCAAACTGCCCGCGAATTCAAGGAAGCCGGTGATGAGGTGCAGATTATTTTCGATGGCGGCGGCACGGTATCGGCCGTAACCCTGGCTAACCCAGAAGACAAACGTTACCAATTGTATGCCCGCGTCGAAGATAACGTTGCCGGTTTGTGCCGTTACTGCGCCAAAGCCTTCCACGTGTACGAAAAAGCAGAGGAACTCGGCCTGCCGTTCCTCTCAGAATATCACCAGCACCCCAGCCTGCGGGCGCGGGCGGCTGATGGGTACCAAATTATTACTTTCTAGAGGTTCGTTCAGATTGGTTCAATCTCCAAGAGCGAACCGATCTTGCCAGGTAATTAACTATTCATGCATACACCAACTATTGAGCAAAAGAGCATCAACACCATCCGCACCCTGGCCATGGACGCGGTGCAAGCGGCCAACTCCGGCCACCCCGGCACGCCCATGGCCCTGGCCCCTGTCGCCTACAATATCTGGCAGGAATTTTTGCGCTTTGACCCAGATGACCCCATCTGGCCTAACCGGGATCGTTTTGTCCTCTCTATCGGCCACGCCTCAACCTTACTCTATGCGCTGCTGCACCTGACCGGCGTGAAGGCCGTCAATCCCAAATATGAAACGCTGGGCGAGCTGTCCGTCACGCTGGACGACATTAAGCAGTTCCGCCAGCTTGACAGCCGCACGCCCGGACATCCTGAATATCGCTGGACGTCGGGCATTGAAACGACAACCGGTCCATTGGGGCAGGGTGTGGCGACCAGCGTGGGTATGGCCATCGCCGGCCGCTGGCTGGGCGAGTATTTTAACCGGCCCGGCTTCGAGATGTTCGATTATGATGTTTATGCCCTTTCTGGCGATGGCGACATGATGGAAGGGATCGCCAGTGAAGCGGCGTCGTTGGCCGGACATCTGAAACTGTCCAACTTGTGCTGGGTGTATGACAACAACAAAATCACCATTGAAGGGAACACGGCCTGGGCGTTTAGTGAAGATGTGGCTACCCGATTCCTGGGCTATGGTTGGAATGTGCTGCGTGTGGGCGATGCCAATGACCAGGAAACGCTGACCCGCGCCTTTCAGACGTTTAAAAATACGACCGATCGGCCGACGCTGATTATTGTGGACAGTCATATCGCCTATGGCGCGCCCCACAAGCAGGATACACACGGCGCGCACGGCTCCCCGCTGGGCGACGAGGAAATCCGGCTGACGAAGCGCAATTATGGCTGGCCGGAAGATGCGACGTTCCTGGTTCCCGACGATGTGCGCCAGCATTTTGCTGGGGGGATGGGACAGCGGGGCAAATCATTGCGTGACGCCTGGTTTGAGCAGTTTGAAGTGTACAAAACTGAATATCCTGAATTGGCCGACCACCTGTATCAGATGCAGCATCGCCAATTGCCGGCAGGATGGGACAAGGATTTGCCTGTCTTCCCGGCCGATGCCAAGGGGGATGCCAGCCGCAATAGTTCGGGGAAGGTTCTTAATGCAATAGCGCAGAATGTGCCCTGGCTGATCGGCGGTTCGGCTGACCTGGCTCCGTCTACGAAGACGCGATTGACGTTTGACGGCGCGGGTGATTTTACGGCCGTTTCCTACAACGGCCGTAACTTCCACTTTGGCATCCGCGAACACGCTATGGGCGCGATTTTGAATGGGTTGTCGCTGAGCAAGATACGGCCGTTTGGCTCCGGCTTTCTCATTTTCAGTGATTACGGCCGTCCTGCCATTCGTCTCAGCGCCTTGATGGAAATCCCCGTCATCCACATCTTCACCCACGACTCCATCGGCGTCGGCGAAGACGGGCCGACTCACCAGCCCGTCGAGCAGATCGCTTCGCTGCGAGCCATTCCCGGCCTCATTGACATGCGCCCGGCCGACGCCAACGAAGTCGTCGAGGCGTGGCGCGTCATTATGCAGCTGCGCCACAAACCTGTCGCCCTCATCCTCAGCCGCCAGAATTTGCCCACGTTTGACCGTGACCAATACGGTTCGGCCGCCGGTGTGGCCAGGGGCGCATATGTGCTGGCAGATGCGGAAAACGGCCGTCCTGACGTCATTCTCATGGGCACAGGCAGCGAAGTGCAGCTGTGCGTCGCCGCCTACGAACAGCTTAAAACGGAAGGCATCAGCGCCAGAGTTGTCAGTATGCCCTCCTGGGAATTATTTGAGAAACAAGACCAGGCCTATAAAGACAGCGTCCTGCCGCCTGACATCACCGCCCGCGTCTCGGTGGAACAGGCCTCCACCCTGGGCTGGGCGCGGTACGTTGGCCTGAGCGGACACAGCATCGGCATGGAAACATTCGGCGCGTCGGCCCCGCTGAAAGCGCTGCAAGAGAAGTTCGGTTTCACGCCGGATCGGGTGGCGGCGGCGGCGAAGGAACAATTGGGTCAATAAAATGGGCAGGGGAGCCGGGAAAAGAATCCCCAATCTGCTTACTGTTGCCGGCCATCTGCAAAAGAATCAAACAGTATGAAAGACAGCGATAGTTTGTCCAACAGGCATAATCCTGAGGGGCGCGCCTCAGAAATGTTTGATGCGGATCGTTTCCTTGCCGATCTGGATACATTCATTCGTTTCAAAACCTGTGTTGATCAAAATCAACCCGAGTTTGCCGCCGCCCGCGCCTGGATACAGGCGTTTTTCGATCCGGCCGTTACCGCTTTTGACACATTCACCTTCGATGGATTTACCTCGCTCCTCATCAGGCCGCAGGGGTCTGAGCGGCCACGCTTGCTTGGCGATGGCCACATTGAGGTGGTGCCGGGACGCAGCGGGCTGTTTGCCCTGCGACAGGAGGGAGCACACTTGTATGGGCGCGGTGTGGCGGATATGAAAACACAATGCTTGATGATGATGACGGCGCTGCGCGATTTACTCGCCGCTGGACAGGCTAACGATTTTTGGTTACTTTTTTCTGAAGATGAGGAGATAGGATCGGCACACGGCGCGCAAAAGATGGTTGAACTGCTTGACGCGAGAGGTTGTTTGCCAGAGGTGATCTTCGCGCCCGATGGCGGGCCTGATTTCGCTTATGTCGAAAAAGAAAAGGGGATGATTAGCTTTGATGTCACCGTGCGTGGACAAGCTGCTCACGGCAGCCGCCCGTTTCTTGGCGTCAACGCGATTGAAAAGATGATGGCTCTCTACGCTGATTTTCAGGCGCGCTTTCCCAACCCGCGCGCAGAGTCTGACTGGGTACCGTCGCTGGTGATGACTCGCATTGGCGGCGGCCGTGCCCATAACCAGATACCGGACCAATGCCAGGCCAGTTTTGACTTGCGTTTTACGGAGACGAGTACAGCGGAAGAGATTGTCGCCGCTTTGGAGGAGATTGGGCGTTCTTACGCGGCCGATTTTACCTTCCGGGAGATTGGCGTCGCCACGTACTACCCGCGTGAACGGCCGTTAGCGCGCCGGTATATCAATCTACTGCGGCAAGTATCGGGCAAGGAACCACCCATTCTGCATACCAATGGGGCCAGTAATGCCCGCTTCTACGTTATGCAGAAACCAGACGTCCAAATTCTGATTAGCAATCCAACCGTTGTTGGCGCCCATGCTGATACGGAATGTCTGGACGCGCGCTCGCTCCCGGCTTACTATCAACTCATTTACGATACTGCCCGGCTTGTTTGAGTCAGAGAATCATGGGCGCTGACAGCCGGTCAAACAGTTGCAGATGATGAATGGAGAAACGGCCGTTTCTGGCGGCGCTTCTGAATAGACCAATGATTAAAACGATGAAATACGGCAGCGACTTCAATAATCAGGTAGCCTATCTAACCCTTGAGCAGGAGGTCAGGCCGCGCCGCCGCTTGCGGCTGCACGACTTTCCCATGTGGAATAACATGACAGATGAGGAGCTAGATAGGCTGCCGGACATTGTAACCATACGAGGTCATCGGCGTGGCGAAATCTTATTTAACCCGACTGATGAACCCAATCGCCTTTATTTGCTACAATTGGGCCGGGTAAAAACCTACGTTCTTACCTCAGACGGGCGCAAAAAGATATTACATATTTTTGCCCCCGGCGATGCTTTTGGGGCCTTGTTGTTAGGCGCGGTGGGAGGTAAGCTGCCCTGGGCGGAAGCGATGGAAGATGTCATCGTTTGCTCAATGGATGAAATTAATTTTAAGAGCTTCATGTTAAGCTGCCCTAACATGTGCCTGGACTTGTTTAAGTATATCTCCCAGATCCACGTGGAGGCGATGCACCGTTTGCAGGGGTTGCTGCATACCAGAGCGGAGCAGCGTGTGGTCATGGCCTTGTTGGATATTGGTCGTCGCCTGGGACATGGGGAAGATCATGATTTCACGATTTCCCCCTACTTTACCCATGAGGATATCGCTGACATGATTGGGGTGGTGCGTTCAACTGTATCTGAGTTGATCTCCAGCCTGGCTCGTCAGGGAATTGTAAGCCGCGAAGGTCGTCAACTCATTGTTCATCATGATGCGGCTGAACAATATCTATTGGAAAATGAGTAAAGGAGCGAAATATGGCCGAGATAAAATGCGCCCACGATATTCAGTTATTTGTTAGTTCTGAAGACCCGGTTTGTGATGAGGTAGCGGCGGCTTTATATGCCTGGGGAAACGGCCGTGCCGACGCCTGTATCGAAATGGTGCCTGTTTTGAGCCAGCCTAAAATGGTTGTCCGGTTGCAAATCTTTTACACGCCCGCTCTTGTCATCAACGGCAAGCTTGTTGCCGGAGGCATCGAGTCTAAGGCTGATCTGACCCAATTTCTGCCAACATAGTTTCGCAAACAGGGAACACGTTTCTCCTTATAACTGTTCAGTATCTGCGAAACGTGGCGCCGGTGTAAATTCGGCAGCGATTTTGTATCGCGCGATTTGGCAAATTACCAATTTGATTTACTTTGGGCACGTTCGTTTATAATTTTGGCGTTTGAAAAATTGTAACCAGGTAATTGGTAACTGGTAATTACCCAATTACTCAATTACCAATTACCAGCAAACTGCAAAGTTAATTTTGAACGAACCCTTTGGAGGTAATGATGAAAACGCTGTTAGTTTTGCGCCATGCCAAGTCCAGTTGGGCTAATAATGATTTGTCGGATTATGAACGGCCGTTAAATAAACGGGGCCAACGAGACGCGCCGCGCATGGGCCGGTTACTGTGCGATGAAGAGCTGGTCCCGGATCTCATCATCACCTCCAGCGCCAAACGCGCCTTGTCCACGGCCGAAGCCGTCGCCCTGGCCTGCGATTACGACCAGGAAATACAGTACACCCGCCATTTTTACCTGGCCGATTCCGAAGATTATCTGGAACGGTTACAACAATTGGATGACGCTTACGAGCGGGTGATGATTGTGGGCCACAATCCGGGCATGGAACATCTTGTCGCTCTGCTGACGGGGGCCTGGGAGACGATGCCGACGGCCGCCATCGCTCATCTTTCCTTGCCCATCAATCATTGGCGTGAATTAGACGAAGATAGCGGCGCCGAATTGGTGTGCCTCTGGCGACCGAAGGAGTTGGGGTGAAGGGGAGGCGCGGTGAAGGGGTGATAGGGTGAAGGGGTGTAGCTGCTTCCAATTTACCACTTACCACGCGCCACTTGCATACTTGCCCACTTTTTCACTTGTACAAATGCGTCAAACTTTTATGTTTGGCGGCCCACAGCCCCACCAGCCCAATTTTAAGCTCGTACAGCGCGACGGTTCCTTCGGTGACTTCTTGCAAAATATCTCGTTCCACCAGGCGCTTCAAAGCGGCCGTTACCTCGGCCGGGGTCAGGTGGATGCCGTAGGGTTCCAGGTATTGCACCATGTCGGCCGGGTGGCAGGAAATGTCCTGATCCATCATGTGGGAAACGGCCGTTAACAACGCTTTCTCCGCATAAGTTGACCGCTGCCACAAATAAGCAAAGTGCATCTCCCCCAGGCTCAACATCTCATCCAGCGCCGCGTTCACATTCGAGATTGTGACATAGCTGCGGCGCTTACTGTTCGCCTGTTTGACCAGTGTGTAACAAACCAGCTGCAAAAAATAGGGATGCCCAGCCGTTACGCGCAAAATTTTATCAATTGCTAAATCATCATACACCAGGTTAGGCGCAACCGGCTCTTGAATCAGCCGCTTGGCGACCTCTTCTGCTAGATAGCCGATTTTTTGGTACAAAGCAATGTTGAATAACACCGACCAATAATCAGCGCTCATCTCCTCCAGGCGGCGCGAACCTACAAAGACAAAGCTCAAAGCCTCGCTGTGTTGCATCAGATGGCGCAGGTAAGGAAATAAAGTAGGGGGCAAAATACCATCTTGCACTAGATTTTGAAACGCTTCAAATTCATCAAATACGAGCAGGAGCGTTGTATCTTCCGGCAGCAAAGCGTGTACCAGGGGCAAGAATTGGCGCTGGAAGAAACGAGTGGGTTCATCTTGCCACAAAGCCGGCTCTGGCACATCCAGGTCAATCCCACGCGCCGCCAACGCATCGGCAATTGTCCAGGCCAGGTCGTACAATAATGCGGGCATTCCCGGCATCACGCCTAAAGATTGGCAATCAATATAGACCGGTAGTTGATTGGCGGGCAAATGTTCTGCCAGCCGCAGAAGGATAGAGGTTTTACCCGTGCGTCTTTGCCCCACTAAGATGAGAACATTTCGATGTGGCTGACGCCCGGCATTGTCAGCGATAAAATCGAACAGGTCTTGCCGCCCAAAGAAAATGGCGCTGCTGCGTCGTAAAGGTGTGCCGGGTAGGTATGGGTTGGCAATGGGCCTGAAATCGCGCGTTGGAGGGAGCAAATGAACCATGTCGCCAAAGGCGATGGCCTTGTCGCGTTGGTTGCGGTCATCATAGGTCAGATTGAGGACCAGGCGGAAATGGTCCTTAACCTGGGGTTCGATGCTGAAGCTAACCTGCTGGACGCGACCAGGAGGGAGCAGGGGAATGATCTGGGGCCGGCCGTTCCGCGCATAGGCCGGATTTTCTTCCAGCGCCACGATGATATTTTCAGCGGCGGCACGGCCGTTATTGCGAATCTCCAGCGCTACTTCTGTCTGGTCAGTGGGAACCAGCCGCTTTGTTTTTAACGTGACGACCAGGTTGGCCCGCCCGCGCAAATCCTCAATCGCCGCGCTCACCAGCCCCGTCCAACGAGAAACAATCGCCGCAATTAACGGCCGTTCTACACCAGGTTGATCGGACAAACCATCCCAAAACTCATTCAACAAGACGTCCGCTTCATTCAAATAAACCAGACTGTCCGCAGCCAAATCAACCCGTTTACTATCGCGCAAATTCGACAAGATCAACAGCAGCGCATCCAGGGCGGGCGACCAATGATTTTTATCTTCCAATAACGATAGTAACTGCTCCAGTTGGGGACGTAACAAACTTAACTCAGTGATCGATGGCGCCTCCAAAAGCGCACGCCCCAACGAAAACAGATATTGCCAACGTTCTAAACCCTCCCAGGGCGGGTGGGCGTATTGGCGGACGCCCTTTAGCGCTTTAATGATGATGGGCAGTCCGGCGCGCGGTTGATTTTCTAATAAAAACAAGCCATCAGACAGACCGGCAATATGCAGGTCTTGTCGCTGTCGCGCCTGATTAGCCAGCGATAACAGAAAATCAGGCGCGCCCCGGCTGTGTTGGTACTTCTTTTCAATGCGAATCAGGGTAGACGCCGGTTCTTGAGCCAGATCACGGTAAAAACGGCGCGCCTGAGATGTGGGTAACTGGCTCTGACGCAGGTAAACGAGCGTAAAAACGAGTCCGCTTATACCCAATGCCAGGACGCCCAAAAGCGGCCGATTATTCAGCCGGGGAGGAAGAACAGGGGGGGGCGCCGGGGGGGGCGTTACATCTCCCTGGTGAAACCCATCGTTGTAATGGAAGCGATAGCGGACGCCGTTCTCATCCGTGGGCGGATTATCAAGGAGCCAAAACAACTTGCCGCCGCCGCCGCTCAACTGTTTCTCCTCTTGCGCGATCCATTGTTGGACGGCCGGATCGAAAACATCCAGGCGGACGGCGACATCATCTCTTTCCGCATCGTTTACAGAAACGACCAGGTTATAGCGGCCCTGGGCAGCCTCTACTTCCGGGTTGGTGAGTAAAGGAGGGCGGTTTTCTTGAACGCGAAACAGTTGCACCACACCATTTTGCGTAATTGACAACAAATCTGATTTTTGACTGTTTTCGCGCTGCAAAACCGTTAGCGCAAAGACGTGACTACCCAGGTTGAGCCGGTCGATCAATTCCGGGTGGCGTGTGTTGGAAGCAATCGTATAAAGGTCAACACGGCCGTTCTCATCGCCCACAGCCATATTAGGCACACCATCACTATCCAGATCGCCCCAATACAGGCTGGTGATATTACCGAGACCGGTCAGCAGCCAGGAAAGCCGGGGAAACCCTTCCTCGATGACCAAATAGCGCAGGTGGCCGGCATCTGTTGTGTATAAAAAAGAGCTGACGATAGCCTGGGCGCGTGTATTCTGAGGCAGTAGATCATCTAGCGGCAGTTCCTGGGCAAATAGGCTGTGCGTGGGTGGGCCATCAATGATCAAAGGCCATGGGGGCAAATGTCGGCCTTGTAAGGTGATGCCATAAGTTTGATTATCGGACACGAATATGATTAATCCCGGAGCTTCATTGTTGGGTTGTTTGAAAGGGTATACCGCCTGAATCGGTTCTGTGTAGGACGCCATAATCCAGGGGACAAAACGGGGATTAACCAGATACAGACGGTGGGTGGTGACGGCGATGAGGAGCGGGTCTTGGGCTGGATCAATACGCACGGTGAGTAATTGTTCGACTCGCTCCGGAAGGCTAGCGCGCCACAACTCATTACCGGCGCTGCTGTAAACGATGATGTCGCCATTGCCGGCGCCGACGATGATTTCTGGCCGCCCACGGCCGTTAAGCTCGGCGACTTGCAGGCTGGTGATTTGGGTAGACAGCGATTGCGCCCAGATTTGCTCGCCGTTAGCCTGGCGCAGGGCGACGCCGCTTTCATAAATCACGCTGGCGTCTGGTTGGGTAATGGCATGATTACGGGCGACGACGAAATCTGGCGTGTTGGTCACGGGATTAGGCAGCGCGGCCAGATGGGTGATGGCGACGCCCGGATTGACGACCCAGGAGAAGGAGCCATCGTTGTTGAGACGGTGAATACGGCCGTTTTCCGTGCCTACAAGCAGTTCATCTTCCCCATCCTGCTCAAAATCAATGACGAGGAGGGAATCAGGCAGCCCCAACAGATCATAATCCCAATCGCTGGCGAATTCACTGGCGCCAATGCCTAAACCAAGCAATTCGATTTGGGCAAAGCGAGTCAATAACAATTCATTAGCCCCATCCCCATTCATGTCCAGCAGCCGGGTGGGGCCGAGGGCTTCTACGTCGGCGAGCGTGTCCAGGGTACGGCCGTTACCCGCCAATAAGACCACATCCGCCGGTTCGCCAGCATTTTCCGGCGGCGCGCCCAAGACGGCTGCCAAAGCGGGCTGGTTATCGGGGGGCATAAACGAGGCCGCTGACAGAGCCATGATGCTGCGGTCGGCGTTGGGGGCCAGGTGGCGCGTCCATTGGCGGCGGCCCTGTTCATCGTAGGCAATAACGCTGCCTGCTTCCGTGCCTACGGCTAATCCGGCCGTATTGGTGAAGGGGATGGGAGTCAGACTGGTGATGGGTTTGTTGATCGTGCGCAGCCACAGGCGCTGACGATCAGCGTCATAAAGGGCGATGTGGCCCAGGTTCGTGCCCACAGCAATGGCTGGCTGCCCGTCAGCACGGGTGATGATGTCCAGGGCCGTGATGCGGCCGGATATGGGTTGTTCCTGTTCCCAGCGGAGACGGCCGTTAGCGCCAATCAAAGCCAGCTGGCTAAAGCGTAAGTGAGGGTTGAATAGACCCAGGGCGATTTCGGCCTGCCCGTCCTGATCAAGATCGGCCACAGTCATATGGGGCTGTGTTTCCCAATTTGGGCTGCTGTTACGGGCATAGCGCCAGATTAAATCGCCGCTGGCGCTGAATAACTGGATTTGGCCTGAATTCAGAAGAACGACAATTTCGTTACGGCCGTCCTCGTCCCAATCAAGGGTGTCCAGAGAAACCGGAATCGCTTCATATTGCGCCAGCCATTCGGCGGCCGCGTCCTGACCGCCGCTGGTTAACAAATCAGTTGGCGTCGTTACCGGAGTGAGCGGAACCTGCCAGATTTCTGCGCCGGACGCCGATAATAAGATTAACCGGTTGCGTAAACCCAGGATGATTTCACGTTCTGATTGCAGGGAGTTGTCAACTCTGCTGGTGTGGATAGCCAGTACCGGCCCTGGCGCAGTATAACTATTTTGTAGATTACCGCTGGCATCCAGCAAGTCTACTTTACCACTTTCGTCTATAACGATGAAATCATCAATACTGTCGCCATCGAGGTCGGCGGCGACAGCGTGTTGTAAGCGGTCGGCGGCGCGGTATTGCCAGTAGTTGGGGGGCTGGGTTTGGGCAGCGGCGGTGGATGGGGGGAGGAGTAAGAAAACGAGAAAAATGAAAAGCGTGGCGCGTAATGCGGGGAGCGGGGGGCGGGAAGCGGGAAGCGTGTTATTTGCAGCCCGCGACTCGCTTACTTGCCACTTGCCGCTTGCCACTTGTTTCTCAATCAGGCGGTCGGAGCGCATAGCCTACGCCTCGTTCGCTGATGATCCAGGTGTCATAAGGGATGATGGCCCGGCGCAGCCGCTTGATAAGGGTTTTGAGTCGGTCGGGATCGTTGACCAGGACGTCGCCCCAAACGGCCGTTTCCAGATCGTTTCCCGGCACGACCTGACCTTCTAATTCGCATAGACGCGCTAGAATGCTAAATTGGGACGTTGTCAGACCCAGTTCCTGTCCATTGGCCCACACCTGGTGCCGCTGTTGATCAATGACAAACGGCCCGGCTTGAATCAATCCTACTACCTCCTGGCGGCGGACGAAGCGGCGTAAGATTTCGCTCGTGTAATAATAGCTGCCATCCCGTTGTTCCAGCAGGCATTGCTGTTCCAATAGGCGTAAGTTGTCAATAGGGCCATCAGCAATCGCCAACGCATATTGTTCGCTGGGGGTCAGATTTTGCCATAGATAGCCTAAATGGGAAGCGGCTTCTACTTCGATGGAGGCATCAATTTGCGCTCGTTCATCCGGCGCTGCCAGCGACTCGCCTCGACTCACAGATTGGAAGGTGTGGTAGCCGGCAACGTGTAGGAAGAAGGGGTGGGGGCCAACCAGAAAAAGTAAATAGTCGCGCAGCGAGTCGGGGAACTGGATGTCGGTGGCAGATAAACGACAAGTCAGCAATCCGGCGGCCTCTTTGGAAGAGAACAGGCCCAGCGGCAGGGTGACGAAAATGTTGAAGAAGGGGGAACTGAGGATTTCTTCTTCGGCGGTGATGGCGAATAACGGCCGTTGGCTGGCCGTGAGATAAGCCAATCCATACTTTGTCGTCAGGCCGCGCAATCGGGCAAAAAAGTAGGGCGTCAGATGTTCGTTGACGGCCAGCAGTTCAAACTCATCCAGCAGCACAACGACGGCAATTTCTTGCTGGTTTAATTGGCGCAGCAGTCTATCCAGCGTGCGGTAGGAGGCTGGCTGCTGCATCCCATTCAATTGAATACCGGCGGCGGCGGCGGCATCCGACAAACCAGTCAGCAGCGCTTCGTACACCTCTTCCGGCGGCGAACCGCCCAGCTCCTGGCAGTCTACCATGACAAAGAAGGCGTTTTCGGGCCGCAAACCGATTTGCCGGCGCACCTGGGGACGGCACAGGTGCATTAGCAGCGAGCTTTTGCCAATGCGGCGCGGGCCAATGAGGGATACACTCTGGCCGTTGCGCAGCAGCCCCAGGATTTGGGTGATTTCGGCGGTACGGCCGTAAAAGTCGGCCGCGCGGCGGATGGCGCCTCGGTGGTAGAAGGGGTTGTCTGTGCTCATGGGGTTATTGTAAAACGTAAAGTGTAAAACGTAAAGCGGAGTGGCAAGTACGCAAGTGGCGAGGTGTAGACTTTTCTGTAAGTTAAGCCAGTATTTTGCCAAAACAACGAAAAACGGCCGTTTCGGGGTGGGAACGGCCGTTTGCCAGCGCAGAACTCATTCGGACACGGGACAAAAACGATCACGATCATTTTGCAAAACGATCAGCGCCTTTTTGTGAAACGATCACGATCGTTTTTTTTCGTAGATTGGTTAAAAACGGCCGTTGCCCCACAAAACGCCCTATTCAGCAACAGGTTTCTACCCCCCCTCTCATCCCTCAGTTCTCGTCCCTCATCCCTTAAGATACTTGTACAACACCCCCATCACCGTCGCCGGTTCGGCGTCGCGCTCTTTGTTGTATTGGCGGGTGGCCCGGCTGCGGCTGAGGTGCAGGTAGCGGCGGGCGCGGGTGACGCCGACGTACAGCAGGCGCAGCCGCTCGCTGATGGTGTCTATGTGGGCCGATTCGGTGGCAGAACGGCCGTCATACAATCCCGCTTCCCCTTGCATCAAAAACCGCAGCTGGGCCGCCGCCTCCGCCTCCGGGTCGCCGCCCAAAAAGTCGTGAACGCCCAGAAACGGCGCGTCTAAATTGCCCGGAATCCAGAAACCGTCAATCCCCACTAAAAAAACCGCATCCCACTCCAACCCTTTGGCGCTGTGCTGCGTCGTTAACGTGATGCGGCCCGGCTCCGGCTCGTAGCCCAGGTCGCTGGGGGTAGTGATGGGCAGACGGCTGCGCCCGGCGGCGACGCTTTCCAGTTCGGCGGCCAGTTCCGGCAGCCGCCACTCTGGCTGCGCGTCGCGCCAGCGGCGCAGGACGGCGGCAATCTGGTAGGCGATGGCTAAATCCGCTTCGTACACGTCGCCGTGCGCGAACAGTTCGTCGCCCAGGGCTAAGGCGAGGTCGTCAATGGGCAACGGCCGTAACCCGAACAACCCCCGCAGAAAAGCGGCAAATCGCGCTACGTGGCCCACCTCCTCCTCGCTGGCGACGTTGGCCGGCAGGGCGTCCTCCGGGTCGTCGCCAGCCCCCGGAAAGAGCAGGATTTCCGGGCGGTGGACGCTTTGCAGGAGCCGGCGCAGTTTTTCCAGGCCGCCTTCTTCCACCGGGGCGGTGGCGGCGGGATGGCCTAATTCGTGGAGGCTGGCGTGAGCGTTGACTAGCGCCTTCGCGTCCAGCGGGTCGGCCAAAAGGGCCAGGACGGCGTGCATGGCGGCGGCGATTTCCCGCTCCCGCGCCCCGCCGCGCAGCAGATTGTCGTAATCGGCGTCCAACGCATCCAAATGTTCGGCCAGCGTGTGCCCCACCTGGTTGGTGGGGACGAGGACGGCCAGCGTGCGCGCCGGGTATTTCTTGGCGTAGGCCACAGCCAGGCGGGCGATGTCGGGCAGTTCCTCGTCTTCGCGGTGTTTGTACACCTTGATGCGGATGCCCGCTTCGCTGTCGGGCGGGTTGGGCTGGGCGTCTCCGGGGGGCGTGGGCAAAATATCCTGGCGGCGGAAGGTCGTCTCGCGCACTTCCAGGACGGGATGCTTGTCCATCACCCAATGGAGCAGCGTGTTGGCCGCGCCGATGATGAGGCGGGCGCTGCGACCGGAATTGGGCAGGGGGAGGGAAACGACGTCGGGCCGGTCGTTGAAGGCGTTGAAGAAGCGGGGATGGGCGGCGGTGAAGGTGCTGGTGATGGCCTGGTTGGGGTCGCCGACGCGCACCCAGTTGCCGTCCAGTCCGGTTAATTGTTCCAGTAACACTTCTTGCAGCGGCACACTGTCCTGGGCTTCATCTTCCAACACGTAGGGCCAGCGCTGGCGCAGTTCAGCGGCAAAATCGGGCCGCTGTTCGATGAGGTTGGCCGCCTGCCAGATGAGGTCGTCGAAGTCGAGGGTGGCTTGTCGGGTGAGGATGGTTTGGTAACGGCCGTAAATGCCCGCCATCATGTGCAGGAGGGGAGAATGATTGATGATTGATGATTGATGATTGGCATCCTCTAATCTTCGATCTTCAATCATTAATCTTCGATCTTCAATCTTTAATCTTCCCAAAATCCCCTCCGGCAAATACCGCTCATTCTTGGCCGCGCGGATGAAGGCGCGGGCGGTACGTTCGGTGATGTTACGCCAGCGGGCGCGCATTTGGGGACTGTTGTCGGGCAGGAAGGCGTGCCAATCGTCGGGATGGGTCTCGATCCAGCCGTCCACGGCCAGCGCCAGGGCGTTGTTGCTGCGAACCTCGTCGAGGACGTCGGGCGCGTTGTCTTCGCCCAAACCGCCGCTGGAGAGCTTGACGATTTCCAGGGCCAGGCTGTGCAGGGTGCGCACGTCGTACCCCTGGTCGGGCAGGCCCATCTCGTCCAGCCGCTTGCGGATGCGGGCGCGGAAGGTGTCTACGCTGGCGTTAAGGTAGGTGACGATGAGTATTTGTTGCCCGGCGTCGGGGTTGATGCGGCCGTCGGCAATAATCTGCGCCGCCAGCAGGGAGAGGGTGAAGGTTTTGCCGCTGCCAGGGACGGCGCTGATGGCGAGACGGCCGTTCCGATATTTCAGAATCTTGGTTTGGGCGGGACGCAGTTGTAGTTCGTTCATCGCTGGGCGACAGCCTCCTGTTTCGGCGTATTCTAACCTATTTCCGGGGCGTATGCAGATTGGCGCAATTTCCAGGATTGTGTCAATCTTAGCAATGCGATTATAATTTCGCCCATTTGGTGATGGGAAAATGTATGACGAAATCCTGGTTGAAGTTATTAAGTGTTCTGGTGGCGGTAACGGCCGTTCTCACCCCAACCCTGCAAAAAGATGATGTAGAAGCGCAAACGGCCGTTGACCCCCGGTTTGGCGCGGTCGAGTCCTTTTGGGCCGCCAACGAAGCGGCCGATTTGGGCGTGGGTTGGGAGCGCATCTTGTTTTATTGGAACGAAATCCAGCCCACTGGCCCCGGCGATTGGAATACGCTGCACGTCCTGGAAGAGTGGTTGACCGAAGGCAACGCCCAGGGGCGCACCATCGTCGGCCTGCTCAAAAACACGCCTGTTTGGGCGACGGATGGCGAATTTGCCGCGGGCGTGCCGCGCGGTTTGTATTTGCCCATTGATGATCCCGGCAACCTGTGGGCCAACTACGCCCGCCAGATCGCCGCCTACTACGGCCCGCGCGGCGTGCATCACTGGATTATCTGGAACGAACCGGATATCGCCCCGGACGTGTACGGCCATGAATTCAGCGGCTCGACCGAGGATTATTACCGGCTGGTCAAAGTCGCTTACCAGGTGATGAAACAGGTTGACCCCAGCGCGACAATTCACCTGGGCGGGATGACCTACTGGCATGATCCCGGCTATTTGCGCCGTTACCTCAATGTGGTTGTGGCCGATCCGGAAGCGGCGGCCAACAACTATTTCTTCGATGTTATCTCGCTGCACATCTACTTCCGCCCAGAAACGATGGGGACGATTATCGGCAATGCCTTTGCCGCCCAGAGCGCTGCGGGCATCAGCTCCCTGAAGGCGGTGTGGGTGAATGAGACGAATGCTCGGCCCAGTACGGACCCGGAATGGACGGTGGAAGTACAGGCGTTCCCGCTGGATTTGGAGCAGCAGGCGTGGTATATCCCGCAGGCGTTTGCGCTGGGTTTTTATGCCGGCGCGGGGCGGATGGCGGTGTATAAGCTGGTGGATATTAATATTGCGCCGGGGGAGGAGTCGTGGGGGTTGATACGGCCGTATGACTTCAGCAAACGCCCCGCCTATTTCGCTTACCAGAACACGATCAAATACCTGGCCGGATTCACCTATCCGGTGCGGCGGGAGATGGGCGCGAACTATTACATCATGACCTTTTCCCGCCCGCAGGGGGTGACGCGGCTGCTGTGGGCGCGCACTCCGGCGGCGGTCACGCTGCGAGTCCCGGCGCTGGCCGAATCGGCCCAGTTGGTGAATGTGAAGGGGGAGATCGTAGAGGCGGTTCCGGTGAACGGCGTTTACAGCATCACGCTGGATGGGGCGCGCTGCGACGGGGAGTGTCTCATTGGCGGCCCGCCGCTGTTCCTGGTGGAGAACGGGGTGACGGCGGAGCAGGTTCCGACGGCCGCGCCGCTGCCGCCGCCAACTGTCACGCCGGGCGCGACGATCACGCCCACCGCCACTATGCCGCCCACGGCGACGCGCGCGCCGACGATGACGCCATCTCCCCTGCCCACGGATACGCCCTCGCCGACCGACACGCTGGAGCCAACGGCGACGATAACTGTGATGGTGACAACTGTGATGAACACGGCCGTTTCCCCTCCCACGTTGACCGAACCAGCCACAGCGCAGCCCGTTTTGGTTACGCCGATCCCGGCGTTTGTACCGATCTCCGTCCCATTTATGGCGCAAGCATCCTGGTGGCTTATCGGACTCGGCATTTTTATAGCCGTTTTGTTAGTGCTGGGTATCCGTTTGCGGCGTTAGGATAGACAACAAGGTTCCATAAAGTTTTACCATCGCTGGATATGGCGCATGAATCGCCCCCATCTCCCAGTGAACGGTAATATAGGTGGCCCTTGAATAGCAGAAGTCTCCTCCACTGTGCCTGATTCACAAAAAAAGAGCCACTGCACCTGGCAGTGGCTCTCACCGTTCTCTCGCGTTACACGTTCCGCTTCCTGCTCTTATGGTTTATAGAAGCGCACCGCATCGGCCATCACCTTTTTCTTATTGCTGGTGCCGCCGTTACGAATGGTGACGTGACCGGCCCCGCCGGCATTAAAGTTATAGGTTCCCAGTAACACCCACTGACCGCCGTTTTGCTGTTGGTTGACGGTAACTGTCGCCGTGCCGTTGGCATGGACGATATCTACAGGGGTGTTATTGGCATTTCCCTTATCGGCCGGCCACCACATATACACCTGGTAACTACCCGCTTCTGGTATTTGCGGCGTAAAGGTAACAGAAAGGCTGCCTTTATTCTTCTTATTGTCGTGGATATAGTCGCTGCCATAGTAGTTATTAAGCTTCGTCTCCGCTTTCCAGGAGCCATTAATAGTGACGCCAGCATCTTTGTTATCAATGATGATTTCAACCGGTCCGGCGCCTGGCGTACTGGTAGCTGTTGCCGGATCAACGGATACCGTGTAGATGGTGATGAAATCAATTTTATTGTTGCTCGATCCGGAGGCATTACTTATCGTAAGACGGCCGTCGTTCACGTTGGCCGTGGCGAATCCTTCACCCCACCGATCATTGCTGGTTGGTGTGAAGTCAACGGCTAACGTACCTTCCACATTGATGCGATGGACGCTGTTGGTATAGCTGGGGTCGCCAGCTACCAGACACGCCTCGTAAGTCCCGTTGGGAACGCCGATCTCCCAGGTAAACGTACCGTTTTGCTGCATGTGGTTGAGCGTATCATACCGCTGATCGGGCGATAGGCTGTTGTTACGGTCGCGCGCGTTGCCGGTATTGGAGACGTTCCAGCCGTAGGAGAAGCCATTGCCGCGGTTGCCATAGGCGCTGCCGTCATCTTTTTCATAACCGGCCGGGATTGGGTCGCCGGCCCGTTGGAAGTTGATGCGAACCAGCAAGGAGCCTGTGGGCGCACAGGTGGCGCTGGCGGGCGTGGCTGTGGCTGTGGCCGTCGCTGTGGGGGCGGTGGTGGAAGTGGGCGGCGGCGGCGGCGCTCCGCTGCAACCGGCCGGCGCATTGCTCTCGGCCGGGCCGGTTGAGGTGCTGCCATTGGATAACAAACTACTATTTGTGCTTAGGATAACGCGGTCAACGACCATGCCGTCTTCACGCATCCAGATGTTAAGGTTGTGTTGTCCGGCGGTCAGGCTAACGGGCGCGCTCCAGCGACGCCAGTGAAAGTTGTTGGCGTTGCTGCCATAACCGGTGAAGCCTGTGCCGCTCAGGGTAACGGCCGTGCCGTCAATCCCGGCATGGAAAGAATCGTTGTTGCCCTGGTCAGGCGTTTCCGGCCGGCCACGCACATAGATGTAGTAGGATGCGGCCGTGTCAATGCGCACAAGATAATTCATCCGGGGGCCATTTGTGGATAGACCGGTATTCACGCCATTATTCGGCGATGAATACATAGCCGCACTGCCACTGTACCCGGGGAAATTCGTTGTCGTCACCCATAAACTGCTGGAAGCGCTGCCGCTGCCTAAATTCTGGCTGGCAAAATGCTCCGCTTCAATAACCACCGTTCCGCCCGTTTCCTGGTATTCACAGGCTGCAAAACCAGGCGCTACGGTAGCTGTGGCCGTATTAGTTGCTGTTGGCTGGCTTGTATTAGTAGGCGTATAGGTGTAGAGTGGCGTTTCCGTTTGTGTGGGCGTTAGACTGGGTGTGGGCGTAAAGGTACTGGTCGCATTGGGGTCAATCGTAGCCGTGGCCGTGTTGGTCGGCGGCGGCGTGTAACCGGCCAGCGCCGGGGGCGCTACCACATTCTTATTGACAATCCGCGAAAACACATCGGCAATGGCCGGTTCCATGACATTGACAATAGCCACAACGGCAACGCCCACCAGAGCCAGGATCAACACATACTCTACAATGCCTTGCCCCTGGTTCTTGGATTGTTGTTTCCCGGCTGTTTTTCTTATGCGCGTGCGCGCGAATAATTTATTCATAGGGGTCACCCCTATTTCCTTAATCAGCCTCCCGGAGGTTCTGAACCTCCGGGAGGCTCTGATAATGATATTCGATTAACATTTTACCAGAGAAACCTGGCTGGCTTTTCTAGGATATTTGTCCTTGTTGCCGATGTTAATGGGCTGCTAAGGGTTCGTTCAAAATTAACTTTGCAGTTTGCTGGTGATTGGTAATTGAGTAATTGGGTAATTACCAGTTACCAATTACCTGGTTACAGCTTTTCAAACGCCAAAGTTATAAACGAACGCGCCCTAAATATCAATTCCATCATCGTACCAGGTACGGCAGACCACTTAATGAGATTTGCCAGCCATAGGTATCATTATTGCCGCCAATATAGCGGGCGATGAGCCGGCCGCCATAAAATGGCGTGCAATCGGCTTGCGTGGGATTGCCCCAGTCGCAGTTATCCAAAATACCGGGAATCGTGATCTCGTAAGAGGGGTTCACCCATTCATCATAGCAGCTTCCCGGCTTACAGCGGCCGGAGACGCCATCCGGGTCGGGATCGCCGGCGCCGAAAGTCAGCGACCAGTCGCTCTCAGCGATAGAGTCGAAATAAAAAACGATGGGCGGCTGGGACCCGGCGTCCGTATCGAACAGAGAGACGTGTATCTTTTCTCCGGCTAGTTCCGGGCCGACGTAAATGAGCGGGATGTCTACGGCGAAATTGATGTTTGAGTTCATCGGCAAGCGGCCGATGCCGAAAATGGTGACGCCTTTGGCAGCGTGAGCGCCGGGGTTATTCAAGACGGTGAGGTTGCGGGTATTGACGTTGCTGGGCACGTCGGGGTAAAACGGGCCGGCCCATACCTCAAACCCGTTTTCAGACGCGCCGCTTGAAGCGGTCACGTCCAGGTAGACGTACCGGTTCCCCGTTCCCGGATCAGATAGGATGCCGGACAGGTCATTAGAGATGCTGAGCTCAAAATCGCCTGGCGAGCCGAGGTCTACCGGAACGGCCGGCAATCCCAAATTGATGTCGTCGTTGGGCAGTGTGCCGCCGGGGGAAACCCAGCGCATATCGGTCTGATGATCGCCATTATCCCGATCGCCATCGCCTACTTGTCCTGTGTACCGGGCTAGTTCGATCCTCTGAATTGTGCCATCATTGTTTTGTTTGTAATAGAAGAGTTCGTATAAGGTGGCTGTGTTAAATGGCGGATTATAAGAACTGGGCGCGCCACAGCTACCGTTGCCGTGGCCGGAAAGGCTGCCGGCGCCGCGATTTTCGTCAATGCGAGCAAACCAGAAGGGGTTAATTTGATCCAGCTCGACGGGGGGAGAACCGTTGGGATTGACCAGATTCCTTTCGCCTGTTTCAATGAGGCATGGGTCCCTTTGGCTGCTGGAGCAGCTTTTGTTGTATGTGCCCGGCGGGAAATTGGTCGAATCGAGGGTCATGGCATTGGCTGAATAGCTGACAGCGTAGGTGTTGGCGGCCGCGTTTATAGAATCGGGATCGAATAATTCCACCCGCAAAACATCTGTGGAATTTGGATTGTTGGGATCATCATAGTCAGATGGAATAAGGATACGGTAATTATAAGCATAGGCAACTGGTGGATTCGGGCGATAAGGACTGTTGAACGGCGAAAAAGGATCGCCGAAGCTGGTGCAGATGCTTGGCCCAAAGACGCTTTGGTTTGAGGTGCTGAGGACGCCGGATTCAACGCGGCGGCTGGCGTAAACGTCGGCCAGGGGAAAATAAGCGGCGGTGGCCGATTTGGTTAGATCGGTTACGTTCCAGCCGACAAGTTGGAGGAAGTAATGCTCTACCGGCCAGGTAACGGTCAGTGTATATTCGGTGGCCCCCAGTTCGGTTACAGCGGTGCTGCTGGTCATGGTGGTGGTGATGGGCACGCCGTTTTTGACGATGGTGGTGGCAACGGGAACGCCATTGGTGTTGAGGAATTGACCGGCTTTGGTGTTGGCGTCGTTTATGTCGCCCCCGGTTAATTCGGTAACGGCCGCTAACGCGGCAGCGTCAACGGCCGCTTGCAACTGCGTGCTGCGGGCAAAGGTAAACCCTGAATCAATGGCAATACCGGCAAACGCTAGTAAACCGATGAGCATGAAGGTGATGAGGACGATACTTTGTCCTCGTTGTGACGCATATTCATCTGTTGGCAGCGTCTCAAAGCTCTGTTTCTCATTCATTTAGACTTCTCCATATTACTTTCCAGCGGCAGCATTACTTGTTTTGTGGGCAGCATTTATGGAATTGGTTGCCCGCAGGAATCATCCCAACGGATGAACTCGGCCAGAATCCAGGGGCCGCCCTGCCCGGAGTTGTTGCGGTAGCCATGTAAACGGAAGATGGCAAAGCCGCGGATTTGATACCACAAGTTTTGTCCCGTTTGCCCGTTGGTCGTGTTCCAGACGATGAGGCGTAAGGTGCGACTTTTGTCAACGTGTTGCTCCAATTGTGGACGCACGCCGTTGGAGTTTACATTCCCTGTGCTGCCGGCCACCCAGTCGCCAATGTTCATGGCCGTATCGGTGGGGTCGCCGGGTTCGTAGTAGCCATTATCAGGATAATCACTGCTGTCGCCGGGCCATGTCAGACTATTGGCCAGGACGCCGGCGCCATTGGAACCGGGGTTTGTGTTCCATCTAAGCCAGCCAAAGTTGCCGACTCCCGGCGCGCCTTCTTTGAGCAGGTAAAGGTAACCTTCCCGCGCATTCGGCAAGGGGATATCGGAAACGTGGTTGGTGAACTGGTTGTAGGTTGGCGGCGCGGCCGGATAGTCGAAGGCGGATGTGTCTGGATAAGGGCTGGAACCTGTGCCGGGCGCGGTGACGGAACGAATGTCTTCGTTAACGGCAATGGGGAAGGCGTCGCAGCCGTTGGTTTGTTCCCGGTTGAGGCCGGTGATGCGCATGACGTTGAGGGCGCGCACGGAACTGACTTGGGCCAGCGCTGGAAAGGCGTCTAAGCCGAGAATGGAGTCGACGTCATGCAGGATGTAAGCGCCGACGATGCGCAAATCGCCGGCGATGGCGCTGCTCGTCGCGCCGTTGTTATCGGTTTGAAGCTGCTGTAGGACGGCTTGCTGGACGGCTGTTTCGTTCACGTCGGAATAGAGGACGGTTTGGGAAATCCCGAAGATGTGATCGAATGACCAGTCTGAGAAACTGTTGCCGTCTGTCGCCACGACGCCCCGGATGGCCCACATATCCCACCGGGCCTCATCTGTGCTGAGGGTTTGGGTGATGGAATTGAGCATGACAGTGGTCATGCCGGAGTCTTCGCCGCCGTTGGAACCGAAGCGGGTGGTAACGCGGGCGGCGTTGCTGACCCGGTTTTGGGTGATGACGAGCTGGCTGATTTCGACGATGCCGGCGAGGAGGATGACGAAGATGGGCAGGAATAGGGCGACTTCAACCAGGCTTTGGCCCATTTGCTTTTTGTGTGCTGGCGTGGGTTGTGTGGTCATTAAAGGTTCTCCTGTACTTTCTAAAAGCACATGCCGGGATGTTGTATGTTTTTCCATTACGCTGTTTTGGCAACTGTTACTATTTCGCCCGATGTGGCGTCTATTTGCATGGTGAGGGTGCGCAGGCTTTGGGTAGCTGTGAGTTGGAGCAGCCATTGGATACGGCCGTTTCCCTCATCGGCTGTCAAAGTCATTGTCAAACTGGTAACCCCTTCACTGTTCATAAAATCGGCGCCGCCTTCCTGCAGGAACCGGTCAATGGCGTCGCGGCTGTCCAGGTTCCAGGCCGTTGGGCCAATCAGGTGGGCTGGCGGCGGGAATGCCCCCTGGGTGATGACGCTGGCTTCATTCTCGATGACTGATATGAGGGACATTTCGGCCGCCGCCGGCGAGAAAAAGGTAAAGGCCCAGGTCGTCTCGCCGTCCCGTAACGCTTGCGGCGTCATCCCTTGCGGCCAGGTGGCCGAAGCGTTGAGGAGCGCCGCGTCGGGCTGCCAGGAAACGGCCGTTTTCTGCGCCGCTGTGAAAGCAATCTGAGCCGTCTGTCCGGCAAAAACCGACGTTGGTTCTACCCGGCCGGCATATGAGGCCACCTCTGTCGCCACATTAGCCGGCGCGGCTGCCGGTGTGTCTGAGCGAAACCAAAACATCAGCGAAAGCGCTACCACAATCACCAGCAGCGCCGCCAGCATAATGCCTAAAATCCATTCCAATCGGTTCATCTAAATACCACCGGTAAATAAATGTGTGGCCTGTCTCTGTGCAGGTAAATCTGGTGTTGGCCATTGGTGTCTTTCTCATAAGCCAGATAAAGCCACCAATTATTCTGTACGTCCAGGCTGGGATTGATAGACTGTACTTCAGGGGGTGTCATTCGCTCACGGGCGCTCGCTGCCCAGCCGCTGCAGCTGTTTACTCCTAAAATCATTTCATTGCTGCCCAGATCAGCATCAATACCATGAAAGTACGAAAGCGCACAGTTGCCGCGATGGGTTAGCGCGGTCACCACATTCAAAGGTTCCACCCCATTGGCGCCTAGTTTTGTGCCTGAAATGGGGGCGGAGGTTGTCATCCAGTTGCTTGGGCTGGCGCAATTCGAAGCGCAGGTCACATGCTGGACAAACTGGGTGGCGTCAGGGTCTATATCCACACCATGAGTCACTTCTGTATACACCACTTGTAATGCGTCGCCAACCAGTATGATGCTTGGCTCTCTGGCATCATCCGGTGTTGAAATCTGCGCCGGTGTACTCCAGGTGATAAACCCGCCGGACTCAGTACCCTGCGCATACATAATCGTTCCATAGTTTGGCTGGAAAATGTCATCATTTTCTTGCCAAACAACATGGATGATCCCTGTATTGTTGTCTACGGTCATTGCTGGGAACTCCGAACGCCAGCCCGTGACCTGGACAGCGCCTCTGAGCGAGGCGGGCCAGGTACTGCCACCATCTTTTGAACGAGCGTGATAAATGCTGGGTTCAGCACTGCCACTCCCTTCAGCCCAGGCAACATCCAGCCGACTGCTTCCGCTGGCAACAATGTAGGGGTTGGTTACGCCTGGATTGGCTCCGGGCGCTACTAATTGAACCGGCGTACTCCAAGTATCTGGATCCACACTAGTTTCGTGCGCATAATCCAACCCTGTATTTTCTTGCCACACAACATGGGCTACCCCGTCGGCGGCATAATCAAAGTGGACTTGTTTGGAGGCGACGCTGCTCTGAAAAATTGGTTTGAGCGGCGACCAGGCTTCTCCGTGGTTGGACGAGCGGCGATAATAGGGGTCTGTCGTACCAACTGGACTGCTTCTACGCCAGTTAAAGACAACCATGACAGTATTGCCATCTGGTGACGCCTGTACTGTCGGGAACGAGGCGCCATTGGGTGAGTCGGCGGACGTGGTAAGGGTAATAGGTTGTGTCCAGACTGGTTCGGTGGCTGTGGTGGCGGTAGGAGGGTCTGGGGGGGCGGCAACAACGGCCGTTGCCCCGCTCCCAACCGTCCACAAATAAAGTAGCATAGTCAACCCCGGCAAAAATATAAGCGGAATAGTCCAACCCTTCTTTTGATACCTGTTCATAGCCATCCTTCAATCATTAATCCAATACATTACTCATTCAATTACTGGAATTCAGCCGGGCAGCTGGTCGTTTCAGTCGTATAAACACTGACAGCAAAGGGATAAGGCAGCGTAATGCCGGTGCGCAGCCCGAAATAATTAATCGTGCCGGCGCTGGTATTCAAACTGCCGCAGGCCATCACCGTATAAGTTGACGGCGGCAAATTAGTAAACTGATAAATACCGGTAAGCGGATCCGAGGTGGTCGAATCCACCACTGTCGCGCCATCCTTAAGTAAAACAGTAGCCCGCAGCAGGGGGGACTGCCCTTTCTCGCTGGGCCGGTAAACAATACCAATAATACTGTCCGCTCCAGGGATCGGGGTTGGCGTGAAAGTAGGCGTTGGCGCCGGCGTTACCTGGTCATACAACAATGCCATCGAGATATTGTTCGTTTCATCGGATTCGACAATTTGCTCCAGTGAATCAACCATGCCATAGATCACATGCTGTTCAGGCGGCGAGCCGACTCCGGTATTGGCAAAGCCCAACGGGGCTGTAAACGTGATGACGCGCGACTCGCCGCCGGCCAACGAACTAACACCCTGGTAGCCGCCGCTCTGGTTAATGGGAATACTGGTCGTGAGAACAGTCGTCGGATCCAGGAAAACATCCACAAAGAATTGGCTTTCCACGGCAATGCCGCCTGTATTGCTAATGGTGACGCTGAAATCAACCGGCTGGTAAGCGACAATGGGCGGCGTGCTGACCAAGACCGGCGGGCCAACAATGAGCAGGTCGGCCGGAGCCGGCGTGTTCGTCGGCGTGGCCGTGATGGGGGTAGCCGTGGGCGGGATGGGGCAGGGAATACTGAAAGTCGCCGTTGCCGTGTTGCCGCCGCCCACAGCAACCACATCATAACTGCCATCGGCAATGCCGAATTTATTCCAGGTTTGGGTAAAGAAATTGGAACTGCCTGTATTGAGCGTTGATTGTAAATTGTTAGTGTCCCAATACAGGGTGACAGTTGTATTCTGGGGCCAATTTGAGCCGATTACTGTAAACTGCACATCAGGGCCTGTGCCGCAGGCGGGCAGGAGTTCGATGTACGGTTGCCCCGGTGTGGGCGATGGGGAGGGTGTGGCTGTGTGGGTGGCGGTTGGCGTGGGCGCTGTGGTATTGGTCGGTGAGGGTGTTGGCGTTGGCGTCCCGGCCAGTACCCAGGCCGTGTCAAAGGCATCAAAGGAATTATCGCTTTGGGCGATAAGCAAATGCCCTTCAAGGAGCAATTGTGTAAGTTGATTGGCCCCTTCAAAACTGGCAAATCCGGGACAGGCGTGACCGGTACGATCTTTGAGCGTATCGGAACCAAGCGTATCGCCGGTGGTGACATCAATAATGGTGACGACATGACCGATTTCACCGGTAACATAGACAAAGTTATTGTTGGCAATGGGATTCCCCTCAAATTCCAGGCCACAGAAGTCAGGTGTGGCCGTGGGGCTGGGCGTTGGCGTGGCGGTATCCGTAGGCGTCGCCCCGATGGTGGGGGTGTATGTTGGCGATGGCGTGTAGGTGGGGGATGGCGTAATACCGGGGGTGGGGACGAGCGGCAATTCCGGCGGCACACCCTGGCCTTGATTAGCGTTACCCAACTGCCCGAATGTCTCATTATTCATGGTGACCTGGCCAAACACCGGGACAGAGGGGATGATGGGCTGCAAAAGAGGGGTGATAATGGGAACCCGGTAAAAGGCGCGTACAACGACGGGGGTATTGGGGACGCCGCCATAGAATGGTTGTATTTGACCGCTGCTGTTTACGCCCCATACTTCAATTTGGTAATAATAATCATCTTCAAAGGTACCGGAAACCTCGTTCAAAGGCAGCCCGCTCAGCCCTTTGTGGGCGATATTGATAATTGAGGCCACGCGTATATCTTTGGTATCTGTGCTGTCACATAGCGCGGCGAATTTGGGCAGTTCGGCGCTGTCGCAGGGGTCGCTGAATTGGCCGGTGATGGCGTAACGCGCTCCTTCGCGGGCGGCATTTTGTACCTGGTTCCAGGCCCATAATATGCGCGCGCTTTCAACGATGAGAAAGATCATCATCAGTAAAACGGTCAGAATGAGGGCGAATTCGAGGAGAGCCTGGCCCTGTGTCTTATGGTTGTTTTTATGCGACATAAGCGTTCCGATTTTGGGAGATGGGTTTAATCTCTAGGATTGAACTTATCTGAAGTCATCTGGATGAAATAGGTAGATGGGTTTTGGTAGATTTATTTTTACGGCCGTTTCACTTGCCTTGATGGGGTTTTATGCCTACCATCTTGATGTATACTGGAAACGGTGACAGCCGATTTTACACCATCATCTAGCCGAATTATATCAGGTCAATGCCAATCAAGCGTTGATCCAGCGTTTATTTTGAATGATTTGAGGCCATGCGGGCATGACTAAAGTACTAAAATTAGCGTTGTTGGGCCGATTACGGCTGAGGTTGGATGATGAACCGTTGGCTGGGCTGGTATCGGGGAAGGCGCAGGCGTTGTTGTGCTATTTGGCGATCAACGGCCGTGCCTACTCCCGTCAATCACTGGCCGGCCTGCTGTGGGGCGAAATGCCCGAAGCCGACGCCCGGCGCAATTTGCGCGGCGTCCTCATGCGCCTTCGCCACGCCATTGACCCTTACCTGACCATCACCCATCAAGACGCAGCCTTCAATCACGCCAGCCGCCACTGGCTGGATGTGGCCGAATTCAAGCGGCTTCTTCAAGGCTATAAGACTAGAGACTACGAGACTAGAGACTACGAGACGGCCGTTTCCCTCTACCGCGGCGACTTCCTCGAAGAATTCCATGTGCGCCAAGCCCCCCTGTTTGAAAACTGGGTCATACAGCAGCGCGAAGAACTACGCCAGATGGTCCTCAGCGCCTATCAGGCATTAGTCGCCCATCATGCCCAACACGACCAGAGCGAGCAAGGCATCGCCGCTGCCCGCCGCCTGCTTCAGCTAGACCCGGCCGGTGAAGCAGGCCACCGGGAGCTAATCAAACTCCTGGCCCGCAGCGGCCAGCGCAGCGCCGCCCTGGCCCAATACGAAACCTGCCGCCAGATTTTAGCCGACGAACTCGGCGTCGAACCAGACCCGACGACGCTGTCCCTGGTTGAGGCAATTAGAAGCGGAGAGTGGGGAGCGACTCATTCCTCATTCCTCATTCCTCATTCCTCATTCCTGTCCCCTCAGCCTTTCATTGCCGGGCCGCCCATCAGCCATCCCCGGCAGTTCTTTGGCCGCCAGCGTGAAATCAAGCGCATTTTTAACTTGCTGGGGCGGCTGCCCCTGCAAAACGCGGCCATCATTGGCGAACGGCGCAGCGGCAAAACATCCCTGCTCCACTACCTGCGAACCATCACCGCCACGTCCCCGGCACAGCTTCGGCCTGGCCAGCGGCATGACTGGCTCCCCGACGCGGCCCGGTATCGCTGGATTTTTGTAGATTTTCAAGACCCGCGCCTGGGGCAAGCGGCCAATTTGCTTCATTACTTGTTGGAACAAATGGGTCTCCCTTGCGGCGAACCGTGCGATCTCGACTCATTTCTGGACATCGTGAGCGACAATCTTCACACGCCGGCCATCATCCTCTTTGACGAAATTGGCGCGGCCCTGGAACGGTATCCCCAACTGGACGACGCTTTTTGGGAAAGCCTGCGTTCATTGGCGACTAACCAGGTTGGCGGCAACCTGGCCTTCATCCTGGCTGCCCACGAGTCGCCGACCGAACTGGCCCGGCACGGCGGTCTTGGCTCGCCGTTTTTTAACATTTTTGGTTACACGGCCGTCTTAGGCCCCTTCACCGATCCCGAAGCCCGCGAACTCATCGCTGCTGCGCCCATCCCCTTCCCCCAGGCTGATGTGGATTGGATTTTGGCCCAAAGCGGCCGTTGGCCCATGCCGCTGCAAATCCTCTGCCGGGAGCGGCTGCTCTCCCTGGAAGAGGGCGAAACAAATGACGCCTGGCGTGAGGAGGGACTGCGCCAGATGGAGCCGTTTAAGTGAAGGGAAAAGGGAGAAGGCAGAAGGTAGGAGGTGGGTGGCGGAATTATTACACCGATGCGCCGTCGTTACGGCCGAATTTGTGGCCGGGTAGTTTGCAGCTTTTATTTTGGCTATTTTTTCACCCATCGGCCTGGCGCAACGCCGTTCACCAGATAGACCCGCTCCTTCAGCCCAATTTCTGCCTGGCCGAAGTCCCCTTGAGCCAATGGCGGCGCTGGGATTTCTGGCGGCTGCTCCTCCTTTCCTTTTTAACCTGGCCGCTCCTGGTCAGCCTCCTCATCGCTTTGGGACTGCGCCTCCTGGGAACCCCGGTAGACGGCGTCATCCTGGGCGTGATGATAGGCCTCTCTGTTGGGTTGGTGGCCGCTTTTATGACCAGTCTCATTGGCAGCCTGGCGATAGGAACGGCCGTAGGCATTGCCGTCAGCCTGGTTGTGGGCGTGGCCGGCGGTCTTTTATTCAGCAGCAGCCGTCGTTTTCCCCCCTTCGCCGCCGACGTCTCCTTCGATCTGGTAGCCGCCACCGTGATTGGGCTGGCTGCTGGACTAGCCGGGGGTATGGCCTACGGCGTGGCCGCCGGTGTGGCCGGTCATGGCGGCCGTTCTGAATCGACCACCTCCCTCCTGCGTCAAGTTAGCGGCGTGATAATTGGCATCGCCATCGGCGCGGTGGCCGGGCGTTTGACCGGTCTGGTTACCGGGCAGTGGGGAACCGGATTGGCCGTTGGCCTGCCTTTTGCGCTGGCCCTGGGTTGGCGTATGCGCGCTTGGCCGGTGGGCGCGGCCGGTGGATTGCTTATCGGGCTGATTGGTAGTTTGGCCCATGCCGGCATCGGCGGCAGTTTCTTGGGATTGATTGGGTTCAGCGCCCTGCTGCTTTCCTTATTTGCCCTGCCTTACATCCTGGCCGAACGAATTGCCGGAGCCTGGGCGGGCGGACTGGCCGGAGCGCTGGGCGCGGGCGGCGGCCTTTTTTTCTTCGTCGCGGCAGCCGATTCTTACCGGCCCATCCTTACTTTTAGTCTGGCTGGGGTTCTCCTGGGGTTGACGCTGGCCTGGTGGCGGCCGGTGGTTGCTTATCCCATTCTAGTGGCCTGGAATAATTTGCTGTTACGATTGGATGAATGGCGGCTGAAGGACGGCCGTTCCCCCCTCCTGCGCCTACATTCTGTCTTTTGGGATGAATTTCAACGCCTGCGCCTCATCAACCTGGACAGCCACCTGCTGCTCGTTTTGCAGCGCAATCCCGCCGCCGGCCAGGCCGCCCTGGATTACGTCAGCGGCAGCCAGCAGCGCTGGGCGGCCCAGGCGGCCCAAATCGAATTGGACGCCCGCCAGTTGGCCGGCTGTGCCGACGTGTTAGCCATCAGCGAAGCGGATCGGCTGTTGGCGGCGGGTGAGTTGACTGGTCCGGCCAGCGCCTTGCTGCGCAGCTTCAGCCGCATCAGTCAAGATGTGGCCGCAGCGCAGCGGCAGGAAAGCGCCTACAATCAACGATTGGCCTTAAGCGCCGTCGAAGACCGGCTGGATGGACTGGTGCGCGAGTTGACGCGCAGCGACGAACCCTACGCCGGCCGCTTTCGACCCATCGCGGCTGAATGGCGGCGGCTGGTGGCCGCCCAGGCGCTAAAATTGGCCGAGGAAGCGGAACTGCGCCAGGAGATTGACAGCCCGTACATCATCGGCGTGCCACTCACCCAGCAGCAGGAGATATTTATCGGCCGTTCTGATATCAGCGCCCGTATCGAACAATTATTACTGGATCGCCGCCAGCCGCCGCTGCTACTGTACGGCCAGCGGCGCGTGGGTAAAACGTCGCTGCTACACAACCTGGGGCGCCTGCTTCCCAGCAGCGTCGTTCCGCTTTTTGTGGATTTGCAAGGCCCGGCCTCACGGGCGCAGGATGACGCCGGATTTCTTTATAATGTGGCCCGCGCCATGGCCCGTTCGGCGCGGCGGCAGCGCCGCCTGGAACTGCCCTCAATTGATCGGGATTTATGGCAGGCTGACCCGTTCACCCAGTTTGATGAATGGCTGGATGATCTGGAGACGGCGCTGGATGGCAGCATGGCTTTGTTGATGTTGGATGAGTTTGAAGCGCTGGACAGCGCGTTGGCAAAGAATCGGTTTGACAGCGAGGCCGTACTGGGGATGCTGCGTCACCTCATCCAACACCGGCCCCGGTTTAAGGTGCTGCTCTCCGGTTCGCACACGCTGGATGAGTTTAAGCGGTGGGCGAGTTATCTCATTAATGTCCAGGTGATTCACATCGGCTGCTTAAATGAAGCGGAAGCGCGGCAGTTGATCGAGTCGCCGGTGAATCATTTTGCCTTGCGTTACCAGCCGGACGCCAGCCAACGGGTGTTGGCCTTGACGCGCGGTCACCCGTTTTTGATTCAACTGCTTTGCGCGGAGGCAGTGGCGCTGAAGAATGAGCAGCCCCCCCGGCGGCGGCGGTTGGCGCGATTGGAGGATGTGGAAACGGCCGTGCCCGCCGCGCTCAATCATGGCAGCTTTTTCTTTGCCGACATTGAACAAAACCAGGTAGACGATGTAGGCCGGGAGGCGCTGCGCCTCATGGCTAAATCGGGCGAGGGGGCGACGACGCCGCGCCAGGCGCTGGTGGATTTTGTGCCCAGCTTGATGGCCTTGGAGCAAGCGTTGGTCGCCTTACAGCAGCGAGAATTGATTGAGCCGGTTGACGATGGCTACCGCTTCCAGGTGGAATTAGTGCGGCGCTGGTTTGCGGAACGGCCGTAAGCTGTGTTACTTGACGTTCCTACAGGCTGTGGCTACACTGAGGCCATAAACGGATGTTGAACTGAATGGATATGAGATGGTCGAAAAAATTGACGAGCGTGATTTGAAAAACAAAGTCGCTAAATTAGCGGTTCTGGATGCGCTGGCTCAAGAAATTTCTGCCGGATGGACATCCGAAAAATCAGGCATAGAAATGCTTGAAGAAATGCGGGAAGAACGATACCAGTTATTGGCGCAGCGTCATAATTCCTGCCATAAATCCTGATTACCCAAATTACTCAACCCTTCTGGTAACTGCTAACCCTCCCGGAGGTTAACTTATCGATAGTTAACCGCTCGTGAACCTCCGGGAGGGCGACTCAGTCGTTACCCCTCTTGGAGAACTAAAATTGACAGACGTACACCCGGCTTTCGATTGGCATGAAATAGCGCGGCTGGCGCTCGCCTCGCGCTTGATGGACGAGATGGAAGAAACAGAACTGGTGCCGCAGGGCTACGTCACCTACCAATTTTCGGCGCGGGGGCATGAGTTGGGGCAGTTGCTGATCAGCCAACTGCTGGATCGGCCGCTGGATGCGGCCAGCGTCTATTACCGGTCACGGCCGTTTATGCTCGGCAGCGGTTTTACGTTGGTCGAAGCGTTCGTTTCCGACATGGCGCGGGCCGGGGGCGTGAGCGACGGCCGTGACGTAGGCGTGGTGTTCAACATGCCGCGCCGGGGGCGGGCGTTGGTTTTGCCGATGGCCGGGGATGTCGGCTCGCAGTTGACCCCGGCGGCCGGCTGGGCGCAGGCTATTCGTTACCGCGTGGCGCAGTTGGGCGAAGCGGAAGCGGACGGCAGCATCGCCGTCGTCTTTTTGGGGGATGGTACGGTGGCGGCCAATGGTTTTTGGTCGGCGCTGACCATCGCCACGACGCTGCAACTGCCCTTGTTGTTTGTAGTGGAGGATAACGGCTACGCCATCTCGGTGGAAGGCCCAGCGCAGACGCCGGGGGCTAACATCGCCGCCAATCTGGCCTCGTTTACCAACCTGGCAGTTTGGGATGGCAGCGGGACGGTTCCGGCGGAAACGGCCGTTCTCATTCACAACGCCGTCACCCACGTGCGCGCCGGAGGGGGGCCGGGTTTGCTGCGGTTGACCGTTCCCCGACTGTCCGGCCATTCCAGCGTGGATAACCAGGCATATAAATCGGAAGAAGAGCGGCAAGCGGAGAGCGCCAGGGACCCGATTCCGGCCCTACGGGCCTATCTAACTAACCATGAGGCGATGTCAGAAAAGGCGTGGGATGATCTGGTGGAAGCGACTAGAGTCGAGGTAGAGGCAGCCCGCGATGCGGCGCTGGCCCAGCCCCAGCCGGAACCGGGGGAAGTGACCCGTTTCGTCTGGTCGGAGCCGGACGCGCCGCAGCAGGTGGGCGGATTGATGGGCGAGGGGATAGAAGTGGCGGGCGGAACGGCCGTTCCCAACCCATCCGACCCGCGCCGCATCAACATGATCGAAGCCATCCGGCGCACGCTGGACGTGGAACTGGCGCTCAATCCACGCTGTCTGGTTTTTGGCGAAGACGTGGGTTACAAAGGCGGCGTCCACGCCGCCACGCTGGGGCTGCAAAAGAAATTCGGCGCGGGGCGCGTATTTGATACCAGTTTGAACGAGGAGGGCATCATTGGCCGGGCGACGGGCATGGCTTACGCCGGGCTGGTTCCCGTCCCCGAAATCCAGTTCCGCAAATATGCCGATCCGGCCACCGAACAAATCAATAACTGCGGCACGATTCGCTGGCGCACGGCCAACCGGTTTGCCGCGCCCATTGTAGTGCGCATTCCCGGCGGCTACCGCAAAATTGGCGATCCCTGGCACAGTGTCACCAGCGAGATTGTGTTTGCCCACCAGCCGGGCTGGTATCTGGCTTTCCCTTCCAATGCGGCCGATGCGGCGGGGCTGCTGCGGGCGGCGCTGCGGGGGAATGACCCGGTTATCTTTTTTGAACATCGGGCGATGCTGGATGCGGCCTGGGCGCGACGGCCGTATCCCGGCGACGATTATGTGTTACCCTTTGGTCGAGCCGATATTTTGCAAACTGGGGAGGATTTGACGATTGTCACCTGGGGGGCGATGGTGGAACGGTGCGAAATGGCCGTTCAGGAAACAGGCGCGGCCATTGAGTTGATTGATTTGCGGACGATTGTGCCCTGGGATAAAACGGCCGTTCTCAATTCCGTTCGCAAAACAGCCCGCTGTCTCATCGTCCATGAGGACATCGGTTTGGGCGGCTTCGGGGCCGAAATCGCGGCCACAATCGTCGGCGAAGCCTTTCTTGACCTGGATGCGCCAGTAGAGCGGATGACCACGCCCTCCGTGCCCATTCCTTTCAATACCGGCCTGATGGACGCTGTCGTTCCCACCGTCACCCAAATCCGCCGCGCTGTCGAAGAACTCCTGGCATTTTAGTCACTTTCCACTTTAGCCACTTCGTACTTTTCCCCCGCTTCCTGCCGCCGCACGGCCGCTTCTACAAACGCCTTAAACAACGGGTGCGGGCGGTTGGGCCGGCTCTTAAACTCCGGGTGGAACTGGCTGCCCAGCATAAAAGGATGGTCGGACAGTTCGGCGATTTCGACGAGACGGCCGTTTGGCGACAACCCGCTGAACACCATCCCATTTTCCATCAGCAATTCACGGTAAGCATTATTAAACTCCCAGCGATGCCGGTGCCGTTCCGACACCTCCGGCTGCCCATACGCCGCCGCCGCCTTCGTCCCCGGCGTCAAGCAGCACGGATACGCCCCCAGCCGCATCGTGCCCCCCATATCCGCCAGATCATGTTGATCCGGCATCAGGCTAATCACCGGATGCGCCGTGTGTAAATCAAACTCGGTGCTGTTCGGCTCATCACTTTGCAAGGCCAGGCGCGCCAGCTCAATACACATCACCTGCATCCCCAGGCACAATCCCAAATAAGGCACTTGATTCTCCCGCGCCCAGCGCGCCGCCAAAATTTTCCCTTCCACGCCCCGCTCACCAAAGCCGCCGGGAACCACAATGCCGTCCAGCCCGGCAAACTGCGCCCACCCTTTCCCCTTTTCCAGGTCGCCGGAGTGGATCCATTCCACAATGACGTCCCGGTTGTTGGCGACCCCGGCATGGTACAACGATTCGCGCACGCTCATGTAAGCATCATGCAGTTCCACATATTTGCCCACAATGCCAATTTTAATTGTTGGTTTGGGCTGGCGAATTCTGTCAATCATTGCTTTCCAGGCGCGTAAATCGGGCTGTTTTTTCGCTTTTAGCTGTAAACGTTCCAGTACGTGCTCGGCCAGATTCGTCTCTTCCAGCAGCAGGGGGATGTTATACAAAATGTCGCTGGTGACGGCCGGAATCACCGCCCGCTCCTTCACGTCACAAAAGAGGGCGATTTTTTGGATATGTTCCTGGGGAATGTCATGGTCGGCGCGGGCGATGATGACATCGGGCTGGATGCCGATGCCGCGCAGTTCGCGCACACTGTGCTGAGTAGGCTTCGTTTTTAATTCTTGGCTGGCGGCAAGGTAGGGCAGGAAGGTCACATGGACGTACAGCGTGTTCGCGTGGCCCACGTCGGAGCGCATTTGGCGCAGCGCTTCCATGAAGGGCAGGCTCTCAATGTCGCCGACTGTGCCGCCTACTTCCACCAGCGCCACGTCAGCGCCGGTGGTTTCGGCGACCAGGTAGATGTTGCGTTTGATTTCGTTGGTGATGTGAGGGATGACCTGGATGGTTCCGCCCAGGTAGTCGCCGTGCCGCTCGCGGGCGATCACTTCGGCATAAACGCGGCCAGTGGTGACGTTGGCGACCTGGTTCAGGTTGATGTCTATGAACCGCTCGTAATGTCCCAGGTCAAGGTCGGTTTCGGCCCCATCTTCGGTGACGAAGACCTCGCCGTGTTGGTAAGGGGACATGGTTCCGGGATCCACGTTGATGTAGGGGTCTAATTTTTGTACGGCAACGGTTAAGCCGCGCGCTTTCAGCAGTCGTCCCAGGGCGGCGGCCGTGACCCCTTTGCCGACTGAACTAACGACGCCGCCGGTGAAGAAGATAAACTTTGTCATGATAAACCTCGTTCAAATGTAAAACGATTTGGCAAATCGTTCCACATAAAAAGAGCGGTGGGGTCATTTGAGGTGATGCCCACCGCTCTCTGTTCAGCGTTTGTTATGGTTGCGAAATATTCTTTCGCATGGATGGATGTTCCTTAGAGTAATCGCGTTAAATCCTCCACCGCGCGTTTCATGTCCAGGAAGATGAGACCAAGTTTGGCCTGCGCTCGCGCTAAAACGGTTAACACCGCTTCTTCACCGACAGCCATCAAAACAATAATACCGTCACTGCCTTTGATGTAGACTTGATCAAGCAGCCCACGCTGTAACTCGGAAGCAATCCGGTCGCCCAGGGAGAGCATAGCGGCCGACATGGCGGAGATGCGATCTTCGTCAACGCCGGCGGGTAAGGACGAGGCCATGATCAAACCGTCTACACTAACTACAGCTGATGCTTCAATATCTGGCGTGCCTGCCTGTAAATCCCGCAGACGGTCAACCATCATTTCAGTACGTGATCTCATCCGAAATCTCCTTGGTTGTACTTGGGTAGAGACTAATGTTATGTTAGCAAGAATGTGTGGATGATAACATAGGAGATTTAGACTGTCAAACAATGATTGGATGGGGGAAACGGCCGTTTTCGGCCATGAAAATAGGGAGGTTACGAGAACCAGGGAATGATTTTATGTTAAATCTTTGCCATCTTGGGCATCATTTACCATTTCGGAACCGATCCTAGTCTAATTTTGGCGCCAGATGCGGCGGCGACTCTGCCTCAACCGGCTTGGCCGCGTTGATACGCTGCCAGGCGGATTCCAAAGCTTCCAACTCTTCCTGAGTTTCCGGTAGTTCACCATAGCGTACTTTGACATAAGCCTGGGTGATGAGTTGAGAATCGGCCGTGTTTTCCGGCCATGCCTGGGCCAAAGTATCCAAAAACTCATACGGCGTTTCCGACTCGCTGCGAGGGAAGCCGACATCCTCAGCCGTTTTCAGCATTTGCCGGTAAATGCGCCGGACAGAGGCCGCCGCCCGCCAGCGACGCCATAAGCCTAAACGTCGTAGCAGCCGCTGCCCTAACCCTAACGCTTCATCCTCATCGCGCTCTTGACCGCTAATCAACTCGCTGTCTCGTGCCGCGAACTGGGCCTGGCGGAACAGCCGCCCCAACGCCAGCGAAACAGCCAATACGACTGCTACCATGAGCAAAATAGTCAAAATACGAATATTTGGGTTAGGCGGCGTGATGATTTCAACCACGTCGGTTGCCGCCGGCGTCGCTAACAAGTCGCTAAAATCAATGGGGTTTTGCAGCTGCGGATCAATCCAGTTGTTTTCAAAGATACGCTGCAGCAAGAGCGCCAACCAATCAATAAGTCGGGCGAATGCCGTCAGCAGCGGTTGGACGAGATGCAGCAGCGTGTTTGTGATGACAGCGCCGCCCAAATAGAAAGCGCCCAGCAATGGGGCCAACCAACCGGCGATGGCGAACAGCGATTCGCCGCTGATAATGGCGGCCAGCAGCCCGGCTGTCAAAACAGTTAAGAGGCTGGCGGCAAAGATGAGTGTGAGCCAGCGCGGGCTGAGCGAAACTGAAAAACCAGACCGATTTTTTTCGATTTGCTCGGCACGAATGAGGGTGATGGACATCAGCCCGGCCAGGAAAAAGAGCAAGATGAAGGGGGTTACGTTCCAGGCCAGACTGGCCTGATTAAACCAGATGGCGAATGGCGCGACCAAGATGCCTAAACGGAGCCGGAATCCGGCTTGCTCAATGTCAAATTGGCGAACGGTCAGGCGGAGGCCGCGCCACCACATGATGATGACGAGGGAAAAGATGGCCACATCGCGCAGCCACAGGAGATTGCCTGGCGCGGCTATATTGGCCAAGAATTCGGTCAGCCAGGTTAAATCCAATACTGATTGGGGGGCGTAAATCAGGCTGCGAATGGAGATGAGGATGGTGAGGACAAGAGCGACGGCGAGGGTTGACTGCTGGCGTGATTTGGGGATGTTTAGGAGGCTCATTAAACGGGCCAGATTGAAGGGTAAGAACATGATGAGCAGCAGCCAGAGTGTGACCTGTTCTGGAGGCCAATACCGCGCCCAGCCCAAGAGCGCAAAGCTGATGGGTGTAAAGAGGGCCACTTCCATCAGCCCCCAACTCAGGTAAAGAGATTCATGCTGAATATGTACCCAGAATTGGGCCAGTTTCCGGCGGAAGGTTGCAGGCTGAAGGACGCTCATTGCTCTTCACTCATTCCTGATGGCTCTAATTCCAAGGCCACAGGCTGGGGGGTGGGAATGGCGCTGAGGGCGGCTTCGGTGGCGGTTTGGTTTTGGGGGCCGCTTTGGAAGGCGGGTGTGGCGGCGGGGATGTGGTAGGTGAGGATGGAACCGATGCTGGCCGGGGGCGGGGCGTCGGCTAGGGAGATGAGGACGATACGACGGCCGGCTTCTTGGAGACGGATGAGGGCGGCTGCGATTTCGTCAGTGACAACGGCCGTTACCAGCACAATCGTCGCCGCCCAGGGCAAATGGGGGCTTTCACGGAACATTAACCGTTCAATCGCCCCTGTGGCGAACTCCGTCACTGCCGCCAGCGCTTCCAAAATGTGACTTAATTGTTCGGTAGAGCGGCCCGGCGGAACCCGGATAGGCTGGTCAGAATTGGGCAAGGAACCGTTGGCATAGACGCCCACGCCCCAGTCTTGCTGAATGCCGTAGTTGGCAACTGAAGCGGCCACACTTATGGCCCGTTCCAGCAGATCGGGCTCAAATCCCATCCAATGCTTGGGCAGCGTAGCGACGTTCAAGAACAGCGCCATCGTCATGCCGGTGGAAGGGTCATACACTTTTGTTTGTAGATTGCCGCGGCGGGCGGTTGCTTTCCAGTGAACGTCACGGAAGCGGTCTTGCGGTTGGTAGTCGCGGATGCCTTGTGTTTTGATAGGGTCGGTGAACAAACTGCGCCGTACTTTGACTTCGCCAAATGGCTCTTTGGCCGGTAGTCCCAGTTCTACCAGCGGCCAAATTTGGGGATAAACGACCAGGGTGTCAATGTATTTGTGTTCTTGGGCGATGGTGAACAGGGTGAAAATATCGCCCGACTCGTAGGTGACTGGCCCTAAGTTGTAGTAGCCTCGTGTGGGGAAGCGCAGGGTGGCGGTACGCTGGGTACGTTCACGGCCGTGCAGGGAAAAGGTGGAACGCAGCAGGTAACGGCCGGTTATTTCGCTGGCTTTTTGCGAGAATTTAGTTTCTGTGGCCGGGGCCACTGGCAGTTCATCTCGAAATTCCAGCCAGGTGAGGGGCAGCAGTTTGTCATTGGCAACGGTGAAGGTCATTATGACCGGTTCGCCGGGGAAAACGCGGGTGCGGTCAAAACTACGCTCATAGCTGACGCCGAGGAGAGAAAGGTTTTTCCAAATGGCGCTGACGGCGACGATGAGTAGGAGGATGATTCCCAGGGCCAGCACAGCCATGTTGCGCCCAGCGACGAGGCCGATGATGACGAAGATGAGGGCAATGGCCATCCAGGCGTCGCTGAAAATGCTGTTCTCGCGTTCGCGTATGACCAACCCGCGGGATTGGGCAATATCGGCTTCGTTGATGCTCTTGCCGGTTGCCATCGCTTGCAACATCCGTTGGCGGGCTTTTTTGCGGCGCTGGCCGCTGTTTTGGCGCGGAGCGAGGCGGGGGGTGGGGGTGTTAGAACTCATGGTAAAAGGTTAAAAGGGGCAGGGGGGTGGGGGAGCGGGATAGCTTTGTCGCTCTGCCGCCTTGCCGCTTCATGATTCAACAGGCACCGCTACCGTGTCTACGACTTCGCGGATGACGTCTTCGGGCTGGCGGCCGCGCAGCCGGGTTTGCGGGTTGATGACCAGGCGATGGGTGAGGACGTAGGGGGCCATGTTTTTGAGATCATCGGGGATGACGAAGGCACGGCCGTTTATCGCCGCCAGCGCCTGACAGGTTGAGTACAAAGCCATTGTCGCCCGCGGGCTTGCCCCTAGTTCAATGTCTTCATGAAGGCGCGTCTGGCGGCAAACATTGACGATGTAATTACGGACGGAATCTTCTACCCGGATTTCACGCACTTGCCGCTGCATGGATAGGATGTCTTCTGGTTCAACCACTTTTCCCAGGGTGTCCAGCGGGTCTTCGCGCTCGAAACGGAGTAAGATGTCATTTTCTTGCTGCTCGTCGGGGTAGCCAATGGCCAGTTTCATGAGGAAACGGTCAAGCTGGGCTTCGGGCAGGGGGAAGGTGCCTTCTAGTTCGATGGGGTTTTGGGTGGCCAGGACAAGGAACGGCCGTGGCAGTTGGTGGGTGGCAATGTCTACCGTGACCTGCCGTTCCTGCATCGCTTCCAACAAGGCGGATTGGGTGCGCGGCGTCGCCCGGTTGATTTCGTCGGCCAGCAGGATTTGGGAGAAGATGGGGCCGGGCCGAAATTCAAACTCTTGCTGCTTTTGATTGTAATAATATATGCCGGTCACATCGGACGGCAGGAGGTCGGGCGTAAATTGAACGCGGCGGAAAGCGCAGCCCAGGGAAGCGGCGATGGTTTTGGCCAGCGTGGTTTTGCCCGTACCGGGAACGTCTTCCAGCAGTAAATGCCCTTCGCACAACATGGCGATCAGGGCGATGTCTATCACGTCGTCTTTGCCGACGATGACTTTTTGGATGTTTTGCCGCAGGCGAACGGCCGTTTCTGCAATCATGATTTTTCCTGTCCAATAAACTTGGTGAATTTTAGGTGGCAAGTATAAGGCAAAACGGGGTTTCCGAAAAGAAGACGGGGGCAATCTTTAAGATTGGATGCGGTAGCTGTTTTTCGCTTAGATAGAACGGATGTGGTAAAATTAACGGGTTGAAAATGATGCAAAGTAAGGAAGAATTAGCGCCCGTTCCCGGTGTTTTAGCGACAATCGCCGCCGGATTTGATGTTACGACCAAGCACTTCTGGTTAACGCTCATCCCCGTCCTGTTGGACAGCTTTTTTTGGTTAGGACCTCGATTGAGTATTCGCCTGTTGGTGGAGCGTATGGCTGCCTTTTTGCAGCAAGAAGCGGCGGCGGCGGGCATGAACCTGGATGCGTTGCTGGCGTTTGCGCCGCGCACGAATTTGTTTACCAGTTTAAGTGTGCCGTTGTTGGGCATCCCCGCGTTGATGGCCGGGGCGACGCCTGAGAAGACGCCAATTGTGACTACAGTCGTTGAGTTGGAAAGTACGTGGCTGATGCTGTTGTTGTTTGTCCTGTTTAGCCTGATTGGATTGTTGTTAACGGCCGTTTACTTCGGCTTAACGGCGCATGCAGTCCGACGTCAGGATGGCGATGGCGGAAAATTAGATGTGGCCGGTTTTCTGCAACAGGTAGGCCGAACTTGGCTGCAATTGGTGGGTCTGGTCATCTCGTTTATTGTTGTCGCCTTCATTGTGTACACACCCTTGATGATTGTCGGCGCACTTGTCTCTCTTTTAAGTCAAGGTCTGGCCTCGATTATAATATTGATGGGGCCGGTCATTTTGATGTGGCTGCTAATTTATTTGAGTTTTACGCCGCACGGGATGGTGCTAAACGGCCGTTCCCTCTGGCGGGCAATGATTGAAAGCTTGCAGATCATTCGCCGCTACATGCTGCCCGCAATGGGATTATTGTTAATGCTGATTTTAATAGGGCAGGCATTGGATTGGGTGTTATTGTTGGCTGATGAGGGCGCCTGGTTAACATGGGTCAGCATTTGGGGTCATGCCTTTGTGAGCACAGCCTTGTTAGCGGCAACATTTATTTTTTATCGTGATCGCCACGCCGCATTATTTGGACAGTAGGCGCTTACGCGCCAACATCGACAAAAGTTGTCGATAATGGTTAATAATGAATTCTCAATAATTAATGGTTAATAGCGCTGCCGCTGCCTGGTCGGCAAGCCGAAATGCTAAAAAGGATTAGTAAATGACAAACAAAAGGAATGGCAAAGCCGTTTACGATGAGACCAGCATTCAAGTTCTGAAAGGATTAGAAGCTGTGCGGCGGCGTCCGGGCATGTATGTCGGCGGCACAGACACGAAAGCGCTGCACCATTTAGTGTACGAGATTGTAGATAACTACATAGACGAAGCGCTCGCCGGCCGTTGTGATCGCATCCAGGTGACGATTCATCCGGATAACAGTGTTAGTGTGCGCGACAACGGCGTGGGTATTCCTGTCGCCAAACACCCGACGGAGAAAGTGTCGGCGCTGGAATTGGTGCATACCACGCTGCACGCCGGGGGTAAGTTTGACGATACTGCCTATAAAGTTTCAGGCGGTTTGCACGGCGTTGGCGCAGCGGCTGTTAATGCGTTGTCGGAATGGATGGAAGTAACGGTTTTTCGGAATGGCGGCGTCCATTTTCAGCGCTATGAGCGCGGGATTCCTAAGTCGGCGGTGAAAAAGATTCGCTCCATGAAGCGGGGTGAACAGACAGGAACAAGGACACAGTTTCTGTTCGACAAAATGATTTTCAAAGAGGAAGTAGATTACCGGTTTGAAACGCTGGTGAATCGTTTCCGCGAAATGGCGTTTGTGACGAGTGGCGTTTATCTGGCAGTTCGGGATGAACGGCCGTCTCCCGCCCGCGAGATGAATTTCTACTTTGAAGGCGGCGTCAAATCATTCGTTCGCTATCTCAACCGGAACCGGAAAACATTGCACGATCCGATTTACGTGCGTAAGGAAATGGATGATATGGAAGTTGAAGTCGCTTTGCAATACACCGATGGCGTGGCGATTTCCGAATTTGCTTTTGCCAACACCATTCACACGCCTGACGGCGGCACGCATCTGACCGGCGTCCGCTCGGCCGTGACCCGCGTCATTAACTCCTTTGCCCGCAAAAACAACTTTTTGAAGGAGAAGGATAGCAATTTTTCCAGTGACGATACACGCGAGGGGATAACGGCCGTTGTTAGTATCAAACATCCCGATCCTCAATTTGAAAGCCAGACTAAAGTCAAGTTGATGAATGCCGAAGTGAGCGGCATTGTTTCCTCAGTTACCTCAGAAGCGTTGTCGGCGTATCTGGATGAAAACCCGCGCCAGGCCAAACGCATCATTGACCGCTGTTTGACCTCATCGCGGGCCAGAGCGGCGGCGCGGAAAGCGCGCGAATTGGTTATGCGTAAGAGCGCATTGGAGAGCCTGACGCTACCTGGCAAGCTGGCCGACTGTTCGGAGCGCGACCCGGCCAAATGTGAACTGTACATTGTTGAGGGTGATTCGGCTGGCGGCACGGCCAAACAGGGCCGCGACCGTCATTTCCAGGCTATTTTGCCCCTGCGCGGTAAGATTTTGAATACGGAGCGCGCCCGCCTGGATAAGATTCTAACGAACAATGAGGTTAGGGCGATGATTTCGGCGCTGGGCGTGGGGATTGGCGAATCGTTTGATCTGGGTAGTTTGCGGTACGGCCGTGTCATTATCATGACTGATGCTGATGTGGACGGCAGCCATATCCGTACCTTGCTGCTCACCTTTTTCTTCCGCTACATGCCTCAACTCATCGAAGGCGGGCATCTCTACATCGCCCAGCCGCCATTGTACGCTATCAAAGAGGGTAAAAATCTGCGTTACACGTACACCGAAGCCCAAAATACGGCTTTGCTCAAGGAATTAGAGGGTAAGAAGTTTGGCTTACAGCGGTACAAGGGTTTAGGCGAGATGAACGCCCAGCAATTGTGGGAAACGACGATGGATCCCCAGGCGCGAACATTGCTGCAAGTGGCGATTGAAGACGCCGTCACGGCCGATCGCACGTTTGACATGCTCATGGGCAGCGAAGTGCCGCCGCGCCGCCGTTTCATCACCACCCACGCCAGCGAAGTGCGTAATTTGGATGTTTAGGGAGCGCGCGTTTACAATTTTGGCGTTTGGGAACTTGTAATTGAGTAATTGGTAACTGGTAATTACCCAATTACCAGTTACCAATTACCCAATCACCCAGTTACCAATTACCAGCAAACTACAAAGTTATTCACGAGCGATCCCTCAGCGTTTTATGGACACGAATGACGTGAATTAGAACGCATTGGAGGTGAAAATGAAGATGCGTTCCCTCTGCATAAAAATGGGTTTGGGTGCGCTGCTGCTGGCGCCGGTGGTGGGGGCCGTATTCCTCAAAAACGGCCGTGCCGCCGTCGATCTCCTCACCTATCTTCCCCTCGTCCAGACTCCCCCAACGTCGCCCCCCCAAATTGCTGGCTGCAACATTTTCCCCGCCGACAACATTTGGAACACCCCGGTAGATACCCTGCCCGTTCATTCCCGCTCTGCCGACTACATCGCCGCCATCGGCGCTAACGAGACGCTGCACGCCGATTTTGGTTCTGGCGTCTGGCCGCCTGGCTCCGACAGCCCCATTGGCATCCCTTTCGTAGATGTGCCCGGCAGCCAGCCTGGCGCTGCGGTCAGTTTTGATTACGCTGATGAAAGCGACGACGGCCCTTACCCCATCCCGTCTGGCGTGCCCATCGAAGGCGGCCCCAGCGGGGATGGCGACCGGCACGTCATCGTGCTGGATCGGGATAATTGTAAACTGTATGAGTTGTTTTATGCTTTTCCTCAGCCGGACGGCAGTTGGACGGCCGGTTCCGGCGCTATTTTCGATCTGAACGCCCACGCCCTGCGCCCCGACGGCTGGACGTCGGCCGACGCCGCCGGACTGCCCATTTTGCCCGGCCTGGTGCGTTACGACGAGGTGACCGCCGGGGAAATCCGCCACGCCATCCGCTTCACCGCGCCGCAGACGCAGAAGGCCCACATCTGGCCCGCCCGCCACGACGCTTCCAGCCTGACCGGCGTTAATTACCCGCCCATGGGGCTGCGCCTCCGCCTGCGCGCCGATTATGATTTGTCCGGCTTTTCCGCCGAGGCGCAGGTCATTCTGCAAGCCTTCAAAACTTACGGCTTGATTTTGGCCGACAATGGTTCCGCCTGGTACATCTCCGGCGCGCCGGATGAACGCTGGGATAATGGGATTCTGCACGAATTGGACGTGGTGAGCGGGGCTGATTTTGAAGTGGTGGACGTGTCCGGGCTGATGGTTAACCCGGATTCGGGTCAAGCGGGTAGTCCGTAGCCGGCGGGGGGAACGGCCTTTCCCAACCCTGAAAGCAGCATCGTAAGATTCGGGGACTAAACTCCCGCCAGATGAAGAACTGTATTGGATTGGAGCTGCTTGAAAAGAAAAAGCCTGTGCCGCCCATAACGTGACACTGCGTGACGCTATCAACCATGAATAACCGTTCCCCCCTCGCTTCTACTAACCGGCCGGGGAAGTGGTGGCTGCCGGCGCGGGTATATTTTTAAGGGTTCGTTCAGGATTAACTTTGTGGTTTGCTGGTGATTGAGTGATGGGGTAATTGAGTAATTGGGTAATTGAGTAATTGACTTGAGTTTTGCGATCAAACGGGCAAAAAAGCCCATCGCACATTAACAAACGAACAGAGACAACACAACAAGCCAGCCAGGTGAGAGCGTTTGCCATCAGACCTGCCCGGCAACGACAAAAATGACCGGCTTACAGTTAT
>JAJRYT010000095.1 GCA_024275635.1 Chloroflexota bacterium | reverse complement strand
GCGAAACGGCCGTACGCCATCGTCCCCACCCCGGCCACAAAGGGGGCAAAGGTGCGCACAATGGGCACAAAACGGGCCAGCACAATCGTCTTGCCGCCATGCTTCTCATAAAATTTATGCGTCTTTTCCAGATGCGACCGTTTCAAAAAGCGATAGTTTTGCTCAAAGGCGCGCGGGCCAATGGTGCGGCCTATCCAATAGTTGACCGCATCGCCTATAACAGCGGCCACAAAAAGAAGGGCAAACAATAATACCACATTAAACGAGCCAAGCGCGGCAAATGCCCCGGCGGCAAACAACAATGAATCGCCAGGCAGGAAGGGCGTCACAACCAGCCCTGTTTCCATGAAAATAACCAGAAACAGAATCGCATACGTCCAGACGCCGTAGTTCTGAATAATTTCGTTCAGGTGTTCATCCAGGTTCAAAAACAAATCAATCAAGAAGTTTAGATATTCCATCAATTACCTCTCTGAAATGTATGGTTCTTCGCTATAAAACGCAAAATGTAATTACTTCGTCCGTACAACTTTTCGTTTTTCGTTTTCCGCTCTACGCATCAAAACGCAGCATCACTTCTTCCAATTTTTCCTGCGGGCCGACCATCGTCACTTTATCGCCCAGGTGCAGTTGGGTGTGCCCGCGCGAAACCAGGGTGTGCCCGTTGCGGTGTATGGACAGGATCAACACGTCCAGGGGCAGGCGCAAATTGCGCAGGGCCACGCCGTGCAAGTCGGGGTCGCGCACTTCCAGGTCAATGACGTCTTGCCCCTCGTCCATCCCCAGCAGCAAGGACGTGCCGGCCGGCGAACGCACGAAATGTTCTAGCAGGCTGACAACGGCCGTTTGCGGCTCCACCACCATCACGCCCAACTTGTGAAAACGATCAAAATCAGCCCGGTCTCTCAGGCGCACCACCATCGTTTCTGTGCCGAAATGTTCATAAGCCAGTTCACAAAGCTGGTAACTTTGCTCATTGGGCAGGAAAGAAACCAGGGCGTCAGCATGTTCGGCCTCCAGTTTCCGCAGCGTCGCCAATGACAAATCCTCAACCATGTGAATAGCAACGTCCGGGGCTACCAACTCCTTCATCGCCTGCTTGCTGGTGCAAACCAGCTTTACCTGCCAATCATGCCGCTGCAATTGGCGGGCCAATGAAATCGCCTGCGCTTTCAGGCCAAAAATGAGGACATCGCGCACACCGTCAAAGGGGGCGGCTTCCCCCCGTGGATGCGCTTCACCCACCCGATTAATCACATACTTAAAAAAGATCGGACCAACCATCTCATTCAAGACCACCACTGCAATGATCATAGTAGCGAAGGCGTTTCCGAACTCCGGGAATTCTCCAGACACCTCTTTGGCCAGACCCAAAGCCACGCCAGCCTGCGTGACGAAACCCATCCACTTAAGCCGATTATGCGGCATCGGATCACCGGCCAATACGCCGCCAGCGAAAGAACCGATCATGATGGATGCCAGGCGCACGGCAAACAGAGCCAGAGCGATGGGCCAGATTGAGGCCAGCACATCCAATTCGAGCGAAGCGCCGGTCAAAGTAAAGAAGGCGACAAAAATAAGCGGCCCGGCGTCATGCAAAATTTTGGCGAATTCAACCCGGTGACGGCCGTAATTATTCACCAGAAAACCGGCTACCATGCAAACGAGCAGCGGCTCAATCAGGATTTCAAATGGAAAATTGGCGTGACTGGCGTCACGAATCATGTTTGATAAAAGGAAAACGGCAAATCCGCTCAGCAAAATCAGGACGGTTTTCACGATTAGATTGGTTCGAACCGCCAGTATCAGCTCTAAAACCTTGAACAGCCCATAAGCGGACAGCAGCGCCAACAGTAAATCAACCCCTATCAGGGCGATAAAACTCAAACTGACGCTGGCTTGGTTTAAGAAGGCGTCGGCCATGGCGGCGCTCAAGGCGAACAGCGTGATCACCACCACATCCATGATCACCGTGACGCCTAGAATGACCTGGGTAAACGGCCCTTTGGCGCGTAGTTCGTTGACAATGGCTATGGCTGAGGATGGGGAACGAGCCACTAAAATGGCCCCGGCCAAAATGGAAACGGCAATCAGGCTCATCATCGGCATTCCGCTCATGAAAGGGATGAAGTCAGCCAGGAGGAAAACGGCCGTACTGACCAAAGTGAAGGTGACAATGACCAAACCGGCCGTCACCCAGCCAATGCTTTTGAAACGTCCTTTCAGTTCCGGCAAGAACAATT
>JAJRYT010000094.1 GCA_024275635.1 Chloroflexota bacterium | reverse complement strand
TCTCCTGTTGGAACCGGTGGGTTCATTGTTATGCAATTATCCCACTCAGGAGTTGTCCTATGCCCACTTTTTCCGCTCAATTCCGTTTTTGCCAAAATTCAGTTGTTAAAGAGGCTCTGGTAATTTTTCGCCAGAGTCGAGATAGTTATGCACACCCCTCATATAAGTGGTCATATTGTCTCCTGGCTTAACGCCACGCTTAAAAGCGATTAACGGCCATCAACATTCAAATTAACCATCCCCATTGATTTTTTTTCAGGCAGGCCTTAAAATCATGCCTAAAACCAGGAGATTGAGCGAGTAGGCGATTTAATCTCGCCGTTACTTTATCTTCCAATCTCCCCTTTTAGGAGAAAAACAACGCATGCTAACAAAACGACACTTATTGATCCTAATTTTGTTTACTTTTTCACTGGCCGCCTGCCAATCAGGCGAGACAGACCCGGCTGACGAGAATAAGCTGGTCATTTACTCTGGCCGCAGCGAAAGTCTGGTACAGCCGATTATCGATCAATTCACCACCGAAACCGGTATTGCAGCCGAGGTGCGCTACGGTGGCACGGCCGAATTAGCCGCCACTTTATTGGAAGAGGGCCAAAACAGCCCGGCCGACCTGTTTTATGCCCAAGACCCCGGCGGGTTGGGCGCGGCGCAGGCGGCTGGTTTGCTGGCAAAACTGCCGGATGAGATTTTGAATCAGGTTCCGGCTCGCTTTGCCGATGCTGACGGGCGCTGGGTGGGCATTTCTGGCCGCGCCCGCGTCGTCGTATACAACACGGATGTTTTGAGCGAAGACGATTTGCCCGATGATTTGTGGGGATTTACGGAACCGGAATGGAACGGCCGTATTGGTTGGGCGCCCACCAACGGCTCATTTCAGGCAATGGTAACGGGGATGCGGGCTGTTTGGGGCGAGGCGCAGACCCGCGATTGGCTGCAAGCGATTCAGGCCAACAATCCGGTGGTGTATGAGAAAAATACACCCATTGTCGCCGCCGTCGGTACGGGCGAGGTGGAGGTTGGCTTTGTCAATCATTACTACCTGTACCGCTTCATTGCCGAAGAAGGCGAAGGATTTGCCGCCCGTAATTATTTCCTGCCTGGCGGCGGCCCCGGTTCGCTGATTATGGTGTCCGGCGTGGGGATGTTGGAAACGGCCGTTCACACCGCCAACGCCCAAAAGTTCATCAACTTCCTGCTCTCATCAGAGGCGCAGCAATATTTTGCCGACGAGACGGTGGAATACCCGATGGTAGACGACGTTGCTGTTTCTCCTTTGCTGCCACCACTAGCAGAGTTGGACGCTGTCGCCGTCACTATTGATTTGAATGACCTGGCAGATTTGGCGGGAACGGCCGTTATGCTCAGCGAACTGGGCATCCTGCCTTAATAACGGATTTTCACCAACTGATTGTTGCACACTTCGTGGCGCACCGAATGGCACGAATTTTCTTATTATTCGTGTCATTCGTGTTATTCGTGTCAGGTTTTTTCCTCGACCCCGCGAAATCCTAAAGAATCCGAAAAACATCCATTTCCTAGCTGCGTTACGGCGGGCGTGCTTTCATATTATCGGGCTATCGGGTGGAGGAACAAGACAAAATCTTAGAGCGTGGCATTCAGCAGGTAGGGGTGAATTTCATAATTATCTGTTGATAACTCATCAGCTTGATTCCACAGATAATCTTGTAGTTTATCGAAATCTTTTGGACTTTTATCCCATCGCCAATCTTCACGATCCCATTCATCACACGCGAACCAACCAACTAAGCTCGACTTTGTACATTCCTAACAGATTGCTTCCAAACCGTACTCGACCGCGTGGGTTTGTATTCAAATAATATTTGCATGTCACTCTTTTTATGCGATGTTCAAATATTCGTACTCGAGTAAAGTTGCATTGA
>JAJRYT010000093.1 GCA_024275635.1 Chloroflexota bacterium | reverse complement strand
TCAATGCAACTTTACTCGAGTACGAATATTTGAACATCGCATAAAAAGAGTGACATGCAAATATTATTTGAATACAAACCCACGCGGTCGAGTACGGTTTGGAAGCAATCTGTTAGGAATGTACAAAGTCGAGCTTAGTTGTTGCGAACGAGGGATTATAACAGGGGGATACACCAGCGCCAAAATGCGTGCTTAGATTATAGAATGGCACAATCTTACAGATTTCGTCATTCTTCCGGGGAAAAAAGGTCAGCTTCTTCGCGCAGCCGGTGGAGGAAATCTACGGATTTAAGGTCACGTTCCAGGATGTAGGTGAGATAGTAGTGCATGAGGCGTTCGAGTTCGTGCTGGAGCGGCCGTTTCAACTGCAACATGCTGACGGTCTGCCAATCACGGGTTTGCAAATAACGGAGAACTTTGACGGCAACGGCCGTTACCGGCTGTGCCCGTCTATCACCTGTTTGACAATCAGGACACAACAGCCCGCCCAACTCCGCGCTAAAAAATTGATCCTGTTCCATAATCGGTTCACTGCAAGAGACACAGTTGAACAACTGCGGCTGAAAACCAGTCAGCGACAACAAGCGCAATTCATAATAACGCGCTGCCAGCATCAAATCATCCGTCACCGCCAGCCAGCCCAGCGCCTCTGCCAGCAGTTTGTAAATACCTACATGCCGGTCATCTTCCACCGTGAACCGATCCAGCAGTTCCACCGCATAAGCCGCATACGTGGCCTGTACCAGGTCTTCACGCAGCGCCGGATACGCTTCCACCATTTCAGCCTGGGTGATGATAGCTAAATCACGCCCCTGGGCGAACAGGAAGTTGGTGCGCATGAACAGTTCCACATGGCCGGTTTTGCGGCTCTGCGGCTTGCGCGCCCCCTTGGCGATGGCTTTGAGTTTTCCTTTTTCGCGACTGTACAGCGTCAGCAGCCGATCCGCCTCGCCAAAATCGGTGCGCTTCAAAACGATTGCTTCGCTGCGGAAAGTGCGTTCTCGAGACATAAGATGATTGATAAATGATGATTGATGATTGGCCCCTGTTTACCGGGGATTCGGCAGGTCGAATCTTCAATCTTTAATCTTCGATCCTTATTTCGTCAAATGTTCCGGGCCAAAATGGTCGGGCAGAAGGGTGTGGAGGGTGGCGTCACGGCCGTTGCCCTCTTCATCCACCATGTACACCGGCACGTCGCCGGCAAATTCAGTCATCACCTGGCGGCAGGCGCCGCAGGGGGAACCGGCGTTTGCGGTGCAAATGGCGATGGCCCGGAATTCTTGCGCCCCGGCGGCGACCATGCTGAACACGGCCGTCCGTTCCGCGCACATCGAAAGCCCATACGACGCATTCTCCACGTTGGCGCCGGTAAAGATACGGCCGTCATCCGCCAGCAGCGCCGCCCCCACCGCATAATTAGAATAGGGCGCATACGCCCTTCGCCGCGCCTCACAAGCCGCCGCAATCAGTTCAGCCCGCTGTTCATTCGTGATCATACCGACCCCCCAAAAGTTGCGCGCCGGCCGCCAGCGTTTGCCCGTCCACCACCGCCTGTTCCACCACGCAGCCAGCGCCCACGCGCGCGTCGCGCAAGATAGCGTTGGGGCCAAGCACACAATCCTCGCCGATGATCGTCGCGCCTTGCAAATAGGTGTTCGGCCAGATAATCGTATCTTGTCCAATCATAACATCCGGGTCAATATAAATCGTGTCCGGAGCCACCAGCGTCACGCCGTTGGCCAGCCAGCGGGCGTTGGCGCGGCGGCGGAACGCTTTTTCTACGGCGACCAGTTCCGCCCGCGTGCCCGCCCCCAGACATTCGTCGTCGTCGTCGGTTACAATCGCTTCCACCAACCGGTTTTGGGCCACCGCCAGACCAATCATGTCGGTCAGATAATACTCCTGCCCGCGGCGCGCCTGGCGCAAGGGCAGTTTGGCAACGTTGTCCCACAGCCAGGCGGCGTCAAAGCAGTAGACGCCGACGTTATGCTCCCGAATCGCCAGCAGCGCGGCCGTGTTGGGGCGTTGTTTGGCTTCGGCCACTTCCACAATTTCCAGCACCGACCCCGCATCGCCGCGCACGACGCGGCCAAAGGAGGAATCGGGTTCGCCCATGACGGAGAGCATGACGACGGCCGCGCTGGTTTCCGCCTGGGTTTGCGCCAGACGGGTTAACGTGGGCGCTTGCAGCAGGGGCATGTCGCCGTAGGTGACGATAACCTGGTCGGATCGATTTTGCAGCAGGGAGCGCGCCATCATGGCCGCGTGGCCTGTGCCCAACTGTTCCGGCTGGACGACGTATTCGGCCCGGCGGCCGAACAGCTTTTGGACGCCGGTTTCGCCCGGCCCAACGACGAGGACAGGGGGGAGGGAGGCAGCGGATACGGCCGCGTCAAACAAATGCTGCACCATCGGCTTGCCCCCCACCGCGTGCAAAATCTTCTGCTTCTTCGACTGCATCCGGGTTCCCTGCCCGGCGGCTAATAACACAACGGCTAATCTATTCATAGAACTGAGTTAAAAGGTATGAGGACTGAGTAAAAAGGGCTGAGAATTGAGCAATTTCGCATCGCTCAATCCTCAGCCCTCATCCCTACGCAAAGCTGGGGTGGGAGGATTCGAACCTCCGAATGGCGGATTCAAAGTCCGCTGCCTTAGTCCACTTGGCCACACCCCAAGGCGGGAAAATGCTACCACAGGCAACCCGTTTTAGCAAGATGGGCGAGGGATGAGGGTGCGCGGATTTTCTGTTGATGATTGCAGGGCGATTTTGAAAATCGCCCTACGCATTCAATCAGGTTGTCAACAAAAGTTCCGCGCACCCGAGGGATAAGCGGAATCACTCGTTCCTCATCCCTCACAACTCCCGCCGGCCTTCCAGCGCCCGGCCCAGGGTGATTTCGTCGGTGTACTCCAGGTCGCCGCCGACGGAGAGGCCGCGCGCCAATCCGGTCAGCTTGACGTCAAATTCGTTGAGACGGCGGGTGAGGTAGAGGGCGGTGGACTCGCCTTCCAGGGTGGGGTTGGTCGCCAGGATGATCTCGGTAAAATTGCCGTTTTTGACGCGCTCGATCAGCTCGGCGATGCGCAAATCTTCCGGCCCAATGCCCTCGACGGGGGAGATGGCGCCGTGCAGGACGTGGTAACGGCCGTGATACGCCCGCGACCGTTCCAGAGCCAGCAAATCCAGCGGCTCCTCCACCACACAGAGCAGTTGGGAATTACGGCCGTCATCTGCACAAATCTCACACGGGTCATCCTCCGTGATGTTGAAACAGACCGAACAAAACTGCGTCCGCTCCTTCAAATCATGCAGCGCCTGGGCCAAATCCAGCGCCAGCTCCTCCCCGCCGCGCAGCAAATAAAACGTCAGCCGCGCCGCCGACTTCGGCCCAATCCCCGGCAGGCGGGCAAACTCGTTAATCAGCCGGTTTACCGGTTGCGGTAGCGCATTTGTAGCCATAGTAAATACCCGATTGGGGGAATTGGGTAAATAAGTAATTGGGTAATTACCAATTACTTATTTACAATCCGCCCAATCCACCCAATAAACTATCCAATCCGCCGCCTAAACCGCCCAGACCGCCAGTGATACCTTCCATCCGTTCCGCCGCCATTGCCTGCGACTGCTCGATGGCCTGGTTAACTGCCGCCACAAGCAAATCTTGAAGCATTTCAACATCTTCGGGGTCAAGCAGTTCCGGGTCAAGAGTGATCGCTTCCACTCGCTGGTGGCCGGTGATTTTAATGCTGATAACGCCGCCGCCGGCTGTTACGGTGACGGTCTCATCGGCCAGCGCATCCTGAGCCGCCGCCATTTCTTGCTGCATTTTCTGCACCTGGGCCATCATGTTGCCGCCGCCTCTGGGACCGCTGGATTTTCTTTTCGGTTTACCTCGGAATGATCGTTTTGCCATTTTAGTCTCCTCGTCGAATAGTCTTGCAGGTGGTTAGTTACTGGTTTCTTTGCACACGACGCCGCCTAACTCATCTGCCAGGGCGCGGAACGCTTCTTCAGGCACAGGTACGGTGTATTCACTGGTGACGACGGCACGTATGGCACAGTCAGTATTCAATAATTCACTGTAAATCTGGCTGACAATCTGCGCTGCACCTTTGATGTTGTTGAACTTTTCTTTGAAGATGGGAAAGTCAAACCCTAACACCAGGACGCGGCCTTCAACGGCCAGGGGTTTGCCCATATTCAGCAGCGCGGGCATATTTTTTTGTTTTTCGCCAGCGTGGGCGACCATGTCGCGCCAATGGGCGGTTGCCTGTTCCAGGGTTAAGGGCTGTGGGTCAGCGGATGTGGTTGTCTCCACTGGCGGTTTATCTTCTTCTGGCGGCAGTTCAGGTTCCGTTTCTGGTTTGGGTGATGGGGTGACGGCCGTTTCTACCTGCTTCTGCTCCAGTTCTACCTTTGGAGCCGGGGCTGCTGCCGTCCGCGCTACAACCGGGGTCGGCTGCTCCGGCAGCATCTCGATAAACGCTAATTCCAGCGGCAGCTGCGGCTGCCAACTGCGAGTCGGCGCCATTGCCGCTCCATTAAACTGCTTAATCGCCGCAATCAAGCCCGGCCGCGGCGCGCGCTGCGCCTGGGCCAACATCGTATCCCGCTGTTCAGCCGGACCGTCAAAGGCCAATTCTTTGCCCGCCGCCTGCAGGAGCAGCAGTTGGCGCAGGTAAGCAACCATCTGGCGGCTGAACTGGCGGGCATCGACTCCGGAAGCCAGCGACTCGTGAATAAGACCCAATCCGGCCGCGCCATCGCTGTTGAGCCAGGCATTGACCAGGTCGGAAACGGCCGTATTCGTTGCTGTTCCCAGTACCATCTGTGTTCGTTCCAGCGTAATCGTATCGCCAGGAGCCATCACCAACTGGTCGAGCAGACTCTCCGCATCGCGGATGCTGCCTGCCCCTTGTTCGGCAATCAGCGCCAACGCATCCGGGTCTACGTCTAATGCCTCTTTACCGGCCAGCCAGGCCAGCCGTTGTTTGATTTCGGCCATTGTCAGCAGGCGAAAGTTGAACTGCTGGCAGCGGGACTTAATCGTCATGGGCACTTTGTGTTCTTCGGTGGTCGCCAGGACGAATTTAGCGTGCGGCGGCGGCTCTTCCAATGTTTTGAGCAGGGCGTTGAAGGCGGCGGTGGACAGCATATGAACCTCGTCAATGATGTACACCTTGAACCGGCCCTCGCTGGGGGCGAAGTTGATCTTGTCGCGCAAATCGCGGATGTCGTCTACCCCAGTGTTGGAGGCGGCGTCAATTTCGATCAGGTCGAGGAAACGGCCGTCATTCACCGCTTTACAGATGGAACATTCATTACACGGCCGTTCCGCCACATCCTCATGCAAACAATTAACCGCCTTGGCCAGCAGTCGCGCCGAGGTTGTCTTGCCCGTGCCGCGCGGCCCGCAAAACAGATACGCATGACCGACCCGATCCGCGGCCACGCTGTTCTGGAGCGTGCGCGTAATATGTTCTTGACCAACAACGTCATCAAAGCGGCCCGGCCGCCATTTGCGATAGAGAGCTTGGGACATAAAGATAGTTTAGCATTGCCAGAGGACAATGACAAGACGAACCAACCAACGCCACTCTGTGGACTACGTGGCGCACTACAAGCAGTTTTGTCTCTCTGTAAATCGCATTGGTCATTCGATTTGCGATTTACCAGCCGCGCTACAGTTTTCATTCATGGTGGTGGGTTACCGTCCATGTAGTCTGTCCTGAAAATTATGAATTATGAAGGATGAATTATGAATTTTCATCCACCGTAGCGCCGCAGTAGCGGCATGTTCAACTCATGTGTTAATAGGACAAACTTTAGTCAGATCAATATAATGTATCCTATGCGAGGCATTCCGATGCGAAAAAAAACCTTTGCCATACTTGCCTGTCTACAACTAATCCTGACCGCCTGCGACACCGTAGAAGAAATGGGAGAGGATAATTTAACTACCCGGGGACAAGACAGCGCCCAGCCCGCTGCGGCGCAACTCATGAACGCCACGCCGGCGCATCCTCCGCTTACTGGCAACCAACAAGCTGCATATCCACCCATCACAATGTACGTCTCGCCACAGGGAAGCGATAGCAATGACGGCCGTAGTCGGGAACAAGCATTGGCAACCATTAAACAAGCGCTCGAATCGGCCCAGGCCGGCGATGTCATCTTAATTCTAGAAGGAGTCTATACCGAAGGGATAGAGATAGAAACATTGACCGGCCCAATCGTGATCACTGGAGAAGGGAACGTGGCGCTTGATGGGGAGCGTGAAATTAGAATGGGCATTTGGTGCGAGCATTGCGCCAATATTACCTTCGATAATCTTACCTTTCGCAACTACACTGATGTTGGAATTGGCGTGTACTTGAGCGACCAGGTCATCATGCGCCATCTTACCGTACACAACAACGGCTTTGCTGTGCAACTAGTAGACTGGGGATTTGAAGGCTACGGCATCATGGTTGATACATCAAGTAATATCTTGGTGGAGTACAATGTCGCTTATGAAAACGGCCCCAACCCGCAAATCTTTCCCGATTTCCTCATGGGAACAGGCATCAACATCTATGAGTGTGCCCACTGCCAAATGATGTATAACCAAGTCTACAACAATACCGGCGGCACTCTGGTGGAAGACAGCGTGGATGTATTGGTTGAAGGTAACGAAATTTGGAACAATGACCTGGATGCCAGCCGCGACGAGTGGTGGGACGGCGGTTTATGGCTGGATGGCGGACACGATATAACCATCCGCAACAACATTTTCCGCGACAACCTCGGCCCCGGAATTGAAGTGAGCAACGAAGACAACCAAGAAGTCTACGGCTACGTGCTGGAAAACAATATCAGCGCCGGCAATTATTTTGGCATTTACGTCTGGAACTTCGGCACAAGCGGCTTCCCTGACGAAAGTATATTGAAGATGGCAGGTAACACGTTCGCCAACAACTCTCGGCAGGACATCATGATTAGCGACTGGGAATGCCCACCTGACGACCCCTGTGAATAGAAAAACACAGACATCCATGCCCGGAGAGTACGCAGCGCGATTTACCGGTGTTTGTTGGTTATAGTCGAGTAGCAGTCAAAGCTAAAGCGCCTGGTAAGTGATGCAAATATTAGCGGGCAATTGACAAACTGATAGCTTTCTGGCTCGTCTTGACAGTTTCTGACAGAGCAAAATGATACAATTCTGGGCGGCGGGCAACTGCCATCTTTTTATGTATCGGAGGTAATGAATGCGACAAGTAGCCATTTTAGGCGTGGGGCAAACGCCGGTGCGCGAGCATTGGGATTTGCCCATCCGCCAACTGGCCGTGAATGCCGGACGGGCCGCCATGGAAGATGCGGGCGTGGAACGGGTAGACGGTATTTTTGTGGGCAACATGACCAGCGGCCTGCTCAACCAGCAGCGCCATCTGGGGGCCGTCGTTGCTGACTTTTTGGGCCAATGGGGCGTGGAAGCGGTGAAATTAGAAGCGGCCTGCGGCTCGGCCGGGTCGGCGATGCGGCAGGGAATTATCGCCGTTGCCAGCGGCGAAATGGATGCGGTTCTGGTCATTGGCGTGGAGAAGATGACGGAGCCGCAGGGGAAGGAAATCACGGCCGCTCTCACCACCGCCGCCGATGCCGATTATGAAATCATTCACGGGGTCACATTTGTGGGGCTGAATGCGTTGATCATGCGCCGCTACATGCACGAGTACGGCTACCAGCATGATGATTTTGCCCCGTTTCCCATCAACGCCCATGCTAACGGGGCCAGGAATCCGTATGCCCTGTTCCGTAAACCGATTACACAACAGACGTATGCGAACGGCCGTATCGTGGCCGATCCCATCACTCTGTTCGACGCTTCCCCGATTGGGGACGGCGCGGCGGCGCTGCTGCTCGTTCCGGCTGACAAAGCGCCGGGCGCGGTGCGCGTCATCGGCTCGGCGTCGGCGACGGATACGCTGGCGATTCATGACCGGGAAAACCCGCTGTGGCTGAAGGCGGCGGAACTGTCAGCCAATCGCGCTTATGAGCAGGCCCGCATCGGCCCGGAAGATGTGGATTTGTTTGAACTGCATGACGCTTTTAGTGTGATGGCGGCGCTATCGCTGGAAGCGTGCGGTTTTGCCGCGCGCGGCGCCGGGGTGCGGCTGGCGCAGAATGGGGATATTTTGCCGCACGGCCGTATTCCCATCTGCACCATGGGCGGCCTCAAAGCGCGCGGCCATCCCGTCGGCGCGACGGGGTTGTACCAACTGGCCGAAGCGGCTTTGCAACTGCGCGGCGACGCCGGCGCAGCCCAAATTGACGGCGCGCGCATCGCCATGACCCAAAACATCGGCGGCAGCGGGGCGACGATTGTGACGCATATTTTACGGAAGCCATAAAGATTGATGATTGAAGATTCATGATTGGGAGCCATGCAATCTTCAATCATTAATCATCAATCTTCAACCATGCCCGATTTCCGCACCCAACTCAGTCACAACTTCCGCAAACAGCAAGAATTTTCGGCTGATTATTCGCCGTTGTATGCGCGGCTGTTTGGGCTGATGGCGGATTGGCTGGCGGCGGCAGATGGGGAATTGGTTGATTGGCTGGTGGCGGCGAGTGACGGCCGTTCCGCTTTCGACATCACCCTCCTCCTCCTGGCCGGGCTGCACCGGGAGGTGTTGGACGGCGCGCCGGAAACGGCCACTTTAGCCGCTTTTTATCCGACGGTGGGGGGCGAACGGCCGTTTGACCACCCCGACCTGCCCGCCATCTTGCGCCAGACCCTCCTCGCCCGCCGCGCGGCGCTGACTCCGTTCATCCAGACCGCTACCGTCCAAACCAACGAACCCGGGCGCGGCGTTGCCTGGCTGCTGCCCCTGCTTTACACTGGCTGGGACGCGGTACACCTGGTGGATTTGGGAGCCAGCGCCGGTCTGAACCTGGCGGCGGAAGCGCGGAATTTTCGATTGGTTTTGGGTGAACAGACTCTCGATTTAGGCAGCGGCGCTCCGGTTCAATTCCTGATGCAGACAAAAGGAGATTTTATTTTACCCTCGGCTCCGCGCCGCCTGCCGCGCATCGCCTCCCGCACCGGCTGCGATTTGAAACCGTTTGGGTTGGCAACGGCCGTTGCCGAACAAACCCTCGCCGCCTACATCTGGGCCGACCAGCCACACCGTCTCCAACGGCTGCGCGAAGGAGTCGCCGCCTTGCGCCAGGCCAATCGGGGCGATGCTCCTATCCGTCTCCATGCCGCCCGCCTGCCTGACGACCTGCCCGCCTTCCTCAACCAACACGTCCCCGCCACGCCCGACTATCCCGTTGTCATTTACAACACTTACATGACCATCTACCTCGACGACAAAGGCGCATCCTTCAAACAGCATATTGCTGATTGGGCAGTCGTACAAAATCGCTCTGTCCTCTGGCTGCAATGGGAGCCGCTGTGGGGTGGCCCTTAACCGCCTGAATTTGGCTGGGTGGCCTGGACGGCCGATTTATGGCGCGGCTCCGAACATCATCACTGGCTCCTGGCCTGGAATCACCCGCACGGGACGCCCGTTCAGTGGGAACCTGGCATAACAAAATGGGCCGAATACTGGGCGCGAGTAGACTAACGATTTAGAATCCGTTCCAGCAAATCAGCAACGCCCAAAATAGACGCTTCTTGCCGTAAATAGGCTTCATCCAACCACTCTCCCTGCACGGCAATAATCCCCAAAACATCCCGCCATTGTCGTTCCGAAACTTCACCGCCCAACCGATACCAATCCAGTTTAGCCAAAATTGTATCTTCGGCCGTAGCTATCTTCACCGTCCGTTCCGGGTCGGTGGCAACGATTTGCCTTATGCCACGCTTGATCTGATTACGGTCAAAAGGACGCGGCTTGGGAATAAAAATGTCCACTTTGAACACCGTTTCCAGATGTATCAGGTTGAAACTACTGTGACGTTCAATGGCATTCTTCACGGCGCTTTCATCAACATAGAAATCATCACCCAATTGACGGATAAGGTCCCGAACGTGTTCAAACTTTAAATCAGCTACTAAATCACTGTCCATCGTTGCTCTGGCCAGGCCATGTCGCGCACTGGCCAATGAACCGCCAATGACATAATCTACACCCATCTGCTCAAAGACGTCAATGACAAGTAAGGTCACTGCAATTGGCTCAGATAGCATGAGAATCCTCTGGAGTTGAAAGGGGGCCGTATGCTTTTTCTGCCAGTTCTGCTCCCAATAGAAGGTCAGCCAGCCGACGTTGAATTTCTGACGAATCAGCCTGGGGATGGCGCTCATGCAAGCCGCTTAGCGCCAATTCGCGTATGGCAGCATTTAACTCTCCAACCATTTCTATCTTGCGCCACGGAGGGGCCTGTCGTAATAAACCAATCAAAATCGCTTCTGCTTCTGGTGATGTATCCGAAAATAGCGTTGTCATGATTGCTCTGATTATTGCCCGGCAGGTTTCGGTTGGCAAGGTTAAATGGCGGATTACTAAAATATAAACTCGAGTTGACGGCCGTTTCCAACCTCCAATTTACTCACCCCCACTCCCAACAACCGCATCGGCTGGCCTTCCGGCCAATGTTTTTGCCAAATCGCCCCGGCAATGCGGTAAATGTCCACCTCCTGATCAACGCCAATTTCCACCGAACGCTGGCGGGTGAAGGTAGTGAAATCGGCCCAGCGGAACTTGACAAAAATGGTGTGGGCGACAAGACTCCGTTTTTGTAGGGATTGGGCGACCCGGCCGCACATTTTCTGTAACTGGCGGCGTAGGACTTCCGGGTCGGTGACGTCGGTGTTGAAAGTCCATTCCTGGCTGATGCTTTTGGCGGGGCCGCGTTCAGGGTGAACGGAACGGCCGTCCACTCCGCGCGCCCGTTCTTGCAATTCGGCGGCATGTTTGCCAAACCGCCGCTGCAGCTGCTCCAGATCAGCCGCCGCCAGTTGGCCGCATGTCTCAATGCCCAAACGGGCCAGCTTTTCGGCCGTTTTGGGGCCAATCCCCCACAGGGCGCGTGTGGGAAGCGGCGCCAAAAATTCCGCCTCGGTTCCCGGCGGCACAACGGTAAACCCTTCCGGCTTATCATAGTCAGAGGCTACTTTAGCCACCAGTTTGGCCGTCGCCAGCCCCACCGAGGCGGGCAGGCCAGTCCTCGCCTTCACTTCGCGGCGGATTTGGGCGGCGATGGTTTCCGGGTCAGTCTGATCGCTCAGATCAATGTATGCTTCATCTACGCTCATTTGCTCCACCGGGCCGCATTGGCGCAAAATCGTCATCACCTGGCGCGAACATTCGCGGATGCGGGGCCAGTTGGCGTGAACCAGTTTGAGGCCGGGGCAAAGGCGAACGGCCGTACTCGTGGGCATCGCCGATCGCACGCCGAACTTGCGCGCTTCATAACTGGCTGACGCTACCACGCCGCGCTGCTTGGGCTTGCCCCCCACCGCCAGCGGTGTGCCGCTGTCTGCCGGGTTATCCAACAGATGCACGTTGACATAAAAAGCGTCCATATCCAGGTGTAAAATAGCGCGGGACCAGATGGGTGACGGCCGTTTCCTATCAGATTTCTCGTTCATGGACGATATTGTTCGGGGGCGACCGGGGCCAGGGTGGGCCACTGCGGGCTGGCAAAGTAATGCTGCAAACTGAACTCGGTTAACGGTTGGATGAGGCGCTGTGTCTGATTGGACACATCAGAAAAGCCGCCGCCCAGGAACCAGATGGCCGCCCCCTTTACCTGGGGGTAAGGCGCGTACAGCCGCGCCGCCCAATCAATGTCGCGCATGGCCTGTGCCGGTTCAGGGACAGCTTCATACGTCCAGCCCCATTCGGTGATGAGCACAGTAGGCCGAGGAATGCCATACTGGTCAACAACGCGAAACAGTTCTTGAAAACGGCCGATCTTAAACGGGTATTCATCCCCAATGTCGTCCAGGACGTAGCTGTATTCATGCAGAGCGATGGCGATGCGGTCGGGATTGGCCGCCGCCAGACGCAAAAACTCCAACATGGCCGGGGATTGCCAATCTTCCGGCTCCGGCTCGCCAGACGCCCAACCAAACGCCGCCCATCTATAGCCGTCGCGCAGGGCTAACTGCGCCGTCTCCAGGGCAAATTCGGCCAGCCATTCGGCACGGTTTTTGTCTACCTCGTTCACCGTTTCCAGCCAGACCAGGTTGGGGTCGAGTTCTGGCGGAAACGCTTCGATGTGGATTTGCCAGTGGATGCGCGCCGCTTCTTGCGGCGGCAGATCGTAATTGGGCACGTTGTAATGGTCGCCGCCGGCCGCCTTGCGGTAAACGAGGGTATGGGGGACGCCGCTTTGTTTCATCAACTCCTGGGCGATGTAGACGGGTTCGGCGTTATCGGCCGATTTGATGAAGAAGGGAACCCCGGCGGCGTCTAGCTGGCGCATCCACGCTTCTAACCCCTCCATTGTGCCGCCAATCCCGGCGTGGAAACCGATTTTAGCGTAGGCTAACGCCTGCCCTTCAGCCTGCAATTGGGTTTGCAGTGCGGCAAAATCGAGGTTGGGAATGGGGGTTGGGCCGGAATTGGTTGTTGCCTCCGGCAGATCGCTGCCGATGGCAGGCAGGTAAATGTCATTAGTGATATCGAGAGTGGGCGTAGTTTGTGACTGGGGCACGGCCGTTTCCGGCGCAATTGTTATGGGGACTGGGTAAGCCGTTGGGTTGGCGGGCGTGGGAACGGGATAAGCGGCATCTGGTACGAATGTCGCTTCCGGTGTGGGTGTTAGGCGGCAGGCAGAAACGGCCGTCAACAATAAAACAAACCACCACCGGCCAATCTGTCCGCCTTGCTTTTTAACCTGGGCTGCCCTACCGGAGCGATAAACTTTAAAAAAGCTCCTTGGTGTCTTCGTTCTCTTGCCTTGCCGCATCTACCGGCAACCATACCCGAAATGTAGCGCCAACGCCAACTTCACTCTCCACTTCAATCAGGCCGCCGTGTATGTCCACAATCTCCTTGGCAATGGCCAACCCCAGGCCGGTGCCTGGAATGTTCCTTTCGCTCATTTCTAATCCACGATAAAATCGTTCAAACAAATGCGCTCGATCTTCCGGCGCAATCCCCATACCGGTATCCCGCACCTGTAAACACACTAACCTGCGCTCAACGGATTGGGAAGTACGTACCTCAATTGTGCCTGCTGGCGTGTAATTGAGCGCATTGGCTATCAGATTCGTCACTACCTGCGCCAATTGATTTCTGGCCGCCATGATAAAAGGCAAATCAGTATCAGGTGTAAAGGTCAGGGTCAACGCTTTTTCCTCGGCGCTGGCCTGATGAGCAGCAATCACCTGTGCCGCTAAATCATTCAACGAAACTAGCGCAAACGGCGCCCGACGCCCGCCCGTTTCCAGGCGCGATAAATCTAAAATATCTTCGATGAGCTGGGCCAGCCGATCCCCTTGTTTCTCCAACACCTGCAGGTATTTGCTTTGTTTCTCGGTCGGTGTTGTATGCGCCAATAATGCCAGGTGTAGTTTCAAAACAGTGACCGGCGTTCGCAACTCATGAGACACATCGGAGACAAATCGGGATTTAAGTTTATCCAACTCCTGAAGCCGTTCATTGGCTGCCGCCAGTTCTTGTGTCCGTTCGGCTACGCGCTGTTCTAATTCGGCCGCGTGGCGCACTGTTTGCTCGTACAGGGTGGCCCGATAGATGGCGTTGGCGGACATGTCGGCGACGGCCGTCAGCAAATGAAGTTCAGCTTCGGTAATGGCGGAGTTGCGCCCAACCCACAACGAGCCAATCAGCTGCCCCTGGGCCACCAGCGGCGCGCCGGCCACTGCCTCAAGATCGTGTAACAGGGGCAATCGGGCATAGTTGGGATGTGACTGCAGATCGTTGATGACATCCGGCCGCCCTGTTTCAATCACGCCATCGCTGACGCCCAAATCCAAAGAAAAGCGGATGCCGGCCGCCTGCGCCCAGACGCCTCGTCCCAACTCCACCTGCGCTTCGTTGGCCGCCAGATCGGGCACAGCAAAGCTGGCCCCGTCGGCATCTAACAAGGCCATTAACTGGTCAAGAATGATGGGCAGCATTTCGGTCCGCGTTTCGGCGGACCGCAAGGCCGAAGCGACGGTTAAAATCGCTTCCCGCTCGCGTTCGCGCTGCCGGCGCCGGGTGATGTAGCGCAGAATGACGGTAAATATCATTTCCTCATCCTGGATAAATTTGGAGATGCTGGCCTCGGCCGGGAATTCTACGCCCGCTTTGGTACGGCCGTAAATAACGCCCCGCTCGGCCATCGAACGCGCCATCTGTGGCGAGGCGGCAAACGCTTCGATGAGATGGCGATGGGCGTCCCTGAATGGCTCCGGCAGCAGGACGTCTAATGGTTGGCCGAGCATTTCGGCAGCGCTGTAACCAAAGATGGCCTCCGCGCCCCGGTTAAATTGGATGATTCGTTGGCGGCCGTCCAGGCTGATAACGGCGTCAATCGCCATTTCGACCAGGTTAACCAGCCGCTTATCGCTGGCGAAGCGCGCTTTTTGAGAACGGATGCGGTCAATTGTCGCCACCAACTGGCTGGCTATCGTCATCAGGAATCGCTCATCTTCCTGACTAAAGGCGTTCAGATCAAGGCTGCCTGTGTTGATCACACCGATGACTTTCCCCCCTACCTTGAGCGGCACACATAATTCGGAGCGAATTTGGCTGTTTGCTTTGAGGTAGTGGGTGTCGCGGCTGACATCAGGAACGCGGCGCGACTGGCCGGTTCGGGCAACATAGCCAATGATACCCTGATTGATCGGAACCGGTATATCTACCATGTTAGGGGTTTGGCGGTAAAGGGGATGCAAGCGTAATGTGGCGGCCGTCTCATCTAAAAACCAGACGCCAAAGTTGTTGAAGTGAAAGGCGTTTTCCAGTACGGCCGTTGCCTCTGCCAACAGTTCATCTTCATCAGCCGCTTCAGCCCCGGCGCGGGCAATGGCGTGTAACACGCTCAGCTCATCCAGCTGACGCCGGGCCGACTCATAGAGACGGGCATTGTGAATGGTAACAGCCACCTGATCGGCAAAAGCGGTCGCTAACCGGACATGGTCGGGCGTGAAATGCGCGGCTTGCTTACTGTCTATGGCCAACATGCCGATGACATATTTATGGACAGTAAGCGGAATACCCATCCATGATTGAATGTGGTTGTGCGGGCCGGTTTGGAAAGCGGGGTATTTGTTGTGTACGTTGTCCACAATCAACGGCTGGCCTTCCTGAATAACGGCCGTATTAGGATTATCGCCCGGTATAGGAAAGTGCATCCCGATAACGGCCGTTATGTCGTCCCAACCGCGCCCGCCAACAATTTCCAGATACCCCTCCTCGCGCAGCATCAGGACAGAAGCGCTGTCATAAGGCACAACCAGCGCCAACTGTTCCAGAATGCGTTCAACCGCCTCGCGCTTGTTGAGCGTGGAGGCGACGATGGCGCCGGCCCGGCGCAAGGTTTCGGCCTCTTCCGCCCGGCGTTGTTCCGCCTCAAACCAGTAAACGCGCTCCAACGCCTGCGCCGCCTGGCTGGCAATTAGAGACAATTGGTGAACTTCGTTCGCGTCTAAGGCGCGCCTTTCCAGGCTGTGGGCGCAAAGCGTGCCCAAAATCTTTTCTTTGCCCAGTAACGGCACCGACAAGCTGCTTACAATCCCCAACAATTGGGCTTCGGCAGGATAGGGAAAGGCGGTATCGTTTTGTACATCAGGTTGTTGGATCGGATGGCCGGTGAGGCAGACCTGTCCTTCGCGGGAAGTGGCGATGTCAACCCGGTAACGGCCGTAATACGCCTCCTCCCACCCCGCGCCGCCTTGCAATACCAAATACTTGCCGCCAGCATCAGGGAACATTAACGACACAACTGGCATTTGAAACGCTTCTTGAACTGTTTGAGCCGTCAGATCAATGACGCTTTGCCGGTCGGTCAACTCTATAAGAGCCTGAAAAAAGCCAAGCAGCGTTTCCTGCTCCCCAATATGCTTGGCCTGGATCTGCTTGTGCAACCGGGTCATCTCCAAAGCCCCTGCCACTTGCCCGGCAAAGATAGAAAGAGTCGGTATATCGTCCTGCCGCAAATATTTTCCCCACAACGCTAATACTCCCATCGCCCGACCTTCAATGACAAGGGGGAGATCAATATGTGTAACACCGGACTTCAATCCAACCAGGTGTAAAACTTGTTTGCCCAACGGCCTGACAACATCCGGTATCATAGCCATCAACATGTCCATGACATCAGATTCAGGGATAAATACAGGGTGCTTCTTTTCGATCAAATCATCGTAGAAAGAAAAGCGCGTGTGTGGAATACGAAAGTCACGAATTTTATAGCCGATTAGACGCTCGACCTGGGTCACTGCTTTGAGCTTGATGGACGCATATCGTATCACCAGCGTTTTGCTTTCTCGCTCAAGCAGGGCAATATAATAAGTTATATCCAGACGATTTAACTGGTTACCCAGAGTGGTCATAAGGTGCTGCGGATCGACGGTTCGTTCAATGCTGGCTGCCACATGGCTAAGCGCCGTTAAGAGAAGATTGGTGTGTGTTAGATCCGCAGTGCGCTCGTCTACCCGGCGATCTAATTCCTGTGTCAAGACACTGATTTGTTCTCCGGCAGTATCTAACTGCGCTTGCAAGGAATGGATTGTTTGTCGAGTCTCTTCAAGCTCACGTTGTAGATTGGTGTCAGCTATACAAATACCTCCCACTTGGGGGCATCCACCTTTTCATAAAGCGGTTTCTTTAACTTATCGGGAACGTTAAGAGCAGTCTGACATTGGCTGGCACAACATTCCGCTCACAGCATCTAACAATAATGTCCATGACCTCCACACGCATTTCAAACTCATTTTGGTATCCCTGCCTATCGTATCATAGCATATCAACCAATTGTAATTAACTCGCGCGGGAATGTCGTCAAAGAGCGATGGCCGTCCGGGGTGATGACCACATCATCCTCAATCCGCACCCCGCCGCGTCCGGTCAGGTAAATACCCGGCTCTACTGTGAACACATTACCCGCCGTCAGCGGTTCCGTATTGTTTTCCATGATGAATGGCGGCTCGTGAACTTCCAATCCCAGACCGTGCCCGGTGCGGTGGAAGAAGTAATTGCCGTACCCGGCGGAGTCGATCACACCCCGCGCCGCCCGATCTACATCACGGCCAGTTGCGCCGGGGCGGGAAGCTTTTTTGCCCGCTTCGTTGGCCTGGCGGACCAGATCGTGAATATGCTGAAGTTCCGGCTCGATCTGGCCGACGGCGAAGGTGCGGGTGATGTCGGATGGGTAGCCATCCACATAGCAGCCCCAATCTATGACAAGGAGATCGCCGTTTTGCAACGGCCGTTCCGTGGGCACAGCATGAGGCGACGCGCTGTTCGGCCCGGCGGAAACGATGGGGCCAAAGGCAATCGAGTCAGCCCCACCATCCATCTGCAATTGGGTCAATTTCACCGCCACCTGCTTCTCTGTCATGCCCACTTTGATGGTGGGGATGAGCTGTTCAATCGCCTTTTGGGCCACGTCAATTGCCTTTTCCATCGCCGCCAGTTCAGAAGCATCCTTCACCAGGCGCAGCGCGCTCATCACCGGCTCGGCATGGGTGATTTTTAAGCCGGGCGCGTAACGCTGGAGCAGTTCCAATTCCAGCACGCGCATGTGCAGCGCTTCCACGCCCAGCAGGTAATCGGACAGTTCCAGGCGGGCGCACGCTTTTTGGAAAGCGCCGGTGTACCCGTCGTCGTCCGACCAGCCAAAGATGCGCGCTTCGGGGATGCCGGCGGCGCGCGCTTTCATCGCTTCCAGGTTGGGGATGATGATGGCCGGATCGTCATCGGCGGGGTAGAAAAGGACAATCGGCCGTTCGCTCACGTGGGAGTGGATGCCGCTCAGGTAGACCATGTTCGGCCCCGGAACCAGGGCGATACCATCAACGCCGTGCGCCAGGATTTGTTTGGTTAGTCGGTTAAGTCGGTTGGTGTTCATGTTGTAAATGATTGATGATTCCAATCTTCAATCTTTAATCTTCTAATCTTTAATCTTCTAATCTTTAATCTTCTCCAATTCAATCAAAGGCACACCTGCCTGGACAGAGTCGCCAGCGGCGCAGTTAACGGCCGTTACCACCCCATCAGTCGGCGCTTGAATAGGGATGATCATTTTCATGGATTCGAGCAGGATGAGTTTATCGCCCGCGTTGACGGTATCGCCAGGGCCGACGAGGATTTCGGAAACGACGGCGGGAATGGCAGCGGCTAAGGAGCCGTCCCCTCCGCTGCTCCCCCCCGCTGCGCGTTGGCGGATTCGTTCGTAAGTGAAGGAACGGCCGTTGACCCACAACTGCCGTTTATCCCCATCTACATAGCCGGCGGCGCGGATATAGCGATGTGTGCCATCGGCCTGGTCATACTCCAGAACAAACGTAGCATCATCGGCATAAATGATGTGTAAATCGACCGTTTGCCCATCCCGCGTGACGCGCAAGCGCTCCCCTTGTCGCTGCGCTTCAATTTCAGTTTCTTGACCGTTCAGGTTTACCTTGAATTTCGCCATTGTACTTAATCTTCACCTGATTGACTGCGGAAAAACGCCGGTTATGCGATCTCGGCCGGGCGGGGACCGCCTATAATATAATCTTCCAGATGAGTGATGATTATATCCTTTTCCGACAATAACGCCTTCACGACATCGCCAATGGAGATCATTCCCACCAGTTCATTATCGTGCGTCAATACCGGCAAATGACGGATGTGTTTATCGGTCATCAACGCCATGCAGGTTTCGATGGGTTGGTCGGTCCGGACGCCAAAAACATTAACAGTCATCGCTTCTTTTACAGGGGTTTCTTTGGATGATTTGGCGCGCAGCACAACTTTACGGGCATAATCACGTTCCGAAAAAATACCAGCCACTTCGCCCTCGTCCAGAACGAGAACAGCGCCAATGTTCATATCTCGCATGAGTTTGAGGGCGTCATAGATACTGGTTTCCGGGCTGACAGACCATATATCACGGCCTTTTACGCGGAGCAGTTGGTTTACGATAGTCATGTATCTTACCTCCTCGACCAGGTTGGCTAACCTGGCAACAATGTCGTAGTTAAACGACAAATCCACTCAAAATGACCGCCCCGCACCGCTGATATTTCATTGTAGCATACTCGAATTAAGATGAGGCGCGTTTGACATGGAGGGTGAAGCCGTCAACGGCCGTTACCACCGCCACCTCTCCAATATCAATCGCTTCATCCGCCTGTGCCCGCCACAACTCGCCGGACACCAACACCATGCCGTTGTACGAAGCGTCGCCATTGGCCGCGGTTAACGCGGTGCGAACCGGCCCTTTTTGACCAAGCAGCCCTTCGCTGCCCGTAATCGGCTGCGCATTTTGCGCCCGCAACGCCATCGCCACAATGAAGGTGAAAAAAGTGGCGGTAATGACGCTGATGGCCGCCGCGCCAGGGATGGAAATACGGGCAAACTCCGGCGTACCTGGCGAATTGAACAAGACGAGTAGGCCAACTAACAGCGTGGCCGTCCCGGACATGGCTAATGCGCCATGCGTCGGCGCTTTCACCTCCAGCACAAACAAGACGAAGGCCACCGCTACCAATCCCAGACCAAGCCAGTTAGCCGGTAACTGGCCCAGGCCGTAAAAAGCTAATCCCAGGCAGAGTACGCCGATGAACCCGGCTACCCAGCCGCCAGGGCTGGATATTTCGATGAGGATGGCCTGTACGCCGATGGTGAGTAAGATGCCCACAAAGAGCGGGTTAGAGAGGGCGTGCAGCGCCAGTTCGATGAAGTTCATGTCAAAGGGTTGGGTATTGGCAACGGCCGTTGCCAGCGCCATCGGCTCATTGTCTACGACGACTGCCAAACCATCTAACTGCGCCAATAAATCCGGCACATCTTCGGCAATTGCGTCAATTAACCCTACTTCCAACGCTTCACTGGCATTGACCGCCCGCGCCTCTTCAATCATTTCTTCCACCAATGCCGTTACATCTTCACCGCGCCGTTCCGTCAGGCTGCGCACCAGCGCCGTCAAATCCTCCGTGATTTTGCGAAAGATGGTATCCCCCAGGTCGGCGCCCCCCTCGCCCACTGGCGAAGCCGCGCCGATGACTGTTTCCGGAGCCATCGCCGCCGCATGGGCCGCCACCGTGATGATGCTGCCCGCCGACGCCGCCTGCGCCCCGCGCGGGCTGATGTAAACAATAATGGGAACTTTGGATGCCCGAAAAGACCGCACAATTTCCTGGGTGGTGTCCACCGCGCCGCCCGGCGTATTTAAGACGATTAAGACGGCCTGCGCCCCCGTTTCTTCTGCAAACTGGATGCCGCGTTCAAAGTAGCTGGCCATTGCCGGTGTTACCGGCCCCTCGATTTCCAGGAGTATAACCGCGCCATCCTGAGCCTGGACGAACCCAACTCCCACCCAAAACATAACTAAAATCAGAAGCAAAACCGTTACTTTACGCATATCTCATTACTCCCGTATTCAGTATATTCATTTCCATTTGCACACAATACGAGATAATTGCCTGAAAAGATGCCGATCGTCGTATGTCACTTGCCCGCCGGCGGCCCTTGAGCCTGTCCATCCAGGTGCAAAGCCACATAAAAATGGCTCCCTCTACCTTCTTCGCTTTCCACCCAAATTCGGCCTTGATGGAGTTCAACCAGCTCCTTAACGATCGCCAATCCCAGCCCCAGCCCTTCATGTTCACGGCGCAAGGGTGATTCAACTTGATAGAAACGCCGGAATATACGGTCTAGCTGCTCGCTGGGAATGCCAATGCCGGTATCGTTGACGCACACCCACGCTTCCTGGCCGTGCTGGGATAGTTTAATGCTAATCTGCCCACCCTGGGGCGTGAATTTGATGGCGTTGTCGAGCAGGTTGTTGATGACGACTTTGATGACGCCCTGGTCGGCAAAGATGGGTAGGGGAGTATCAGGTAAGCTGATGGTGATGGTTTGTTGTTTGGCAACGGCCGTTTCATCTCGTTCCGCCATCATTTCCTGCACTAATGCCACCAGATCGATCTGTGACAACTCCAGCGTATCCCGCCCGGTATCCACATATTGAAAATTCAACATATCCTGAATAAGCGTGCGTAAATGAACGGCCGCATCCAACACCGTGTCGAACTGGGCCATCATCTCCGGCGACGATTCCTCCCGCAAAAAAGAAAGATAGCCCAGAATCACCGAAAGCGGCGTGCGTAATTCATGTGAAGCAATCGAAATGAAATCCGTCTTGATCTGGTCAAGATCATTCAACTCCGCATACGCCTGCTGCAAATCTTCATTTAACCGCGCCCGTTCCACGGCCACACCGGCGATGTCGGCCAGGATTGTCAACATCTCAGCATCCTGCCGGGTAAATTCGCCGCTTTTTTTGTTGATGGCTTCCAGAACGCCAACCGGCTGCCGGTCTACGTCACGCATGGGTACGCCTAAAATCGAACGTGTTTGGAATTCTATCGCTTTGTCCACCCCTTTATTCCAGCGCGGGTCTTGGGAAACATCGGGGATGTACATTGGCCGATTGGCCTGCAATATCGCCCCGGCGATGCTGCTGTCCAGCGGAACGGGTGTTGTTGCCAGATGTTCGGGGATTTCATTTGACGAGGCGGTGATAAACAAATCGCGCGTGCGTGGGTCGAGCAGCAAAATCGAGGCCGCTTCCGTGTTGGTCAATGTCGCCGCTTCTTTGATGATATGTGTTAGCACTTGATCGAGGTTGGTAGCAGAGTTAAGTATGCGGCTGATTTCAACCATGCGGGCCAATCGCGTTACCCCTAATTTGGCAAACCGTTTCCTCATGTGGATGTCTCCTTATACCTTCCAAGCTGCAGAGTTGCAAAGATGTAAAGTTGTAGAGTTGGTTGTTTCATAGTTGCCGCTTTGCCACGCTACCCCTTTATTACTTTGCCCCTTTGTCCCTCTGCCACTATGATTATGATACGGTATGCGACTGCTGTAGACAAGCGGTTCTCATGATGAATTGTGAATTATAAGTAGCTGCCAAGTCGGTTTCCTGGAGGTTCACGAGTGATTAGCTGTTTCGTCAGGCTAACCTCCGGGAGGGTTAATCGTTGTAATTATATAGGGTCATGTCGGAACAATTAGCGCTTTATTTACATATTCCTTTTTGCCGCCACCGCTGCTCGTATTGTGATTTTAATACATACACCAGCCTGGGCGGTTTGCAGGATGCGTATACGACGGCTCTCTGCCGGGAGATTGAGCAGGTGGGGGCGCTGTCCGGGACGAAACGGCCGCTTCCCACCATCTTTTTCGGCGGCGGCACACCTTCGCTCATGTCCCCGGCGCAGTTGGAACAGATTCTACAGGCGGTGCGCCAATCGTTTATGCTGGCTGGCAATGCCGAAGTGACGATGGAAGCGAATCCAGGGACGGTGGACAGAGCGTATTTGACGGCCGTTCATGACCTCGGCGTCAACCGGCTGAGTTTTGGCGTGCAGAGCGCCATTGCCGGCGAATTGGCCCTGCTGGAGCGGCAGCACAATTTTTCCGATGTGATCGCAGCGGTAAAACTGGCCCGCGCCGCCGGGTTTGATGACATCAATCTGGACTTAATTTATGGCGTGCCAGGACAAACGCTGGCTTCATGGGAGAAAAGTGTACGCGCCGCGTTGGAATTATCGCCTGCTCATTTGAGCCTGTATTGCCTGACGATTGAACCGGGGACGCCGATGCAGCGCTGGTTGGGCAACGGCCGTATCCACCCCCCGGACCCTGACCTGGCTGCCGACCAGTACCAACTGGCCAGCGACATCCTTAACAGGCAAGGTTTTGAACAGTATGAAATATCCAATTGGAGCTTGCCCGGTAAAGCGTGCCAGCACAACTTAATCTATTGGCGCAATCAAGAATATCTGGGGCTGGGCGCGGGCGCGCACGGCTCGGCCAACCATATCCGCTATGAGGTTGTTAAACAGCCGCGTGTTTACATCCGCCGCATGGCGGGCGAAACAACCGGCCCGTTCCCCCTCTCTGCCGCCGCCGCCGATTACCACGCCGTTGATCGCGCCGAGGCGATGGCCGATACAGTCATCACGCAGCTCCGGCTGCTGCAAGAAGGGCTGGATTTAGCCGCTTTTCGGGCTAATTTTGGGCAGGAGTTAGATGCGGTGTATGATGGTACAGTCAGCCAGCTTGTGGATTGGGGTCTATTGGTAACAGGAAACGGCCGTCTGCGCCTTACAGAAAAAGGGCGGTTCTTGAGCAACCAGGTGTTTTACCGATTTATGTAGTGTGAGTATATAGGTGGTAAGTTTGCAAGCAGCAAATAACTCCTTCTTCATCCCTCCTTCCTCATCCCTCTCGGTAGCCATCATGGCTGGCGGGAAAAGCAGCCGGATGGGGGTGGATAAATCGTTTGTGTCTTTCGAGGGACGGCCGTTAATTGAAACGGTGATTGAACAAGTCGAGGGATTGGGCGATGAGTTGATTCTCATTACCAACAAGCCGGGTGAATATGCTCGTTTTGGGCTGCCGATGTTTGGCGATGTGTATCCGGATCATGGGCCGTTGGGGGGAATTTATACGGCCGTTCACCATGCCCGTCATCCCTATATCCTTATCGTCGCCTGCGATATGCCCTGGCTCAACCGCGATTTGTTGGCTCATCTCATCACGCTGCGGGAAACGGCCGACATCATCGTGCCGCGCTGGACCAAATTTCCGGAGCCGCTCCATGCTATTTATAGCAAGAGATGTTTGCCGCCTATTGAGGCCAACTTAAAAGCCAAACGACTAAAAATCGTCAACTTTTATGGGCAAGTATCGGTCCGGTTTGTGGATAGGAAGGAAATTGAGCGGTTTGATGAAGACGGCCGTTCCTTCGCCAACATCAACACCCCCCAAGACCTGCGAGGTTTTCACCAAAAACATACATAGCCAATTATGTTCTAAAACCTCGCAGGTCTACAAGCAGGCTATTCCCTCCTGCTCAACGCTATTTCCGCCGCCCGCAGCGTATTCTGCATAAGCAGTGCAATTGTCATCGGGCCAACGCCCCCCGGAACCGGCGTAATCGCTCCGGCCACTTCTTTGGCCGACTCAAAGTCAACATCGCCAACCAGCCGGTAGCCGCGCTTACGTGACGGGTCTTCTTTTCGGTTAATACCCACATCAATCACCGTCGCCCCCGGTTTAATCATATCGCCGGTAAGCATCTCTGTTCGGCCAATCGCAGCCACCACAATATCCGCCCGCCTCACATGCGCCGCTAAATCGCGGGTGCGGCTGTGGCAGACGGTGACAGTTGCATTGGCCTTTTGTAACAACATCGCCATCGGCTGACCCACAATGTTAGAACGGCCGACAATCACCGCTTCTTT
>JAJRYT010000092.1 GCA_024275635.1 Chloroflexota bacterium | reverse complement strand
TTTTTATGCGATGTTCAAATATTCGTACTCGAGTAAAGTTGCATTGACTAAAATCAGATTCTCACTCTGGTTACAAAATTATCTGGAAATATTTCTGATTTCGAATTTTGTACAAAGTCGAGCTAAGGGTTCGTTCAAAATCAACTTTGCAGTTTGTTGATAATTGGGTAATTGAGTAATTGGGTAATTGGGTAATTGAGTAATTGAGTAATTGGGTAATTACCAGTTACCAATTACATGGCGCATATCTTGCGAACAAACCGAGTATAATCTCCACGGGTACGCAACACGTAATACGGCCGAATCCCACAAAATCTCAAAGAGCTTGTATGTTTTATGGACTTGGCTCTGGTTTTGTTATACTTCTCTTTGAGGCATATTGGTTGGATTCCTGGTTGTTTTTAACCAATATTGCTTCACTTATGCCAAAGCTACAAAATTTATTAGAACTAGTAACTTTTAAGAGAACATTATACGGAGGTGAAGTCTGGACAGTTTAGAATTAGCACACTTATTAGTAGATACAATTGTAGATAAAAAAGGCAATAATATCACATTGTTGGATATTCTAGACCAGTCTGCTTTTGCCGATTACTTCTTGATTTGTAATGGCGAAAACGAACGGCAGTTGCAAGCTCTAGCCGACACTTTGATTGATAAAGCAAAACATAGCGCCAAAATACTTTCCAACGGCATAGAAGGGTCGCCGCGCTCCGGCTGGATGCTTGTTGACTTTGGCGATCTCGTTGTCCACTTATTTTCCCCGGTCAAACGTAATTATTACAATCTGGAAGAGTTATGGGACAGCGCCTATATTGTGCTGCACATACAGTAGATAGACAAAGAGCGCCATGACAGGCGCTCTTTTTTGTTCCCGATTATTTCGCAAAATCTGGTCTATTCCCGAATCCAACTGTCAGTTGTTCGCGCCCAATCTACTAATTCGTCGGCGTTAAAGAATAAATTCACTTCTTTGACGGCATTTTCAGGGCTGTCGGAGCCGTGTACCAGGTTACGGCCGATTTCCATCCCCAGATCGCCGCGAATGGTGCCGGGGGCGGCGGCAACCGGGTTGGTCGCACCCATCGTGGAGCGGGCAGCGGCAATCGCATCCTTCCCTTCCCACACCATGGCTACAATCGGGCCAGAGATGATGTATTCAACCAGGCTGTTGTAAAACGGCCGTTCCTTGTGTACCCCATAATGCTCCTCAGCCAGCGCCGGGGACATTTGCATAAACTTCATGCCAACCATCTTAAGGCCACGCTGTTCAAAACGGCCGATAATTTCACCAGTCAATCCACGCTGGACACCATCCGGTTTAACCAATATCAATGTGCGTTCCATTAAATTACTCCATCTATTCAAAAGTATGACAAAAGGTAACAACGAACCCTCCCAGAGGTTAACCAATTTAAACCAGCCAACCACTCGTGAACCGCCGGGAGGACACCTTCAAAAGCAAAAATAAAACGCAAAGCGTAAGGGTTACGCTTTACGTTTTCCGACTTCACGTTTCCTGTCGTTTGTACACCAAATTTATATTTGGTCAAGTGCCATGCGATACGTATCTAAAGCTTTCTGTAATTGACCATTTTGCATGTAAGCATCGCCTAACAGGCGGCGGAATAAAGGCCGATTTGAATACGCGTCGGCGGCTGATTCCAGATCGGCGATCAGTGTCATTAGCCCACCGCCCGTTTCTACCAAATCCTGATACAACTGTAACGCCTCATCCAATGCGCCATCGGCGACCGCTGCGCGTGCCTTGTGCAGATCGGTCTCATTCAATTCCAAGACCGAGGTGATTAATTCTTCTTCTGGCAGCGTCAGAGGGCCGGTATCCAGTCTCAGTCCGACTTCCGGTGGTAACGGGCCAGTGTCAAATAAAGCATCCGGCTGGGGATCGAATCGTGAGGCAATAGATCGGTCATAAATACCGGAAGATAGTGAAGCATCCTCTTCTGCCTCTAACCAGCCAATAACATCTGGTTCATCCAGCGAGGTCAACCATTCTGTCTGCCCAGGCACCGCTTGTTCTGTCTCCAAATCTAACCAACCCGGCATGGCGTCAGCTAAATCTTCCACAGGTGCGAGTTCGGATTCACTATCATCCGTTTCGTCATCAATCGGCGCCGTTTCAGCCGCAGAGGGAGACGGGGCGGTTACAGTGGGTTCGACCGGCTCTGCCAAATCAACACCGTTCTCGACGGCCGTTTCTATTTCCAGCAATTCAGGTTGCGTATCCGGCTTTTCAGATAATGAAGGCAGTTCTTCCAAAGCAGCCCCTTGCTGAACAGCCAATTCCTCCAGCCAGGCCATCGCCTCGTCCATATCTTCGGGGACGCCCCCATCTGTGGCATCCGGTTCCACCTCCGGCGCGGCGGTAACTACTTCTGGTTCTATATCCAACACTTCAGCAAATTCCGGGATTTCAGCCAATGGATCGGCTTCTGCTTCGGCCAATTCGTCGAGCCAATCGGCTGCGTCATCGGCTTCTGACGCAGCCTCGTCCAATGCTCTAGCCAGGTCATCTTGTGAGGCAATGGCGTCTTGTGATTCTGGTGCGGCATCTACCGGGGAGTCAACAACGGGCGTCAGCTCAGCATCGGCGGTTACCGAAGGGAGTTCTTCCAGGGGCGCGCCCTGCTGCGCGGCCAGTTGTTCCAACCAGGCCATGGCCGCATCAGGATCATCGGGAATTTCTGAGAGCATCTCTTCTTCAATGGCCGTATCCGTCAGATCAATCGTGGTGTCACTCTTTGGTTCGCTATCTAATTCATCACTATCCAATTCACCTGCCGGCGCGGCGGCAACTTCATCGTCGGGCAAGCCAACAACCTCGCCAATATCTTCATCTATCGCCCACTGCTGCAGCCAAACCAGCGCTTCGTCCGGATCATCCGGCATTTCATCCGTCAAGTTAATCAGGTCATCTTCTAGAACTGTGGACACGGCGTCCACAGCAGGCGGAATGAGGGGTTCTTCATCCGGTTGGGCCATTTGTTCCAGCCAATCAAGCGCATCGGCCAGTTCGTTTTCTGAAACGGGAACGGCCGTTTCCACCATAGAAACTTCGTCTAGTTCCACTCCTTCTGCACGCGCCATCTGCTCCAACCAATCCAATGCCTCGGCCAGATCTGGCGCGGCAGCTTGTTCAGATGTTGTTAACTCTGGCGGCGGCGCTGGCTCCGGCATTGTTTCAGCCAGTTCCAGTTCAGCCGGCAGAGATTCATCCACAACCTCAGCAATAGAGGGCAGTTCTTCCAACGGAGCGCCTTGTTTAGCCGCCAATTCCTCCAACCAGTTCATGGCGTCATCCAAATCTTCCGGCATGTCCGCCTGGGCCTCGCCGCCGGCCAATCCCGCTTCTGAGTCAGCATCAGCTTCCAGGGCGTCTGGGAGCGCCGGCTCAACCTCAGCCGCTTCAGTTACACTGGGTAATTCTTCTAAAGGCGCGCCCTGTTGCACGGCTAATGTTTCCAGCCAGGCCATGGCGTCATCCAGATCGTCAGGCGCATCGGAAACGGCCGTTGTTTCTGACAGTTCCGGCTCACTGTCCAGAGTTAGTTCCGGCGCCAACTCAGCTTCAATATCACCCTCAATGGCCGCGTCCGCATCAGCTTCAGCCTCGGCAGAAGCCGGTGAATCCATTTCCAATTCTGCCAACCAATCCATGGCGTCATCCGGTTCATCGGGCAAATCGGCCAGCGTATTTTCAAATTCCGGCAGCGCTGGTTCCGCGCCATAATCGTCCAGTGGCCCGGTATCCTCGTCGGCCCCTAATTCATTCAGCCATTCCAACTCATCTGTGCCCGTTTCGGCCGCTTCATCATCACCGGGCGGCAATACTTCCAGCGAAGCATTCGTCTCCTCCGCAAGTGTATCCAGCCAATCTAAATCCGCTTGTAATTCGCCAGTAACCCCGGCCAACACATCCTCAAGTTCTTCATCATCTTGGGACCAGTCCAATGTAATTTGCTCGTCTGTGGGATCAAGAACAGGATTGCCAAGTTGTTCAAGCCAATCAAGGTCATCTTCCGATTGCACATCATCACCCTCGCCTGCATCCGGCGTTTCCTCGGGTAAACTGGCCTGGGTGGGTAACTCGTCAATGGCTCCGCCTTCGCCGCCGGCGACACGTGACGCAAAACTGGCGCTGTCATCCTCATCGGTAAGCGTTGCGGGTTCTTCCGGGGCGTCATCTCGCCCAACAGCCAATTGCTCTAACCACCCCGTCAGGCCATCATCATCAGAGGCGCCCTCGGTTATATCTTCAGGCTCTTCCTGAGGCTCTATTTCACGCTTATCATTATCATCTATCACAGCTACCTCCAGTTCGTCTTGACCGGTGGGCGTATCATCCAATAGCCAATTAGGGAGTTCTTCGCCGCTATCAACCAGGTCGGGTTCACCGCTCAATTCCAGCAAAGGTTCAGCGCCAGAGTCGGCAGCGAGGTAATCGGTGGATTCGGTCCCGGTTTCCACTTCGTTGTCAAGCAGCCAATCAGGCAGTTGCTGGCTGGATAAATCCGCCAGGTCATCTTCTATCGTCTGGTCTGGCGTTTCGGAACGGGCTTCTTCGGTGATGGGCGGCAGGTCAAGATCGCCGGTTTCTTCCATCGCTTGATCGCCGCCAAGCAGCCAGGTAGGAACGGCCGCATCATCAGCCAGGTCGGCGAGATCATTAAGTTGGTCGCTATCGTCGGCGTCAAATAACAACCCGGCCGCCGAGTCGAGCGGCGGCGGGGTCTCAAATTCCTGAACTTCCTGCTCGCCCCCTAACATCCAGGTGGGGATCTTATCATCAGCATCGCTCAACTGGCCGTCGGCCGCTGTTGTTTCGCTTTCCTCAGCGTCTGTTGGCCGGCTGGCTGCGGCCGCATCAGGTTCGTCCTGGGGCGTTAACCAATCGGTCGTAAACCGGTTGTCTATTTGAACCGGCTCAAAATCGGCGTCGGTAGCCTCGGAAAGCCAATCAGACACGGTTTCCGATGGGGATTCATCTTCTGCGTCAGGTTCGGACATATCGGCTTCTGTCCCCAACCAGTTTGCTGTTTCTTCTTCAGGAAAAGCGTCGCCGCTCAATTCATCAAATAATTGCGTATACCCGGTATGAAAGTCATCTTCTGTCTCCGACGCCTGGGCCAGGGCGGATAGATCGGCATCTTGAACGGCCGTTTCCGACTCGTCCTGGACCAAATCGGCAAAGAAATCATCTACTTCATCATCCTGCTGTCCAACCGCCGCGTCGCCTTGTATAACAGGCTCATCATCAATGGACATATCGGCAAAGAGATCGGTTAACCCTTCATCGAAGCTTTCAGAGGCGATTTCAGCGGGGTCAGTTTCGTCCATCTCATCCAACCGGGCAAACAGGTCGGTGATTCCAGGACTGTCCAAATCCTCCTGGCCGCCCAGTTCAGGCGTCATGTCGAGATCAGCCGGTTCAGCCGAATCCAAATCGGCTGGCTGGGCCGCATCGTCGCCGGCGTCATCTATCAACCAGCCAGTCAGACCGCTTGCCTTGCCCAAGTCGCCAATCAGGTCGGAAACATCATCATCGGTCTGATCGCCTGTATCCACAAACCAATCGGTTTCGGCCTGAATAGGAGATGCTGGGGAAGCCAGTTCGTTACCTGGTGTGGCAACGGCCGTTTCCTCAGCGTCATCCGCCGTTTCCAAAGGCACGCCGCTCAACCAACCAGGGACGGCGTCTTCTTCGGCCGGTTCTCCCCGCTCCGTTGCCTCGGCCAGTGTGAATTCATCCACCCAATCAGCGGTCGGCGATTCCTCATCAGGCGCGTGCTGGGCGTCATCTTCTAAATAAGTAATAGTCACTTTTTCTGGGAGTGGGGGAGCGCCCTGGGAAAGCAAGGCATGACACACAACTGAATCATTACTACAATGCGCCTTGTCCATCTGTGTCAGAGCTTGCAATCGATTTAAGTATGTTTGGGCTTCCTCAATACGGCCGGTTTGCAACCATACCTGGCCCAAAATAGCATTGGCCTGAATGCAGTTAGGTAATTCGTCTAAAATGCTCAAGCATAAGGCAACTGATTCAACACGCTGGTTATCCCACCACAATATTTCGGCCAGGAGGACTTTCAAATCAATCCGGTCTTCATCCTGGCTAAGCGACTGGCGCAGTTCTTGAGCCGCCGCCAGATACATTTCAGATTCCAGATAGAGCCGGGCCAGCGCGCCTTGTGATGGCGTGATGCGGTCAGGAACGGCCGTGCAGCTTTGAGCGTACAAATCTTGTAGTTCTTCTTGCAAGGCAGCGTTATACGGCCGTATCTCCATGGCCCGTTCCAGATGCCAGATCGACTGCGGCAGCATCTGATCTTCCTTATACGCCATAGACATGCCTACATGGGCGACAAAATCACTTGGGTTAACACTTAGCGCTCGCTGCAATAAATCAACCGCACCGGAATAGTCTCCCTTTTCCAGCAGCGCCCTGGCCCAAATCCGGTATGTTTCTATATGGTGTGGGTATTGCTGCAAAATATGGCGGCAGTGGGTAACAGCCTCATCAAAGCGCTGTTCTTCAATCAGGTCGTCAATCTGTTGACAGTAGTCTTGGAGAGTAATGGTTGTCACAGGAACTCTTCAACCTTAAGGACTGGGTGTTAAATAATTTACGAAGCTTGTAAGTTATTTAATTCTCGATCCTAACTATTTTTGGGGCGCTTTCCGAGTTACGGCATTGTCTAAAGTGAAATCCGCTCAATAGGTACGATTAAAATTAGAAAGTCGCCTTAATTATGGTCAACTTATAAATAATATTATGCAAAGTTTCCCTTAATTAGGCAAGTGCTGACGTTTTAGTTTATCAAGCAGCCGGGTTATGTCGGCTTCAGCATAAGGAGTAGGGCCAAGTGTGTCTTGAATTTCATCACGGCCAAGCAGGGCATAAAGAACATTGTGAACACCAGCTATCAGAACTTGATGATGGTAGCCGCCTTCAAGGATGAAAAGGATACGGCCGTTACAAGCTTCCTCTACCAGTCGAATTAAACTTCGAGTGATCTGGGCATACCCGGTCAAACTCAACCCGGCATTGGCCAATGGATCCTGCCAGTGAGCGTCAAACCCAACAGAGATAAGGACAAGCTCCGGCTGAAAGGCCATTACTTTAGGAAACACAACCTCATCCAAAATGCGATTGTAACCCCAATCGCCAACACCGGGCGGCAGCGGCACGTTGAGTGTAAATCCACGCCCCCGGCTGCTTCCGGCCTCGTTCAATGCGCCAGCGCCAGGATAAAAATAGGGCGCAAACAGGTGCATAGATACAAAAAGGACGGTGTCATCGTCGTAAAAAATATCTTGTGTGCCATTGCCATGATGCACATCAAAATCAAATATTAAAACGCGCTTCACGCCATGTACGACCTGGGCGTGGCGAGCGGCGACGGCGATGTTATTAAACAAACAAAACCCGCTTACGCGATGCGCTTCAGCATGATGGCCCGGTGGACGAACAAGGGCCATGCCATTATCAGCCTGGCCGGTCATGATGCAGTCAACGGCCGTACAACAACCCCCTACAGCCAACCGGGCTAATTCATAACTTGCGGCCGTCGCATATGTGTCCCCATAATCCAACAGTCCGCCGCCCGCGCCCGACACATACCGGATCTGCTCAATTAAACTGGCGCTGTGAACCCGCCGGAGTTGTTCAAGCGTCGCCGGCGCAGGAGGAACAGCCATCACCTTATCCATCATCCCCGACTCCTGCAAAGCAGCCGACAATACCGTCATCCGCGAATGATTTTCTGGATGGCCGACTTTTGTATGCGCCAGCGCCGGCGCTAACACCAAAAGGGTTGACATAGGTATATTATACTACAAGTTAGGGGAGCGTGATGCGTGTCATTTTGCTCTTAAAGGAGAGACAAAGTATTATTCCGGCCAACTGAATTATATCTGTGACAATCAACACACCGATTACATGACAAATTGCACTAAAAAACAACCGGTTTTTCGTCACAATTGACCAGATCGGCTACTATTCGGGCTATTGATGCCTTGTTTAAGGATAAAAAGGCGAGAAACGTTACCATTTCATGGAGAACCTGAATAGAGTTCCAGATTGGAAACTGTTCAAACCCAAACGATTTTCTGACTGATTGTTGTAAAAACGTAACGGCCGTAAGGAATTCACCCGTTACGCCATTATTGCTGTAACTATACGGTGTCCATACGTTTTGTCAGCCAATACAGGACCGTATAGTTATATTTTATTTACTTAGTGAAGGAGGTAGTTTTCTTATGAGCACATTAGACTTAACACCCTTTGAAACCACAGCCTTGTGGAGCGTGCTGGGGGTCGCCATTCTTGGCCTTCTTTATGCGCTTTTCCTACGCAACCAAATCATGCGCGAGGATAAAGGCAGCAAGGAGATGATAGAAGTTTGGGAGGCGATTCGGCAAGGAGCCGATGCGTATTTGACCCGACAGTTACGCACCATCCTGCCTTTCATCGGCATCTTGACAATTGTTCTATTCCTCAGCGTGTATATTGTACCGCCCAGCGCCGAGGCATTGGAACGATTTGAGGGAAGCAGCGAAAGCTCAATTCGGCTCATTGTCGGCATTGGCCGGGCCGTTGCATTTATGCTGGGCGCTGGCTTTTCTCTGATTGTAGGGCAGATTGGGATGCGGATGGCCGTGCAAGGCAACGTGCGCGTTGCCGCCGCCGCCCGCACCAGTTTCAAAGATGCGTTACGCATCGCTTACCGGGCCGGAACCATCACCGGCATGTTGACCGACGGGTTGGGTCTGTTAGGCGGCACAGTCATTTTTATGTTTTTTGCAAAAGCAGCGCCGGATGCTTTGCTGGGATTCGGCTTTGGCGGCACGCTGCTGGCATTGTTTATGCGCGTCGGCGGTGGCATTTACACCAAAGCAGCTGATGTCGGCGCGGATCTTGTCGGTAAAGTAGAACAGGGCCTGGAAGAGGATGACCCACGCAACGCGGCCGTTGTTGCCGACCTCGTGGGCGACAACGTCGGCGACTGCGCCGGTATGGCCGCCGATATTTTTGAATCGTATGAAGTCACCATCGTCTCCGGTTTAATCCTGGGTATCGCCCTAACCGCGATGACGGGACATATTGAATGGATTTTGTTCCCGCTGCTGGTACGCGGTATCGGCGTGTTGTCTTCCATCGTCGGCACTTACCTGGTAAAAGGGGATTCCGAAGAGCAAGGCGACGCGATGAAGGCAATTTTCAGCGGCTTCCTCACCTCGGCGGCTATTTCGGTAGTTTTGTTTGGCCTTGTAGCCATCGTTTACATGCGCGATGTGCCTGGCGGTTGGTGGCGGCCGTTCTTGTCTACGGCCGCTGGCGTGGCCCTGGCTATTGTCATTGACCGGCTGACCGATTATTTCACCGGCACCGAGGGCAAACCTATTAAGGAGATTGTTGACAGCGCGAAAGGAGGGCCGGCTACCTTTATTTTGTCCGGTCTAGCCGAAGGATATGAATCCAGCGTATGGAATGTGGTTGTCATCGCCGCCACCATCGGCGCGGCCGTTCTCATCTATTCAGGCGTGCCGGTACAACAATATGTGGACAGCGGCCTTGTGCCCTCCGCCTCAGTAGCTCAGGTTGCCTTTGTGTTGTACGGGGTCGCCATGACCGGTATCGGCATGTTGACCTTGACCGGCAACAACGTAGCTATGGACTCTTTTGGCCCCATCGCCGACAACGCCAATGGGATTGGCGAGATGGCCGGGCTGAATGACAAAGCGCGTAAAATCATGGCCGACCTGGACGCGGTTGGCAACACAACCAAAGCGATCACCAAGGGAATTGCGATTGGTTCGGCGGTCATTGCGGCTGTTTCCCTGTTTGGCGCTTACATTACCGATGTCGGTAAAATCGATCCGGCGGCATTGGCGTCGGGCATTCGCGTTTCACAGCCAACCGTGTTTGTGGGGCTGCTGTTAGGCGGCGCGCTGCCCTGGCTCTTCTCCTCCCTGGCAATTAAAGCGGTCAACCGCGCCGCCGGGCAGATGGTGCAAGAAGTCCGCCGTCAGTTCCGCATTCCGGGCATCCTGGAAGGAACCAAAAAGCCGGACTACGCTCGTGCGGTAACGATTTCGACAGTGGCCGCGCAGCGCGACCTGGTAAATCTGGCGGTTATCGCCATCGTGACGCCGATTATGGTGGGCTTGCTGCTGAATGTGGAAGCGTTGGGCGGTTTCCAGGCCGGTATTATCGTGTCTGGTCAGTTATTGGCGATCTTTATGGCTACGTCCGGTGGAGCGTGGGACAATGCCAAAAAGGTTATCGAAGATGAACCGCGCGATCCGGCGAACAATCTGGGCAAAGGGTCAGACCGTCATACGGCCGGTGTGGTTGGCGATACGGTTGGCGATCCGCTCAAGGATACGGCCGGGCCGGCGCTGAACCCGATGATCAAGGTGGTTAACCTGGTCAGCTTGATCATTGCGCCGATTATTGTGCAGTATAAAGGCATCACTCTGGGCACAGGCGCGATGATTATTCTGCTGGCGGTGTTGATTGGGTGGGCGATCAATCGCTCGAAGCAGCCGGCAAAACCGTTGGAACTGCCGGCGTGAAATTAACGCATCCTGGCATCTGAAATTCCTGCGATAAATGACAAGCGCGGACGTTTTGAAAGCGGAATGTGTCAAGGATATTGAGACACCAAAATTGATAAATTAGCGAGCAATCACTCGCTCACCCGGCTGTGGATAAGTGGATAACTGAAACTGCCCAGTTACCCACTTACCCACAGCCTCTACTACGACGGCCGTTTCTCCTCGCTATCTTTATCCGGTGGCGGATTGATCCAAACCGCAGCGGACAATTTCGGCGGCGTGGG
>JAJRYT010000091.1 GCA_024275635.1 Chloroflexota bacterium | reverse complement strand
TTGCATGTCACTCTTTTTATGCGATGTTCAAATATTCGTACTCGAGTAAAGTTGCATTGACTAAAATCAGATTCTCACTCTGGTTACAAAATTATCTGGAAATATTTCTGATTTCGAATTTTGTACAAAGTCGAGCTTAGATGAGGTTAATTTACTGTTTGGGATGATAGACCATTTTCATGTACACGTCGCCGGCTTCCAGTTCGTCGAGCATTTGGGCCAGGCGCTTTTGGATGGTGGCCTCGCGTTTGGCACGGCCGATCCAGCCGAGGTAGTCGTTTTGCTGGTAGGCGGGGCGTTCCCGGTAGGCTTCCATCAGCCCGCGCGCCAGCAGCGCCTCTTTCACAAAGTCGGGCATGGGGTAGCGGGGGCGTGTTAGTTTGGAAAATTTTTTATCATCACTCATTATCATTCATCCTTTGTTCAACGGATTACGCCTTACGGCTTACCCCCACTTTACCCATTCACCGCGTTCATCCAGGATACGGGGCGTGCCATCGTTGTCCCAGGCAATGAGACGGCCGTTCCCCACAATTATCGCCGCTCTCGTTCTAGCTACTTTTTCATCCGTCGTCGTCGCGTTCAGGTCCCAGGCGGTGTAAATCTGGCCGTTGATGCGGCTGATGGTGCGCTTGTCGCGGAAACCCATCCGGGCGGCGATTTGTTGGTTGCTCAACCCCATTGCCAGCATCCGGGCCACTTCCTGCTCGTTCGGTTCCAGCAGGGTCATCGGGTCTTGTGCATCCTTGTGGCGCACTTCCTGGACGCGGGTTTCGATGTCGGGGTCAATGAAGGAACGGCCGTTCACCGCATCGCGCAACAGTGGCAAAATCATCTGCGGCAAGAGGTAGTTCGATTTCCGCACGTAGGCGTAATGGCTGAGGATGCCCGCCCGACGAAAGGCGCGGTAATAGGCGTCGTCATCCTGGATGGAGTAGAAGACGATCGGTAGGCGGGGGAATTCGCGGCGGATGGCCACGGCCGTTTCAATCCCATTCATCGCCCCGGCCAACTGCACATCCATCAGCGCCGCATCCGGCGGCTGGGTCAGGCAAAATTCCAGCGCATCCTCGCCCGTGCCCGTGTCATGGACGACCTGCACGCTGCCGGTCGCTTCCAGCCCGCTTTTTAGCGCCGGGCGTAGTTTTTCGTTATCTTCGACGATGAGTAGTTGCAGCATTTTTCGTATTCCGTGTTTCGTATTCCGTATTCCGTGTTTCGTATTCCGTATTCCGTGTTCCGTGTTCCGTGTTCCGTGTTCCGATTACGGATTACGGATTACGGATTACGGATTACGGTTAACGACAATTGTACCATCCCTCATTCCCCCTGCCCCTGTCAAGCACTTGAGTGCGTGAACGGCCGTCATTGAGGCGTCGCGTTAGCCAGTTGGTTTGTTGTAAACTCCAACCATGATTCATTGGAAACGACTGGACAACAAATTGAACTGGCTGCCATTGGCGGCCGTCCTCCTCATCGCCCTGGTCTTATTCCCCTACGGCTGGCTGGCGGCGCGGTGGCCGTTGTTCGAGCGGGTGACGGATTTTGTTTTCAGGACAGAATTGGCGCACGTCATCGGGCATTTGATTTTGTTCGCCGGGGCAGGAACGGTCGTCCTCCGCACCTTCCCCCGTCTGCAAACCCGCCCCCGCCGCTATCTGGCTTTGATTTTGGCGCTGGGATTGGCGCAGGAGATTTTGCAGTTGGTCTCATTCAAGGAACGGCCGTTTGGCTCCAACGAACTCCTCGACATCGCCGTAGATTTACTGGGTGCGGGCATGGCTTTTTATTGGATGACTAGAGATTGGAGATTGGAGACTGACGAATGAACAATCTCCAGTCTCCAGTCTCAAAAAGGAAACAACGATGACAACAATCAAACATCCACAAAAAATTTTCTTGGCGGCGCTGGCGTTGGGCTGGAGTGTAGACTGGTTGTTTTATGGTAAACAGGTGGGCGCGTCGCTGCTGTTGTTTGCGCTGGCCGTGCTGGCGGCGCTGTGGCGGATCGGTCGTTCCGAGGCCATCCGACCCGCGCGGCGTAATTTGTGGTTAGTCGCGCCCCTGCTCTTTTTTGCTGGGATGGGGATGGTACGCGCCAACGGCTTTTTGACGACGATGAATGTCCTGGCCGTCCTGGCCATCCTCAGCTACCTGGCCTTCTTTTACGCGGCGGGCCGGGTGGAAAGGTTGGGTATGGCCGGGGCGCTGACGCTGCCGGTGCGGGTGGGCGCGCACAGCATGGCGATAACCGCCCCCCTGGTTGCGACTAGTGTAGATGTGAAAACAGTGCAGGCACACGGCCGTCGCTCTCTCTTCCCCATCCTGCGCGGCGGACTGCTGGCTTTGCCTGTCCTGTTTGTCTTCACCCTGCTCCTGGCCTCGGCCGACCTCGTCTTTGCCGACTACGTGGAGGAAGCACTGAACCTGGCATTCCTGCCCGACTTATTTGAAACTATCTGGCGCGGCATCCTGATTGTGTTAGCCGCCTGGGCGCTGGCCGGCGGCCTGGCTTATGCCGTCCGCCGCCGCGATGAAGATGACGAAAGTGTGTTGGAAGCGGGGCTGGCGCGGTTGGCCCGCACCCTGCCGGTGGGCTTTATTGAAACAGTCACGATTTTGGGATTGGTGGATTTGCTCTTTCTGGCATTTACGGCCGTCCAGTTTGCCTACCTCTTCGGCGGCCGTACCTACGCCGCACTGGAAAATTACAGCTACGCCAGCTATGCCCGGCGCGGCTTCTTCGAACTGGTCGTCGTCGCCGTCCTCTCCTTGTCTCTGTCCCTCTCCCTCAACTGGATCGCCCGGCGTGAATCGAAACGACAAATCAAATGGTTCAACCTCCTGTCCAGCCTGATGATTGGCTTTGTGGGCGTGATGCTGGCCTCGGCGTGGCAGCGGATGCGGCTATACGAGGCGGCGTTTGGCTACACCGAACTGCGGTTAACGGTTTACGTGTTCATGGCCTGGCTGGCGGTTTTGTTGGGCTGGTTTGTACTGACGTTGTGGACACGGCCGTACCGCTTCACCATCGGCTTTATCCTGGCGGCGATGGGTTTTCTGGCGACGCTCAACCTCATCAACCCTGATGCTTTCATTGCCCAACAAAACCTGGCCCGCTACCAACGCACAAACGATTTGGACGCCGCCTACCTCACCCGCCTGTCTGACGACGCGGTGCCGCAGTTAGCGCTGGCGCTGAACGCCGCGCGGGGCGACGAGCAGTTAGTCCCTGTTCCCGCCTGCGCCGGCTACTGGCGCGATTCGGAATGGATTTACGAGTATGAGGATTGTCAGGCGACGCCGCATCAAATTTTATGGGATGAGATGGACGGCCGTTACCAATCCATGACCGATAACCCCGGCTGGCGGCGTTGGCAATCCTTCCATCTCTCCCGCCAACGCGCCTACGGCGCTTTGAGATTGGAGATATTCCGTAATCCGTAATCCGTGATCCGTAATCCGTAATCCGTAATCCGTAATCGGAACACGGTCTGCAGAATACGGTCTACGGAACACGGAATACGGTCTACGGAACACGGAACACGGTCTACGGAACACGGAACACGGAACACGGAACACGGAACACGGAATACGGAATACGGTCTACGGAATACGGTCTACGGTCTACGGATACCAGCGACCCATAGGCAAATCGTGGGGCAAGTGGCAAGTTTCCCGGCGGCAACTGTGTCACGATTGTTCCGAGGCTTAATTATGAAAAATCGTAAACGCAATTACCAAATTATTATCTTTGTATCCCTGCTGTTCGTTTCCATTCTGGCGACGACGATGGTTATTCTGCGCATGTTGTACAGCGGGGAAAGCCACTTCATTTTTCTGGTGTGGAACCTGTTCTTAGCCTGGCTGCCGCTGCTGTTTGCCTGGTTGTCGCACCGCTACCGGGGCACGGCCGTCATCTATGGTCCGCTCTGGTTACTCTTATTCCCCAACGCCCCTTACCTGGTCACCGATTTAATTCATCTGCGCCCGTATTCCGCCGCGCCGCTGTGGTACGATGCCATCTTATTGTTTATCTTTGCTTTGACGGGGCTGTTGCTGGGCGTTCTCTCGCTGTACTTTATGCAAGCGTTGGTGACCCGGCGCTTTGGCAGTATCGTTAGCTGGTTGTTTGTCATCGTCACCACCGGCATGAGCGGCTATGGCGTGTATCTGGGCCGTTTTTTGCGCTGGAACAGTTGGGATATTTTCACCCAGCCGCTTCTATTGGCTGGCGACATCTTTAACAGTTTGACCAATCCGCAGTTCTTCCCCAAAACGTATACTGTTTCATTGTCGTTAACTGCGTTAATGCTTTTTGCTTATGTCATCATGGTTTCCCTACCGCAATTATCGTTACAAGGCGCGGATTAGAAGCCTGGTTCTTGATCCCCGCAAAGGAGGCGCAAGATGGGCGGCTACGAGGAACGCTACGATCCGGAATTCCCGCCGCTGGGAATGGTGTCTATCTGGTTTGGTGTGGCCCTGATTGGGATAACGGCCGTTGCCCATCTCCTCACTGATTCCTCCGCCGGGCTTTGGGCCAACCCCGTCATGACCAGTTTACAGCTGGCTCTGGTCGCGCTCATTATCGGCTCCCTGCTTTACTTGCTGCTGCGTGTGGGGGACGGCGCCAAATTAGCGGCCGTGCCGCTGATTATCAACATCGGCACCCTGCTCATCGTTCGTTTTGTTCCTTTTGGCGGGTTGTGGCAAGAGATACATTTCCAATGGCTATGGGCCGATTACAATAAAGTTGTCCAATTGGTCGAAAGCGGCGCGCTCCGGCCCGATGAACAAGGCTACATTCGCCTCCCCCTCCGTTTCCGCGCCCTGGTTACAGATGATGTGATCCGTCTGGATACGTCTGAGGGGATAACCCGTATTTTCTTCTATACGAAGAAAAATTCCTCTTTGAACTTTTCCGGCTATCTTGATCGTTCCGACAACAGCCCACCCCAAACGGGTGATTTTGATGGCCGTTGGCGCTACGTGGTGCAGAAACGGCCGTTTTGGTTCTACTGTTCATCTTATTAACCATTCACGCCGTCATTTAGTCGAGTAAACAGCCTGGTGGACATAACCCCGATCAAGGGTTAACCCGCGCCCGCCAATTATTTATGAGTACGTCATAATCTATTCACACGAGTAAATATATCGTATAGTGAGAGCATCAAACGATCGGGATGCTAATTTATTTGGGGGCAAGAGCATCTGGGTAGACCAAAATTAACCGTATTGCCCTTTGCTTATGACTTTTGTCAGAGGCAAGGGTGCAATCTATCACTACATTTCACTCCCGCGACCCCGTAAAATACAACAATGTTGCACCCACAAGTAATGGGAGTTCAAGTTTGTACCAATACAGATATGTGGCTAACTCATTTTGCAACGGCCGTTGCTTTTCCACTTTGCAGCCCGGTTATAATGACGATATCTAGTCCCACTAAATAAAGCAGATAAGTAACCATACAAGTGAACACAGCGCGTGCGGAGGATACACAGCAGACTGTAGAGAAAAGGTAACTACTAAGCTCGACTTTGTACAAAATTCGAAATCAGAAATATTTCCAGATAATTTTGTAACCAGAGTGAGAATCTGATTTTAGTCAATGCAACTTTACTCGAGTACGAATATTTGAACATCGCATAAAAAGAGTGACATG
>JAJRYT010000090.1 GCA_024275635.1 Chloroflexota bacterium | reverse complement strand
CGCCGCAAACGGCCGTTTTTCTTGTGCCATAATACAGCTTCCCCGTGACACAAGAAAAAACGGCCGTACCGCCAAATATGACGATACGGCCGTTGGGGAGCCGCACAAAGTATACCATAGGGGAGCCGGGTTTGCTTGTTGGTTTGCTTGTTGGTTTGCTACACATTTATCTGGCGGCCGCGCACCATCCGTACCAACCACACCAACACCAGAGAAAAAACCGCCACAATCAAAACAGCCTGCATGATGTAATGTTTCTTAATCAGGACAAACATAGTCATGATGACAGAAATAAAATCACGCAGCAACTCGTAATCCCAAAACACAGTCATATCAATGAAGTTATCCGGATCGGGTTCAGGAATGGGGAAGGGCTGTGGCAGGCCGCCAGCTACCAGGAACGGGTTCTCAAAGTCAACTGGCATAGAAATGGTTTCCATGTCGCTCCATACCGGGGTGTAGGTTGGCGCTGGCGTAGGGGATGGGCCGGGCGTTGCCGTTGCGGTAGGCGTCGCTGTTGGTGTGGGAGTGGTAGCAGGGGCTACGATATTAGGGCAGGGAATAGACAATTGCACATCATCAAACGTCATATAGCCATTAGCCACCAATACATCAACGGAGAGATTGATACCTTACAGATATTTACCGCCCTCCGCTATCTCCCCTTTTAGGCCGGAATACACAAACGGCGTTTGCACTCCCACACCGTCATTATAAACAAACTGCACGTATGAAACAGCATCACTTTTTTCTTGCAACCATTGGATTGTGATTTCATTTGTGGCGATTGTAGACGACATAGGCAAACCCAGACCGGACAAAATCTCCGACCTGGTTAACGTTGTGGCGCCATCTGTTACAATACCGGGTTCAAAGCGCATTACCCCACCCTGCTGGACAAAGCCAGTCGCACCCCATGTACCAAGATTCGTGGCAAAATTCCATGACAGATCGCAAACTTGAGCGTGGGCAGGGGGCGGGGCCGCAACAAAAACGCTCGTTGCCAAAGAGAACAGAATTAGCAAAAAAATCTTTTTCATAATTAAAACCCCGGTATCAGTTCAATCACGCGCCGGATAACGTCCAGAATCTCAGAGATAATAGCCAGCCCAAACTTAGCCATGAGATTAAAGAAAATCCAGAGCAGCATCAAGAAAATGAGGAAGATGTAGGGCCAAATATGCGGCACATAAACGGACAAGGAACGCACGTAACTAATAGGCAGCGTGATGGGTTCCGTGATTGCCGCCGCAATTTGCATAGGTGATGATATGCCGGTGGTCGAGGTAATATCAGGATTAAGCCAGCCCAAACCGGCCGCCGTTGCCCCGCTCCATCTATCCACCGTTTCTTCAGTGTTACTAATCCAGCCCCGCACTTCTATTAGCTTCGCTTCCGTAGTGGCGTTTGGCGTCAAACTGACGCCTATCCCATCCGGCGTACTAAATATTGGCACAGATGGTACGTTGATTTCTGGATAAGTAGCGCTGGTATGTTCCGGTGGGGGGAAACTGGGAAAGCCTATGTTACCTGGCATTGGGGCATTGCCATAGCCAATATCTCCCGGCAAATTCACAGACGGGAAGCCAATATCAGGCAGAAATGGCAAGGGCAGCGGCGTCCCTGTTGGCTCTGCATCAATCTCTTGTGGCGTGTAGGGAGTGGCAGACGGCCAGGGCGTAAATGTGCCGCCAGGAGATGTAGGCCAGGCTGTTGGTGTGTTTTGCGGCGTGTTCTGTGGGGTATTAGTCGCCGTTGCCGTAGGCTGCCACGTGCCAGTAGGCGTGTTCTGTGGTGTGCTTTGCGGCGTATTGGTTGCCGGTGGCGGGATTGGTGTGGGCGAGGGTGTTGCCGTAGGCCAGCCGCCCCCAGGTATCTGGCATGTGGCCGGGAAGCCGCTAGAATCTGTAATTTGCAGCCCTGAAATAAAATAATCTGCCAATGACGTGGGCGTTGGCGCTACTACTTGCAGCGTAAAATACCCGTTTTGTTCCGCTGCTAATTGCAATTCTGGCAAATACCACGTATTGCCAAACTGGCTAACAACCGATGGATGATCCCGTACATTAAAGACTGTTTGGGCACGCAGCACACCGGTTGGGCTGTATGATTCTATCTTGATCAGCACATCCTGCGTGTATTCTCCGAAGAAGCCAGCCGGGTGAAACTCAAAGCGCATATTGGCATATCCGGCGCTAAATGGCATAGCAGACGGCGGGACAATCAGCAGCGGATCAAACTCCCCTTTCATAACTGCCCCGACTGTGCTACCCACATTGATAGCAGTTGAACATGGATATTCATCCCCGTAAACAATACCAAATGTGGCCGAAGAATCCTTCCCGGCGCAAAACTTTGTATTACTGGGGTAGGTTCCTGTGGGGGATGGTGATAGTTCATTAGTATAGTCAGGGCAGGAGCCGCTTTGCGCCCTGGCAGGGAGTGGTACGGTTAACAGCAGCAGTAAAAACAGCGTTAAATAGGTAGAATTTCGTGCCATAATCGCAACGTCCAGAAAATAATGCCGATAGCCAGCGTACCCACTACCAGCGCCAAAACCATTTCTAAACCAAACTCGCCAATAAACCAGTCAACCGTAGAGACGCCAGCCAGGAACATCCATAGAATTTTTGTGCCGTTTGGCCCATCAGCATACAACGCGCCCGGTTCGATTGTGCTAATTTCACCTTCGCTGGTGACAATGGTAATTTCATACGGATTAGAAACAAACGCATCGCGCAGCTTCTGAAAAACATTGATCAGCATTTCTATCAACCGGATCAGGGCAGCGTATAAATCTTTGAGGATTTCCATAAATGCTGTCATTAGCAGTTTGGCAGCATCCCAAATGGCTTGCAGCCAGTGCAGCCGCGCCCACCAATTCTGTAGAAAATCGGAGTTGAGAATTTTACCCAGAAACATGCCAGGCAATGCGATTAGTGCTGCCCACAATTCCCCAACCCATCCCGTTGTAAAACTCCACCCATCATCCAGAATGCCAGCCAGCCAGGATAGCCAGCCGTTGACCAATGACACAAACCAGCTTATCCAATCTTGCATCATTGCCCCGAACCATGTCGCTGCATTCTGCCACTGCGCCCACACCCATCCCAAAATATTGCCAATTTCGGTGATTGCCCACGATACCCAACCCTTTGCCCGTATCCACCCCCAGCCCACTACATCAGATATGGTAGAAAATAACCAATTTGCAAAATTCTGAGCCGTTGCCACCAGCCAGTTTAGCAGCACCCAGAACGCCCTAAAGAACCCCATCAGCAGATTCAGCAGGTTGTAAATCCAGATTCTTAGCTGACAGGTAAACAGGTTGCGAATATGGCAAGCAAGCCAGGCCAGCCAGCCGCCAATAGAAAACATGTTGGTTGGCGGTGAACATTCATAACATTTGACAGCCAGCCCGCCGCCCGGTACGGGGATTGGGAGGCCACCCGGATTGGGGATAGTCCCTCCGCCATCACCCCCACCGTCACCACCTCCAAAGTCTGGCGGCTCATAAAGAGATGGATCGCACAGGGGAGCGCCGTTATCATCTATCGGGTAAAGGAAAATATCATCAACGTAAATATCAGAGCCGGTTGTTTTGATACTGATCATTGCTACTCCGCCGCCAGACGCCTTTGTACCGCTGATTTGTGTGTAGGTTGTTGAGATTGGGGAGCCAGATGCTAATGGCGGCGTAGCAGAGCCGCCTATAATCATCTGCCCCCAATATATAGAAGCCGATTCGCTGCAAGATGGGTTTTCATCTGTACAGCGGGCGTGAAAGCCTACGGCGTAATTGCTTGCGCCTCGCAGTGAAACATCGTTTAGAAAATCGAATGCGCCACCGTTGCTCTGTACGGCTTTGTCACCAGACAAAGCCACACCGGCCATCCAATTAGACCAGCTGCCAGGTTGAATGGTGCCGTCTACATATTTATCCCAATCCGTTGGAGCGGAACCGCCAGATTCAAAAGAGGGATTACTCACCAGGTTGATCGTTCTGGTGTATGGAATATCTACTGTGATCGGGTCGGTGCCGCCGATGTCGCCAGTTACGCTAATATCACCGGTGTTAGATATTCCTATGGTCTCCGTCATGGTTGATGGGTCATCAATGACAAGCGTTTCGGTAAAGTAGCAAGTGCCCACGCCGCCGGCCGGATGGGTTCCTGGCGGCTGGGTGTTGTCGCCAGGAACCGGCAGCCCTTCGATGACAACGCTGACTGACATGTTGACGGTAGTGGGCCTTTCTTTATAGGCAAACAGGCGGTGTTTAAAAATCAGATACTCCATTGGGTTGGAAACATCCTTGCAATATGTAAACCCCCCACAACGATCTGCTTGACTACCATTATGTATGAGCAGCGTATCTCCCGATACGATATCATTTATGGATCTATTTGGCGGCCCTATCTGCATGGTGTGCGTGTACCCGCAGCCATCAGTACACCAGTAGTCAAACTCGTTAACTGTTACCTCGATAAATTCGGCTGCATGATTTGTGGTATTTGTATAACGTATCGACCAATCGATATTTGTATTGCTACCACGGATGGCGCTTACTGTAGCATTGAAGCCCGCCTCGTTGCCTGTGATTTGAGAGCTGGTGATAATGGCGATTTCTGGAACAAGATACCATTCACCACTTTGAGCGGCGACTAGAGCAAAAACGCCAGACAGGAAAATCGCTGCCAGGGCGATGGGTGATATGAGTCTGGCAAACCGTTTCAAAACTCTATCTCCCTTATTTCTTGCACAATCCAGACCAGCAGCGTAACGCCCACTGTACTACCAATAGGCAGTATGAGCAGGGGCCACAAGGCGTTTAGCAGCCAGATACCGGCCTGGATTGCGCTTGAAAGATTCATGACAGGGATAGGAGGATGTAGGCCGGGCTTGTGTTAATAGCCCGGCACACGGGTCAGAATCGGATCCCGCCAATGGCATCGACGATCCCACGAATGAGGATACCGCCCAGTTTGAAGCCGGCCAGAAGAAACATGACCGCCCCCAGTGCAGCGATGATGATGTTTGCGCCCTCGAAGAGGCGGTTTGTCATCTCGGCGGTGTCAATGTCGAGCGTGATTGCCTGGGCGAATGTACCGCTGGCTGTTGCCAGGAATACGGCCGCTACCAGGGCGGGCAGTACATAGGGCAGCCACTTGATGATGGCTTGCCGGTTAACTTTGGATTTTACGTTTTGAACCATGTTTGTTATCTCCTTTTATACTTGGTTCTGATCGCCAATAGAAAAAACTCCCAATACGGTAAAACTACTACCGGTACTCAAATCTTGTGCAACCAGGTTGGCCGCCGGTGGCACAAGATTGCTACTAATACAAAGCTCTAAGTAATACGCATCACCTCCTCATTAACTGTAAGATGGATACTAGGCTATCCATAAACGATGCTACGATTAACGCGCCAGCAAGAAGCCGCGCAAAATCTCCTAAAACGAATAAGGCCAGGTGGGCTACATCGATGCTGATTGCGGATATGTCCATCTATTAGATTTCCTCGCCGATGGCATGACGTATGGCCCGGCTGACATTGGCCGCGAATAACATGATGAAGAACGCCAGGCCGATGGAACCGGCGCACATTTCCAGGAAGCCGTTTATCTCTGTCATTTAGCCCTGGCGCTTTGCGTTAGTTGCTGTAACGCTCTGAATACGGAAACGGTGGTTAAGGCCATGATGGCTGCTGTAGTCATGGCGTCCCCGGCGGTGATTTTCATTTCTATTTCGCCTACGCTGCCGGATGGCAGGGCTATGGTGTAGTTTGCGGCCGCCAGGGGTGTGGGGGTGGGTGTGGGGGTGGGCAGGTTGGTGGGCGTTGATGTGGGCACGGCCGTCACTGTGATCGTGGCTGTGGGGGTGATGGTTGGCGTTGATGTGGGCACGGCCGTCACTGTGATCGTGGCTGTGGGGGTGATGGTTGGCGTTGATGTGGGCACGGCCGTCGCTGTGATGGTGACGGTGGGGGTGATGGTTGGCGTTGATGTGGGGGGGCTGGTGGGCGTAACAGTGAAGGGGATGATCGGCGTCTCTGTGGGCGTTGATGTGGGCACGGCCGTTGGCGTGATTGTTGGCATACTACACTCGCCCATGTCGCGCCAAACGCCCCACGGCCCAGTTGTTCCCGGTTCGTTGTTTGTATTCCACCATTTAGCCGTCCACTGGTGATTGTTGTGTGTGACAACATCAGCTTTGGTATAGGTAGTACCAGCTTGCCATGCCGGTGCTGTACATACTGTTTGGGCATGGGCCGGGGCGGCAAAAAATAAGCCAATGGCTAGAATCACACCCGCTACAATGAACTTTCCCATACTATTCCCAAATAGAAAAAGGCCAATCACCCCGCCCTGAGCAGGTGATTGGCCTTTATGAATTTTACGCTTGAACTATACCGTTGAATTCTACCGGTTGCCGTTCCCGTAGTCAACCTGACAAATGTCACTGCTTTTGCATAGACATTCTGTGGGCTGTGCTACCATCACCTGTACAATGCCATCTACCACGCGGATAACAAATGTGCTGGGGCGTTTCCTATTGGCTCTGGCTTGCCTGATCGTTTCGATGATCAGCTTTTCATGTTCACTGGCATAAAATTGGCTGTTCACACTCCCCCTCCCCCGCCACGTCTGGTGACTTTGAAATTATAGTTACGCGCTAAGAAAAACATGCCTGCTAATGGCACAATACCAGGCCAACATAAGCAGAGCAGCGTGATTAAAACAAATGGGTTTTCCAGTAAAGTATTCATGTGTGTGCCGCCTCCTCTATAGGCGTGGGGGTTGGGTTGATATTGTTGGGTTCCTGGTTTCGGGTTCCGGCTTTTGACCAGGAGGCCAGTTCGTTTTCGTTTTTGGGCAGCCTGCCATTAACTGCTATCAGTTTCCGACTTTGGGTTCCGGCTTTTGTGCGTCGTGGATGGCTCAAAACGTAGCGCCCGCCGTCAATCTCAAGCACCGTGTTTTCCGTAAAATCGAATTCAAAGGCTTTTAGCGTTTTTGTGATCTTACTTTTGCTCATTTGCCCCTGCACATCTGCAAATAGCGGCTTTATGCTGGCTTGCCCGCCGTGATTCTCAAGCGCCACCCTGAACAGGTCTATTTCATCAAATGGCCGGGCTGCTACCATTTCCTTTTCATCAGCAATCAGTACGCTGTCAAAATCATCATCGCTGGCAATGGGAGCCTGTAAAATATGTGTCGTCGCCCCAGCACGGTAAACACAACGCCCAGGGTGCCCCAAATTCGCCGCCAGACTGTTGTTTATCACCATGACAGATTCCGTAATGCCTGGCACTGAAAAGACACAGCGGCCGGGGAAATTGCCACGAATCTGTAAGGACAACACTTTCTTTTCTAGTATCTGCGTTGCTACCACCATATGGATACCGGCCGCCCGCGCTTTACGCGCCAAGTCTGACAAGACCTCGTCTGCTTTTGTTGCCAACTTGCGGTTAAGCATCAGGTCTGCCATTTCATCTATAAACAGGAAAATGTAGGGCAGCCGCCTATTCGGGTTTTGCGTATTCCAACCAGCTATATTCTGGCAACAGCCCTTAAATAGTTGTGTTCGCCGCTTATATTCGTCACGTAACCAATACAGTTCGGGTAGCACGTCCTCTGGCTCGTCTACAAATTTCAGTACGTGGGGCATTTCCTTGAAGCGGCTAAACTCCAGGCCATCCTTCAAATCGACCAAGACAAACTTGCAGGATTTTGGTGAGTTTCTCATCATCAGCGTTAGGAGCCATTGCGTCATTTGCACCGACTTGCCCTGCTCAGTTGCCCCGGCCACAATGCCATGCGGCCAGCGGCGCAGGTCCTGGTAGATGACTTTGTTGTTATCGTTGACGCCGATGGCAACGGCAAATGGGTTCCCTTTGGGCAGCGCCGCCAATGCTTTTTGCCAGCTTACTTTTTTAGGAATGCCCATGATGGAATTTTTTAGACCGACGCGGATAAAGAAATTGAATTCATGATCCTCAAAGAATTGTACCGGCCGGTGAATGGCGTGTTGTAGATTGTCTTTGACGTTGTGTGCCGGGTCTTTAATGTCTGAAAATGATGTGCCGTAGGGCAGCTTACGGCCGTCAATCTTAAACCATATCTCAGTCCTGGTAAGCAAAATGACGGAGAAGCGCACCAGCGATTTTTTCTTTTTCTTCTTGCCGTCCCGCCTGACTTCGTGAAAATTCCACGTCATTTGGTTTTGGATTGCCATATGCTCGGGAATTGCTTTAGCCAGGTATTTTGCTTCTTTAGTGATGGCTTTGAATAGATCGTGTTCGTCCTGGCGCTCCGCCTTTTTCCTGGCTATCTCTGCCCGTTCGGCCGCCGGTATCCGCCGCTTATTCCCTCTAAAAATGAGCAGCAGCCCCCCGCTGCCCACCATCAGGAATAAAGCAGATACGAAAATACCCATGATGTAAAAATCTCTAATGATCATGATGCTATCCCCGCAATAATGCCGCCACACCCGCCCACCAGCAGCGCCAGAGCAGCCAGGCCGACAAATACCATGCCCCGGCTAATCTTCTTGCCAAACGCGCCCGCCTTCCACGCTCTATAGTATTTATCCGGCGGTACACCATCAGGGACGCGCATCATGCGGCCGCCGGAAAACGATTTAGAGAGCAGGAATAGCAGCCCCATGCCAATGGCGGCCGCTACAAAGCCAGCCCACACGCCTGGACTAATCGAGAAATCAGTTAGATTCATTTGTCACCTCCCAACAACCTTCCAATATAGATAAACCAGCAGGGCAAATTGCCCCACCAGATAGCCAATAACAGGATGCAGCCAATACGTAAGCACAATAAAAATCAGGCTAATTACAAGCAGCATTATTACCTCGCCTTTGTCTGCATCATCGAATGACAAAGCGATTATGCCGTAGTAGTACCGGCTTACCACCATCCCGAAAAAGAGAAACGGCAAGCCGCTGCCGAAATGCATTCTCTTTTTCTTCGTCATGGCAATGGCAGCCAGAGCCGCCATGATTGCCACTGCTGCCCAAGCCCACGCCGGGGGGTACGGAAAAATCACGCCGCCCACGTCGCCCAGGCCGAACGCCCGCCATGTAGCCAGCGCCCCGGCCGGATCGTTTAACCCGGCAATGAGATTTCTTAGCCCCAGATTGCCCGGCTCTATCACAATATGGCGGGCGTGTCGCAGCAGCTTGTCGATAAATTGCGGCCAAACCGACCAGCCCAATGATGTGAAAGAACCGGCAAGCATGGCAGCCAGGCCGGTGGCGATGGCCGCCAGCCAGAAGCGCCGGTTAACTTGCCGCCAATGCAGCAGTGGCCAAACGAATAGCACGGCCGGGAAGATACGCAGCGCCGCCGCTAACGCCAGCGCCGCGCCGGAAACCGCGTACAATTTCTTGTGCCAGCCGGACAGGGATATAAGGCACAAGACCAGCCACAGATATTGGAACCAATGCCCCATGAGTTGCGGAGCCGTTCCCACCCATGTAAGCAAGAAGATGGTCATGAGGCTGGCAATTTGCGGCCCACGCACAAAACCAACTAATACCAGCGCCGCCGCTAACAGGACGCTGTCTGCATAGAGTATTAGCCACCAACCCGCCGTTCCGGCCGGGGCTATGTTGGCCAGGCGCTCCGACATTGCCAGCCAGGTGGGCGTTGTGTTCAGCCCTTTGTCTCTCATTAAATAAGTCCATCGCCCCGGCCGGGAACGAAGCCACGCTAGATCGTCGCTAAATTCTTGCCACCGCGCCTGGCTAAAGTTCTCAGGTGGGCACGGTGGCAATGCGCCTGGCTGGCTGTATTCGTACGTGTAAAGGTTTCTTATTGCACCATCACCGAAGTATTCAGTTCCCCCGGCCGTGTAAGCGCATGAGTAAAAATCGTTGTAGCCAAGCTCTTTGATGTATTTGGCGTTTAGCCAGTAGTGGAATACGTTCCAAACCTGTACACGGGTTGTCAGGCCAGCGCCGTAGATTGCCAGGAAGCCGCCTACGGCAATGAATGGCAAGAGCGTTGGCCGGTACGCCGTCGCCAAAATCGCCAGTAGCAGCACCGCCACAAGGATTAAGCGCGTGGTATAGACTATCATTGCCCCTCCCCCAGTAAGCCAGATTCACGAATTGCCCACAGGATTGCCTTGCGTTCTAAGGTGTCTGTTTTTTGCAGCCGTTTAACCCACCGGTTTTTTTTGCGTTAAATGCGTTCCCGTTGTCTGTAGTTATCGCCTAAGAAGCGGTAATCATGTAGCTCGTTTGGCGGCGGGTAGTTCATCCATAGCCATTCTGTGGCTGTTTTGCCGCTTCTGGTTTGGCTTTCAAATGTGTAAGTATGCCAGCCGCGCAGCATATCGGCGTACAGTTCTGAAAAGTAGCCAGACAGGGCGATTTTGCATGGGATTTCTCTTAGCAGGGTTAACAGGCTGGTATGCTCTGCCTCGGTTGCGAATTCGTGGGCGTAGATGGCTCTCTGCTGTTTCCTGGTACTCATGAGGTATGGCGGGTCACAGTAGATGAATTCGTTGCCGGTAAACTGATATTCTCTGAGAAATTCAACGGCATCAGCGCACATAAACAGGTAGTTTCTGGCGGTTGCCGCGCCCATCGCCATTTCTGGCGGTACGGCCGTAATGCCGTTTCTGGCGGTTGCCGCGCCCATCGCCATTTCTGGCGGTACGGCCGTAATGCCGTTTCTGGCGATGGCCGCGCCCATCGCCATTTCTGGCGGTGTATGCCGGCAGGCATCGCTACTTGTGGCGATGCTGCCGGCGGTCAAGCTCAACACATTCTCGTTTATATCCACACCAATATTAAGCATGGCTGGCAGCTTGTTTGCCATCACCGCCCCGCCGCCCAAGAATGGTTCTATAAAAACTTTATGCGGCGGTATCTGGTTGATAATCTTCTGGTAACTCGATCCCTTACCGCCTGGATAACTATCGCTAGTCATTATTATTACCTCCCTACCAGGGTGATCTTTGCGCCGGGCAGGATGTTTCTGGCGTCAAACCAGCCCTGATTGACTTCCAGGCAGTAACGCGCCGGCCGCTGGCTTGTGTATTTCGTTTCATCGAATGGCGAAAGGTCTACGATTTCGGTTATCTCGCCGGTATCGTCAATGAACGCCAGCGATAGGGGCAGCGGGGTGTCTTTCATCCCAGTTTCAAGCCGGTTTGGTTTCATGGTGATCTGGAAGATGAGGTAGCCGATAATTAAGCCAGCGAACAGCCCGGCCCACATCCCTTTTCTGGCGTACCATTTTTTGCCGCGCCGCCTGATGCTGTTGATTTTACGTTCTCTGGCTCCGGCCGGGCTGTGCTTGTGCATCAAATCACGTTCCCAGTTTATTTGGTGATAGTCTGATTCGTTCATCGTTCCCCCGCCTTTTTTTCTGTGTGAACAGTAAATATTTCTGTTATATGATAGATGGCAGCCTGCCCGTCCTCATGCAAAACCGTGAAATACTCGCTCTTGCCCACTGGTACTGAAATGATTTTCCCTGGGCCGTGTCTTGTTTCTATATGGTCATTCATTTTTAGTTTCATTTTGATTCCTTTGGCCGGGCTGGTGTTGGCAGCCCGGCCGGTATTCCTAATACTTCTCTGCGTTCTTTGCTGTTAACAAAGTCATTGCAAGCGTTATCGTCAACATCGGAACGCCTACGCAAACCAGCAATCCAACATACTCGAATATTTTGGACAAATTGACTGTGATTTCCATGTCACGCTACCTGTTTTCTCTCTGGTTTCCGTGACCGCTGTGCCGATTTTCGGCATTTTGCATCACAGAACTTTCGCCGCCTAGTTGCGTTCTCTGGCAATGGGCTGCCACACTGTTGGCAGCATCGTTTTGAGCGTTCGCCGGTAAGGTTGGGGGCAGGGGAGAAAATGGCTGCCACTTGTCTGGTGTGATTCTTACGGTTGCCATCACTCAACTCCTCCCACTGCCATTGGTAAAATTTGCACGGTCTCTCCTGGTGTATTCTCGTTTTGGTTGGGCTGGTTTCTGTTCTGTATTCATAGTAGCCATGCCGCTGGCGATCACTTTCGCAGCCTCGTGTTTCCCGGTTCTCTGGGCAAAGGCTGGAAGCTGCCTTCTGGCCTCCAGCTCTGCTTCATGCAATTTTGCCTTATTTAGTGACTCATGTACTTTTCCCCATGTTTTCAAAGAATCACCCCAGTTTTTCGCCTGTTTGCTGGCTATCTCGGCCTCTCTGGAGAAGCTAAGGAAGCCGACAACCAAAGACATCTGGACGATGATCGGGATTGTCATGGTGATGAAGGCAATCAGCGGCGCATATTCAGCCAAAAATGATGGGGATGTTTCTGGGGTAACGATGAAAGCGGCCAGCGTTGTTAAAACGCTTGTCACCCAACCCGATACAATACCCCCTTGCACTATGTTGGCTTGCTCATTGGTTAGATTCTTGGCTCTTGATCGAACAGAGAGCCAGAATGATACTGCTAGTTCATTGCCGGTTAACCCCAGAATGATAGCTGATGCAATAGCCATCCAGTCTTGGGGCATCCAACCGAAAACGCTCTTACCGGCCGTTACATAAAACGAGATACTGAGCAAGGCAGAAATGAGCAAAATAAAGCTAGTCCCTAGCTTGCGTATCCCCTGGACAAACCTCCCATCATCTTCGCTGCTGAAAAAATTAAATTCATCTTGGTTCATGGTATAATCCTTATCTATTTTTATTTTGTTCCCCTTGTCTTGTTTGCAGAGCAGATAGGGCAGGGGGGACAACCACCCCATAAGCTCTGGTTCCTCATTGATCACCTCCCACTAATTCCTAATTCAAATTTCTTGTGCCACCGCCGGCTGGCCTGGTTACACAAGACAATCACTGTATCCCATGCTCTGTAAAACGATTTTGTCCACCTGAGACAGCGCCTCATTGCGCTGTAACATTCTCAATTTCTGTAAGCGGCTTTGTAGTGCGTTGATGTCGGCTTCCAGGCCGCTCTGTGCATCTTTCCGCGCTAGATAACAGGCCACGATCACCATTGGCAATTTCTTGCCGATATATTTGCGTTTGCCGCTGGCGATTTCACGCCGGTACCAATACGGCCCGTGCAGCTGCCCTTCCCGGCACTTGCAATTCTTTTTGCTGCATTTGCGCCCTTGTGCATAGTAGCGGAAACCCTGTAACACAAAACTTGTCGGTAAATCTTGTGTCTGGGCGGCAGACGGCGGCGACACAAGATTAAAACCAGTAGCGTATGCAATCATCTCTTTTTTGCTGATTGGTTCACCGCCGTCTATCGCCCAGACACGCAGATCGTCATGCTTTTCACCAAAGTTTATGGGGTTACGGTGCTTGACCGTGTGTCCGGCTGCCTCTAGCTCTCGTTTAATATCAAGTATGTTCATGTGTACGCCTTTTTGCTGTCCCTGAGTGGCAAACCCGGCTCCCCTCAGTTCAAAAATCGTGCTGTAGAAAAGTTTGTGGGTTTTTACTGGATCATTGGATCACAGCACACGTGTTCTATGGTATTTTTTCGCATATACCAGCAAAAACCTTTAAAGTGATCCAACCTATCGGATCACGTTGGATCACAGGTTGGATCACTCTTTTACCAGAGGTAGAGACCACTTGTGATCCAATGATCCAACCTTTTCGCTCAAAAACCTCTGTAGAATTTAAAGTGATCCGATGGGGTTGGATCACGGTTGGATCACACTGGTACATTTTCATGTTAATCCTCATCTTTTAGGCTAATTACGCCTTTATAGGCTCTTGGCCGTTTTCCATTGATTTTTGGTCGATATGTCTCTGCTCCCATGCGTTTCATGAGCCTGGAGAGCTCGTGCATGTTGGCTCGTTGATTCCCTTTTAGCCCTGCTACAAAAAGAACGTCCATAATATCTGCTACTGTTTCATATTTATCTGAATTTGGATCAATGGTGTAATGCTCTGCAAAGAACATGGCAACGGGGCTATCCATTTGGTATTTTTCGTTTATTAGCTTCTGTCGACTCTTTTCCTCTGGTGTTAAGCCCCACTGTTCACCCTTTTTGTACAGGGCGACGGCTTGGGCCCATAGGTCGTTGATGTCCACATAGTCGGCATAATCCCATCTGATTTTCCTGATGTTGATGATGACAAAGCGCCGGCTGCCGGTGGGATCGGTCAGAAATCCGGCGCCGTCTTCGTTGATTGTGCCAATGAAACTGGCACAGGCTGGCTTTACCATGTCGTAGGTGGCATAAGAGCGCCGGACTGTGATCACTTTCTTGCTTACAAAGTCTTTGAGTGCTTCTTTATCTGATTTTCTGGTAGTGGCTTGCAGTTCGCCGACTTCCCACACGAGGTTATTGATGGCTCGTAACATGCTGTCTTTGTCGTCCGGCCGGATGGCTCCTTCTATAAAGTATTCAGGTAGTGGGCAGAGCCAACGCGCCAGGACGGATTTACCGACGCCTTGCGGCCCGTCCCATACCATCATGAAATTCTGGCCTTGCTCAAATACTTTGGCGACGGCGCCGACCATCCACCGGCGAAGGGCGATAGCGCCAAATCCGGTAGTTTCTTCCAGGAAATTGTCAATAAAATGGGTGATGTGGTCTTTCTTATCCCATTTTAGGGTGTTGAAAAACTCCTTGATGGGATGATATTTGTTTTGGCTGGCTCCGTAGCTGATGGCACGTTCTACCCAGCCCACCTTGTCCAGCCCAATGTCACGCATTTTGTTTAGGACTATGTCGCGTACTACGTCGTCTATGGGCTTCTGGTTTACTTCGATGGTGTTGTCTAGTTCGTTTAGCCTAAATGAGAAGGCTAGAGACTTGAAGCCGTTTAGATAGTCTTCCGTCTTGGGATATTTGGTGTTGATGAATGGTTTGTCCTGCTCCTGGCTGCCGCTGGCCGGGGCGGGCGGGGGCGTGGCTGCACGCCGGCCGTTGTCTTGCCGGTAGCGGGGTGTGGCCTTGTCCATTGCCCGTTTCCATTGCCGGTCTATCTCTCTGGTTTGCAGCCAGGTGTGGGCGCGTACTGCGAATTTGATTTTGTTCAGGCTCTCATCTGGCGTCATGCCATTGCCACTGCCTTTGGTGATGCTGGCTATTTTGAGCAAGGAGATTGAGAAGGGGCTGCCCGGTTTGTTTATCTTCTTGTCGGGCAGGGTTTCAAGTTGGAGTAGCTCCTGCTCTATGGCGGCTGCGGCCCATGCGTGGTCCTGGTCTGTGGTGGTGGTTTGTGGTTGCATGATTAGCTCCTGTAAACTCTCTTAACATTTATTAAGGGAGTAGTTAAGTATGAAGTACAAAAAAGTAAAAGAGTTGTTTCTTGTGTATCTGGAGGCTAAGGGCGATAGTGAACGAACTATCGGCACATATGACCAGCGTACACGTTTGTTTCTGGTTGATACTGCTATGTCTGAGAATGCAGATTTAGGGGAATTTACGCCGGAAATGATGGATAGATGGGTGGTGGTTATGCGCCGTCGTGGGTTGGCTCCTGATACTGTTAGAAGTCGTGTTACAGATATTAGAGCGTTTTTCCGATGGTGTGTGAGGAGGGATTATTTGAGCAAGTCACCGGCTGACCATTTGTCGATAAAGCGCATTCGTAAACTGACGGTGAAGTCCATGAAGCCTAGCGACTTAAAAAAGATTCTGGCTGCTGCTGAACATCCTAGAGATGTGGCATTGGTGCATTTTATTGCATCTACGGGCTGCCGGTCTGGTGAGGCTGCCAATTTGCGGATTGCTGATCTGAACATTGCGAAGCGTGAAGCGATGGTGTGTGGTAAAACAGGCCCTCGTTTTGTTGACTTCGATAGATGTACCGCTGCTGCTATGAATGACTGGCTAGACTGTCATCCTTACAAAGAAGGCGGGTTTGTGTTTGTAGGAACCCGCGCCCCATTCCAACCTGTCATAAACAATACGATTTACCAAATATTTAGAAGACTGGCAATGGTTGCTGGTGTTGACGGCCGTTTTAATCCGCATTCTGTCAGGCATTTAGTTGGGAAGATGTGGACGGAAAAGACTAATTTGGAGTTGGCCCGGCAAAAATTGGGTCATGCAGACATTAGTACGACGGCTATTTATGCCAATCAGGATAGGGAGCAAGTAAAGAAGTATACAGATGAAGTGGAGATTTTCTGATACTCTTTTTCCCCTCTGACTCCGTCGTTCCTGGTTCGAGTCCAGGTCCCTCAGCTAACAACATAAACGGGGTGCATCATCTTCTTGATGATTTACTTCAGTTGTTAAAGTTCTTTGAGAAAAAGCCGCCTAACTTTCTATGGGAGGGCGGCTTTTTCGCTTTTTACTCTTTATTGGCTTCCAGATATGCCAGTACATCATTCCCTGGGATTATGAAACCAGAGCGTATTTTTCGACAATTAGGAAATTCACCAGCATTTGCATAACGCTGTACTGTGCGTGCTGATACACCTAAATGTTGAGCCACTTCTGGTGGAGTAAACAAAGATTCTGGGTCAATATCTGGGATATTATTTTGATTCGCTTCGCTTGTGTCTGACATAGGACGCAATGTTAACACGCACAGCTTATCATGTCAACAAACTAACCAGCCAATCTGTACTATGAGCATCGAAGCTATTATCAACTCAATAGATGACACCGATACCCTTGAGGGAATAATCCAGCTAGTCAAGCAACGACTGGAAGAGATTGAAAAAGAGAAGGGGGTAAATATTATTCTCTACAATGGGCATTGGTATGCAGTGCAACACCTGAACTATCCACAAAAGCGACGTGCCATAGATTTGGGCAAGCATCTTTCGGCAAAAGATGTTTGGGAGAGGTCACAAGCAAAACCACCATCAGCCCTTGACTATAAGATTCCCGAAAAACAAGCTAAAGAATTGCGTAAAACAAACCCAGAGGAAGTGGGCTGGGTAGAAGAAGATACCGAAAATGGGGCAAAGCCCGATTGTCATTACTATTTGGTTCCTGATTACAATCGTGTCCGATCTTCCTGGCATAAATGGCAGAAACTGGCATCACATCCACTTGCTATGAGCTATGGGTTGACGGTTGAGGGAATGGCCGAAGTTCTCAAGTTGCAAGATATGGGATACCACTTAATTTTCCCTAACGAATAGTTAAAGCTATCTTGTGTCACCGGTGGCCACCGCCCAGACACAAGAAAACGGGGAAAATTGGCAATGGTCACGGGGATCGCGCCGGCCACCGCCGCAAACGGCCGTTTTTCTTGTGCCATAATACAGCTTCCCCGTGACACAAGAAAAAACGGCCGTACCGCCAAATATGACGATACGGCCGTTGGGGAGCCGCACAAAGTATACCATAGGGGAGCCGGGTTTGCTTGTTG
>JAJRYT010000089.1 GCA_024275635.1 Chloroflexota bacterium | reverse complement strand
CCAACTCAGAATTTGATTTATGTCAAGATTGGCGCTTGTTGGAAACATTGATTTTGCATAAACTGCATCGAAACCTTTGGTTTTTATTGACATAACTAAGTATTTTTCCAAAAATTTTAATATGCGATTGCCCTGCAAGCCAGCCAGTTTCCTTTGCTTCGTTCCCCCTAATATTATATTATACGCCGCAAGTATGATACTTGTGAGGTAATATAGATGCCCCAATTCAAAATCTTCAAAGGACGAGCGCGCGAACTGGCTCTTCTGGATGAATTATGGCGGGCGCCGGATGCCGCGTTGCTAATCCTGTACGGCCGTCGCCGGGTAGGGAAGACGCGCCTCTTGCAGCAATGGCTGCGGCAAAGTCAGGCCCGCGCCCTCTACTGGGTCGCCGAACCGTCTTCCGCCGCCGAACAACTCCGCTCCTTTTCCCAGGCGCTTTACAACTTTGCCAATCCCCAGGCGCCAGCCCCGCCGGACTTCAGTTACGCTGACTGGGCGCAGGCGTGGCAGCAAGTCGCTGTTTTGGCGCAGCGAGAGCGATTTGCCCTCTTTGTGGATGAGTTCACCTACGTTCTGGCCATTGCGCCCGCCGTTGCCGGCGCGCTGCAAAACGCCTGGGACCAGCGCCTGAGTCAAGCGAACCTTTTCCTGGTTATTTCCGGTTCCCATCTGGGCATGATGCGCCGTCACACGCTTTCCTACCAGGCGCCGCTTTACGGGCGGGCTACCGGCCAACTGCATTTGCAGCCCTTGCCCTTTGGCTCCACCCAGGATTTCTTCCCCGATTATCGCGCCGATGAACGAGCAGCCATCTACGCCATCTTCGGCGGCATCCCCGCCTATTGGGAACGGATTGACCCCGCCTTGTCTATCTCCGACAATATCCGCCGCCAACTGCTTACGCCTGCCAATCTGATGCAGGCCGAACCCCGGCTGCTTTTGCAGGATTTCGTCCAGGAGCCGCACAACTACGTCAGCATTTTGCACGCGATTGCCGGCGGCGCGCGGACGCAGAAGGAGATCGGCAGCCGCGCCGGGCTGGCTCAAGGGCACGTCTCCAAATACCTGAGCGTTTTGCGCGAGGCCGGTTTCGTCCAGCGGCGCGTTCCGGTGACCGCTGCGGAAAGCGCGCGGCTCGGCCGTTACCATATCACCGATCCATATTTACGTTTCTATTATCGCTTTTTGTTCTCCCGCCAGGCGCAGTTGGCCATGAATGAACCGGACCTGGCGCTGGCGGAGATTAAACGCCATTTGCTGGACTTCATCGGGGCGCACACTTGGGAGGAGCTGTGCCGGGAATGGACATTACGCGCCGGCACGCGCGGCATTTTGCCGTTTGCGGCAGACCGGGTGGGCAGCGCCTGGACGCGGCAGGCGCAGGTAGACGTGGTCGGCGTCAATTCAAGAGAAAAGACTCTTTTTCTGGGCGAATGTAAATGGCAGAACCGGCCGGTTGGCCGCTCCGTTTTGCGCCAATTGACCGCCAAAACAGACGAAATCGCGCCTAAGCGAGGCCAATGGCGCGTCTATTATCTCGGTTTCGCCCGCAACGGCTGGACGGATGCGGCGCAAAGGTACGCCAATGAGTTAGCGGGAACTGCGCCAAAGGAGGGAAACTGGCGGCCGGCCGGTATAAAATTGCTGGATTTACCTCGCATTGACGCCGATTTACACCGATGGGCCAGACGCGCCTGAATCATTTAACCGCTATCCCGCTCTGGAGATGTTATTCTGTCGCCAAAGCTAACTCAATTTGGATAAAATCCCCGGCCGTCACCTGCAAACTGCGCATCGGTTCCAGGTAACGTTCCGTCGTGGTGACGCTGGCGTGCCCCAACATCTGCTGGATTTGCCGCAGGTCGGCGCCCCCTTTCAGCGCCAGCGCCGCCGCCGTCCGCCGCAAGTCATGAGCGGCTAATGAAGGGTCGCCCTTCCTATTAGGGGATTGTTTAACAAACGTGTCATACGTGGCAATGAGATGCGAATAAGCAATTACAGCCCGGTTCACTAACTCGTCAAATTGCATAAATCGGACTTACTTCGGGGGAAATCATACCCCCCACAAAAGTGATACGGTGAAATGTCAAGAGGCAAAATAAACCAAAATTCACCGAAAGGCAGGCAAGCTACCGCGAACCTGCCACTCCGAACCTTATCAAACGAATAGCAGGTCATAAGCAGCGTCTTACCAGCAGAAAAAGCTGGCCGTTTTAACCGTTCTTTTCGCTAGGCGCCTGCCTGGCCCGGAACGGTTCATTGGTCGTCAGCAGCCGCACAACTAACCGAACCAGCTTACGAGCGGTGAGCACAATGGCCCGCTTATGCCGATGATGGCGTACTTCGTTGAACTTTTTTTGATAGAAAGCCTGATACTCAGCATCGTGCATTCGGACCAACTGAGCGGCTTCACAGAGATAGTAACGCAAGAATCGTGACCCGGAGCGCTTGAGGCGGGTTTCTTCGGCGACGAAGTCAGCCGATTGATGGCGCGACCATTTGAGACCGGCATAACTGGCGACTTTGGCTTGATTGAAATCAAAGCGGGCCAAGTCGCCGATTTCAGCCATGATGCCGGCGGCAAAGACGGGGCCAATGCCGGGAATGGTGGTCAATGAATTAGGAAAATGGGCCATCTGGTCGGCAATAGCCGTATCGGTGCGAGCCAGCAATTGTTGCAAAACCGTCATGTGGCGCAAACTCAAGGTGAGAGCCGTGTTGACAGCGGCCAGCCAATCATCGGGCAGGCGATACGACTCTTGAGCAATCAGTTGCAGACGACGCGCATTTTCTTCTGGCTGGGCAAACCGCCGTTTTCCCTTGACATCGAGCCATTCCACCAGGTCGTCAAAAGGTATGGCGGCGATGGTTTCCGACGATGGGAATTCCCGGAGAACCGCTTGACTGGTTTTGCCAAAGATGTCGGCGAAGGCCGGGTCAACCGTGTACTCGCTGGACTGGAGATAAACCAAAGACAACGCATGGGATTTGACGCGCACCAACTCGCCCACCAGATGGTAACGATAGCGGGTTAACGTTCGCAATGGCAGATACCGTTCTTCCATATGAAAAGGATACGGCAACTGCCGCCCAAAACGCAATCGCTCAGTGATGACGGCCGTATCCAGATCATCTGTTTTGTCCCAGTCGCCAAGCGATGGACGAAAGTTATGGATGACTTTGGGATTGAACGGGTAGAGCGTCAGCGGCCAGGCTGCCAAATCGGGCGATTGTTCCAATTGGCAGAAAAAGGGCAGCCAGAAATTGCCGGTGGCTTCAGCGGCAATGTGAATGGAGTTGGCATTACTTGCCTGGGCTAATGTCGCCAGTTGCGCGGCCAACTCGGTCGTTCCAGAACGATTGTTGGGCAAGCGCAACGGCGGGGTCAAAACCTCTCCCTGGCCATTCATGACCTGCACGACGTTGGTGCGGCGGTGGATATCCACCCCCACTAACAAATCTGTTGTAGCAAACATAGACACCTCCGATTGTGGTCTAAAAGCCGCAAGAGGGGGATGAATCCCTGAGTCCTGTTGAGATCAACAGCCTCGTAAATGAGAACTTGACCAGCGTTGGGAATGCACATCGGCCTGCTGTCCGAACCAGCGTTGGGTAGAACATGATACGGGTTAGAAGCACCCAACAGGCTGAGGGGCGCACACTTTCGAAGAAGTCCTTCGATTAAGGAAGGCAACAAGGAGCAATAGCGCTTCCTCTTGGGCTGTTTCCTACAGCATCTCAGGGATTCATTTTATTGTCAACGGGGGTGTCCCCGTTACTACATATCATACGAACTCGAGTGTTGTGAATTTAGATTTGACAAATCAAATCAAGTATGCATTGCACAGATATAGTGTTTTAATGGCATAGAAATGCAGCTAATGATGTAAAAGTGTTGCGAAAATGATTGTCTAATGCCGAAAATTGTCCGTT
>JAJRYT010000088.1 GCA_024275635.1 Chloroflexota bacterium | reverse complement strand
TGGGCAGTTTGTTGCTGGGACTAAAACTTCAGCAATCTCTAGATTCAGCCCCGGTAGAGCGTGCAGCGCAGGAACTAGTGGACAGTGTGCCGCAAAAGATGAAAAGCGAAGGCCCAAAAAAGTACATGTAGAAAGCGGGTTCGGGTATCAAATTATTGTAAGGACACGACACTACCGTCGCAATTGCGACCAAACAAAGAAACGGCGGCGAAAAAGAAAAAGCCGTCACCCTGGTTTGTACCCTGAATTAGCGGTCTTGGGAATTTATGAACGTTGCACACCATATCTAGCTTCAATAACAGGCGTGTTTGCGGCGATGCTTGGTTCTTTTACCGAGGCGAAGCAGGTATTAACCGCTCTGGGAATTCCACTGGGAGAAAAGAGTATACGTCGTCTGACCTACCGCAGCGCGCAACGGGCGCGAATGGTACAACAGTCAGATGGCTGGATAGAGAGCGAGAAGGGTTCTGGCGAAGGACGACGAATCATTGCTAGTTGTGATGGCAGACGCATTCGCTTGCGAGAAAACAAACGCGGTCGCAAGACGAAAAAGGGACGGACACGGTATAAAGGAGCCTGGCGCGAACCCCAATTACTCATCATCTATATGGTAGATGCAGAGGGGAAGAAGATTGTAACTAGTAGCTGTATAGGTGTCATTTCGACCGGAGGGAGAAATCTTTCTTACCGCATGAGGCGGCCAAGAGTTCTCCTCGCTCCGCTCGTCAAAATGACGGAGACCCATACAGTTACGAATAATAATCTGATAAAATCTCACACATCGCACGAATGACACATTGACTTATTTATGCGATGCGTGTTTATAGGGAATGGGGCAGATGAGTATTTACCGGCGGGGGCTTCATCGTAGTTCTATGCACATTCACGCAATTTTTACGGTTGTTTTTCGGGTAATTCACCTGCAATAATACATTTTTTCCTAAAATATAGCCAGATACCGGACTTTGTTGTTTTCTAGACAATGTACTTTTAGGAAGGTGTATTATGAAATTATTGCAGAAATATCAAAAGTTAGTAAAAGTGATTCGCTACCGAATTTGCAGCAGGTGTGGGAATGTGCATTCACAATGTACCTGCTGGTTGAATTAATCAACAAATTCTGAATCCATATCAACAGCCAGTAGTTAATTTTGTGGGCCTATTTTGACTTTGAGGGGCTGTTATTTCCTCGGAACCCCGGGGAAATAACAGCCCCTCTTTAATAAAGAAAACCGATCCATAAAAGAGGCGAAATATCGTCCTTAACTGACTCTTTCCATTTGAATGTAATCAATAAAGAAATCTTTGGGATTATACCATTTGCTTTTTACGCGAATGGAAATTAGCACGTTTCCGTCGTTCGGCACGACGAAAACAACGACATGATTATACCATTCCCTATCACCCATAACGAAGCCATTTGCCCATCCTCCCTCACCGTTTACCCATACACTGGATTCCGCTGCATAAGGATCTGTCTCTCCATGTAAGTGAACTTGAATGGGGACAGTTAAACGCCATGTGGAGCCGGGCGGTAGATTGCTAATTTCTTGTGTCAGTTCTGCTCCAAACGGCGCCCCGAAATGGAAAATCTTAAAAACATACTCCCCATCCAGAATTAACGCATTCTGTCCGCCAGGCTGTTCATTCGGCGGCAATTGATTGGCATGTTTGTGAATGCACTCAGGCACACCGCCCGCTTTGTCAGAAGTTGAGTCGTACAAAAACCTACCTGGTTCAATCCAATTCAAAACCCAATCATTTGGCTGTTGATTGATGAGATAGCCAGGCGCAGGGGGTAAGTCTGTCCAACCATCCTCAAAAGAATGATTCCGAAGCGCCATATTGCCTCCGGGTGTTGGGCTTGGTTCTGGCGTAGGAGTAGGCGATGGAGTTTGAGTTGGCTGGGGTTCTATAATGATCGGTAAGTAAGATTTTGGATCCAATCCATTGGATTGTACAGAAGATTGAGATTGAATAACTGATTGGCTTGATTCAAGAAATAAAGCCAGTAAGCTTAAAAGTCCAATTATCGTGGTCAAGTATTTCATGATAGCCCTTCCAATTGCCCCCTTGTTAGAAAGCAGGGGGGGGGAGAAATCCCTCAAGGGAAAACCAGGCTGGGTTCGCTTCTTGATATTTGATTTAGATTTCGTATCTTCTCAAAATTTCGGGGCAAAGATTACAAAAGTTTCAAAACGGGCGCTATGCAGACAATATGTTGTTAAAACTTTTGTAATCCCCCCAGTTTATTGAGAAGATACTAGATTTCTTTGTAATTTGTTCAGGATGAACCATAGTTTCCAATTGTGATTTACGGTGGGTTTGTTCAAGATAGCTCTTATCATCCCAGATATCGTTATAAAAACCTGTAGCGATAACGGTCACCCGTATTGTGTCTCCCATATTTTCATCTATGTTCATGCCTAAAATGAAATCTGCATCCAGATGAGTCGTATTTTTAAGTATAGTTGCAATTTCCTGTGTTTCTCGCAGGTCCATGTTGGAACTTGCCGTTACATTGATTAACATGCCTCTGGCGCCATGAATGCTTAGACCGAGCATTGGGCAAACCAAAGCCCGTTCGGCCGCAATCCTGGCTTTATCAATCCCACTTGCCTGTCCGACTGTTACCAGGGTAGCGCCTTTCTTTGTCAAAATTGACTTGAGATTCGCATAGTCGAGATTGATGAGGCCCGGACGATTGACGAATTCACTTATTACTTGCACGCCTCGACAAATCACATTATTTGCGATTTGAAAGGCTTCCGTTAAACTGGTTTCTTTATTGGACAGGCTCAAAAGGCGATCGTTTGGAAACACGATTAAGGCATCTGTATGCTTGGCGAGTTCTTGGATGCCAGCGTTGGCAATTTGAACTGGTTCATTGCCTTCAAAACGAGACGGCCGTGACACAATAGCAATTGTCAAAATATTCAGTTCTTGAGCCATTTCGGCGATAACAGGTGCGGCTCCGCTTCCCGTCCCGCCGCCTAAACCGGCTGTGACAAAAAGAATATCCGTCCCGTTGAGCGCGTTTTTGATTTCCAGACTGGCTTCGTAGGCGGCTCTCCTTCCCATTGTTGGCCTTCCACCTGTTCCCAGACCGTGAGTTACTTGTTTGCCAATTTGAATCCGCATAGGCGCTTTAGATTTTGCCAGACTTTGGTTGTCCATATTAATGGCGATGAATTGAATGCCTTGAAGGCCAGATGCAACCATACGATTCACAGCATTACAACCCCCGTTGCCAATACCCATAACGCGAATTTGCGTGTTATTGAGAAGTTTATTATCCCGGCGCATATTTCTTCTCCTTATTTTGCTCAAAGCAAATCAGATTAATTGGGTAACCATGTACTACATCAACAATCAACCCATTAGCCGTTACATAACTGGGAAGCATTCCAATGCTGCCGCACAAATATTCCATTGCCTTTAAGAGTGGGGAAATGTTGACAATTTAATTATGAATGAAAGATTAATAAAGCGATATAGTACTTGCGTACTATATAAAAAAATGTATCTCAATTGCCAAAGTAATAGTTTTGTTGTACTATTACAATAAGTAAGCCGAAGTACCGCAAATGATTTTCTTCACTGAAAAGCCTTGAATGGGTTTGATGCCTCTTTTGGGAAGAGGAGAACTCAAACTATTTTATGGTCGAAGTACCACAAATGATTTTCTTCGCTGAAAAGCCTTGAATGGGTTTGATGCCTCTTTTGGGAAGAGGAGAACTCAAACCATTTTATGGCCGGAAGACGCAGATTTCCTTGCACAGACTGGGGTTATGTTGACGCTGACCTGGGTTCAATAAGTGCATTAGGATAACTTAATTGCCTGAAAATGGTATCTGTATCTGTTAGCGAGAAATACTGCAAGTATCTTTGCTTTGTGGAATTGAATCTGTAACTATTCAGGTTCTCTGGAGACCTGCGAAGTTTTTTATGCGCATATTTCTGGGGAAAACCTCGTAGGTCTGTGTAGTTGCTTGAACCTTTAAATAAGGTATGTTCTCCTCTGCCAAGGAGCGACGAATGGCTGAACAAATAATGACTGATGAGAAGCTGTTTCTAGGTCGTGTCGAGGAACAAAAGCAATTCCGTGCTGCATTAACTGAGGTTGTAAACGTATCATCGGGAGATGAGTTGCCGTATATCAGCTTGCTATATGGCGATGGCGGGATGGGAAAAACCACGCTGGCCAAACGTTTTCGAGACATCGCCGAAACGGAACCGGAATTTTCAGGCAAATTTCAAGTTTTATGGGTGGATTGGGAGGATGAGCGTAAGAAATTTGCCAGTTTACAAGTGGGACGGGAACAAATCACGGCCGAATCCGTTTTCAAAGTAATTCATGCGGCATCCATTCGCAATAAGTGGGGCCGCCAATTTGCGGCTTATCGCAAAGCAATCAATGAAGCTGATGAAGCCGAGAAGCAGGTTGCGGAAATCCTGACCAGTGATGACACTGCAGAAGAATTAGCGCTTTTACGCAGTATTGGCGTTGGCGCCATTGCTAAAATCATTCGCACTCGGCTCCCCTTCATTGGAGATTCAGGCGAACAGCTAGTTGAAACTTTTTTGGATGCCGGTATTCAGGTGGGGGCAGAGCAAGCGGCGGGATTGAGGGCGACATTAGAGACTTATTTAAGAGCACGCCTGAAACCCAACCATTTTGACCATTTTTTGAACCCCAACGAACAATTGGCATATGCCCTGGCACGCGGGTTAATGAAGGTTGCCGATAGATCCCCACTGATCGTTTTCCTTGATTCTTATGAAATCATTGATCGCACGGATATTTGGATGCGCTCTGTTATTCGAGCGGCTGGCCCTAAAATTGTTTGGGTCATTAGCGGGCGTAATGACCTGGTATACAGCCGTCAATTTGGAAATGAATATTTTAAGGGCTATGCGGATGATACTCCGCGAAGATTGCTGGCTTACAATATGCGGCCGTTGGCTGTGGCCGACATACAGACTTATTTTGAGGCAGAGTCAATTTCACTTACTCAGACAGACATTGAAGCGATAAGTCGCGTGACACGGGGTATTCCCTTAGCCATTGTGGCCGCCGCAGATGTGATCAAGGCGGGTGCATCTCTCCAAGATGTTATTGGCGACATGACGACCAATATTCCGGGCAGCGAAATCGTTCGCAAAATGACAGACCGCTATTTGCAACTGGTTGTGGCCGATAGCGACAAATTAGCGCTGTATGCTTTGACATTGGCGCGCGGTGATGTGGATGTGTTACGCGCCATGTTACAGCCAGAGAATGGCGAATCGTTTAATTTAAATGCTTTGTTGCGTCGCCTTGAAAGAGATTATGCATCTGTTCATGCCAATCGGGCGAGATTGCATGATGATCCGGCTCATTTTATCCGTGAGTTTTTACGCGGCGATGTGCGTCGTACAGACAAACCGGTTTTGACATTAAATAGCAGGGCCGTGGCTGCGCTCCGTGAACGTTTGGCCAAGCTGGATGCGGATATTGATTTGATTGAGGATCGGTTGGTAGATGAAAATTGGACGAAGGCGACAATTGATCTGACTAATTATTTGCTGTGGCTTAATGAAGATGAGGCTTTTCTCTGGTTAGTACCCCGATTTGTTGAAGGGCTTATGTATAATGTTGACTTGTGCCAGGGGGTATTGCAAGTTTTGCTTGAGAATAACGATCTGCTTAGCCAAGGCGGAAAAGGATTGTTGAATTGTTTTCAAGTGGTGCAAAACCCCACACCTTCTGTTGCAGATGAAGCGTTTATGTTAACAAGCCTGTCCCGTTTGAAAAACAGGGGCTGGCTTGATGGCGATGGACAAGATGAACGCGAGGCTATTTTGTCTTTGCATACGGGGCAATTGTATTGCCGCAAAAGGGAGTATGATGATGCGCTAAAATGGTTTTCTTTGGCTGAGGAAGGTATTCCGGGAAACGGCCGTTTACTCAAACAAAATTTGAGTAAATCTCTTGAAACATTAGCGCGTCATTTCATCTGGACTTCAGACGAAAAACAGCCAGACCATTTAACAAACGCCAGGCAAATTTTACAAAAAGTTGTAGATTGGGAACCTGAAAACGAAAGTGCCTGGTATTTGCTGGGAATCGTTCAAAAATTGTTAGGTGAATATGAAGACTCAGTGCGATCTTATCAACGAGCAATTGAATTAGATAAAACATATACGGCCGTCCATAACAGTTTAGGCAAACTCTATTGGACGCTTGGGGAAAACGACGAGGCCCGAGTCGTATACGAAAAATCAATCAAACTAGACAAAAAGAACGCCACGCCATATATTGGCTTGGGCAATGTCTATCTGTCCCAGGGGGGGACGAAAAAAGCAATCAATGCCTATAAAAAGGCAATTGCACTTGAACCACAAACGGCTGAACCATACTATGGTTTAGGAAATGCCTATGCCGGAAAGGGGCAATTTGATGAAGCCGAAACGGCATATCAAAAAGCAATTGAACTATCTCCCAATTATGCCGCACCATATTACAGACTTGGGAAATTGTATCTACAGCAAGACCAGGTGGAAAAAGCCCTTGAAAACTGCGAAAAAGCTATCGAGCTAGATAAAGCGTTTGCAGAAGCATATATTGAGCTGGGTAACATCTATTTTCGACAAAAGCAGTGGAATAAGGCAGCTGCGACTTATAAAGAAGCGATCAAACTCAAACCGCGGCTGGCCGATTCCTATTCAGGATTAGGAAACGTTTATTATCAACTGAAACGGTATCAAGAAGCAAAACACACATATCAGCGAGCGACAGAATTAGATCCAGCAAACGCGGCCGCGCATCAAGGCTTGGGGGATATATTCTTTCAACAAAAGCAATATGGTGAAGCCCTGATCGCATATGAACATTCTGACAAATTGAACCCCCAAAAAATAACAACACAGTGCAAATTAGGGAAACTTCACCATGTTTTAGGCCGCCATAAACAGGCGCTTGAGCATTATAAAAATGCCCTGGCGCTTGACTCTCAATCAGTCGAGTCTTATGTTGGCCTGGGGCAAACTCATGCTCAACTAAGTCATCATGATAAAGCCTTCTCGGCATACAAAAAAGCGCTTGAAATTTCGCCATCGAGTGATGCGTACATTGGTTTGGGGCAGCTTTATCAACAGCGGCAAGATCATGAGAAGGCCGGCGCGGCCTTTCGCCAGGCATTAGATCTAGACCCATTGCGGCCAATTGCTTACTGCGGGTTAGGAAACAGCCATTATAAAATGGGTCAAAAAGATAAGGCATTAGAATCATACCGTCACGCCATTAAAATTGCCCCCAAGCTGCCTGAGCCTTATGTCCGATTAGGTCATCTTTACCTGCAATCAGGTCAAGTTGAAAATGCACAGCAAATGTATCAGTCTGCCATTGAGTATGGCACAACGGAGCCAGAAGCATTTAGTAGTTTAGGACAGGTTAAAATAATCCTCAATCAGCCAAACCAAGCGCTGCCATTACTCCAAAGCGCGATAGAACTGGATGTAAACTATGCGCCAGTTTATCAAGTTTTAGGCGATGCTTACTTTGCGCTTGATGATCCTGAAAAAGCCCTGACAGCTTTTAAGAAGTGGCAAGAATTATCATCCCAAAGCCATTCTGCTCATCCTCATCCTAATTTAGGTGACACCTTATTTAAATTAGGGCAGTGGGATGATGCCATATCTGTTTATAAGCAGATATTAAAAAATAACCCTGATTCGCCAAGGGCATTATTGGGGTTGGGTAATGTATATCAAAAATTAGGGCGTTTAGAAGAAGCACAACAGGCTTACGAAAGCGCATGGGAGCAGGACAATAGCTCTGTAAACACGCTTCTGGGTATGGGGTACTTGAACTTAGAGCTTAATAGACGGTCTGAAGCAGAACAGCTATTTACTAAAGCCAAAGATCTGGCCCCAGAATGCGCTGAACCAATAAATGGCTTGGGTGCCGTTCACTTCCATGCCAAGAATTATCAAAAGGCATTGGCGGCTTATAAGAACGCCATTGATATGGACACCAGAAATATATCTGCCCATAATAGAGTGGGGGAATCATATCTTGCTCTTGGGGAACGAGCAGAAGCAAATAATTATTTCCGCAAATCATTGACTATTCAACCAAGAAATGCAGATGCGCTGGCCGGATTAGGGCAAATAGCGTTCCTGGAAAGAGTTTATGATTCAGCTTTATCATTTTTTGATAAAGCGATTGCCGTAGATGATACTTGTGTGGCTGCCCATATTGGCCGAGGAAATACGTTTTTAGAATTATCTCAGTATGCAGCCGCCTTAAAAGCATATCAAATGGGGATGGCGCTATACCCAGGTCCAGATTTCCCATATCAGAATTTAGGGCGTGTGTACAAGGCTTTGCATCGGATTGAAGATGCGTCCGTTGCCTATAAGCAGGCGGTAGATTGGGGAAACAAAAATCCGGGTATTCTGGTTGAGTTGGGTGATATGTACTTATCACTTAACCGCCCAAAAGATGCCTTGCTGGTTTATGAACAAGCCCTATTGCAAGATCCGCATCATGCGAAAGCCCAATATGGTTTAGGTATAGCCTATAAAGCGTTAGGCGGCTACGAAAAGTCTTTAGCATCCTTACAACGATCTGCTCGAATGGAACCTAAAGCGAGCCGGGTTCAGGTCAGTTTAGGCGAATTGTATTACGCGCAGGAACGATATGAACAGGCTCAAGAAGCGTACAACAAAGCTTTACAATTAGATCCTAAAAATAAGCAGGCATTTAATGGGTTAGGGTATGTCTTCTTAAAATCAAATCGGTATGATAAAGCAATCAATGCGTTTGGACAGTCCATCGCATTGAATTCTGTTCATGATTCGACACCTTATAATGGTTTGGGAATTGTTTACAGCCATCTTGGGCAGGTGAAAAGGCGGCTTTTTCATTCAAGAAAGCATCTGCCCTCAACCCGAATGACGCTGCGCCCCATTTAGGGTTGGGTCGATTGTACTTAGGATTGAATCGTGCCGGAGAGGCTATCGTATCTTTTCGGGCTGCCCTGGCATTACAACCCAATGATGCTGCAATATTTAATGATTTGGGAAAAGCATTTTTAGCTGTTGGCAGAGAAAAAGATGCGTTTAAAGCGTTTAGCCAGGCCATAGAACTCGCACCTGATTTTGCAGACCCTTTTGTAAATCTTGCCAACCTTCATCTGCAACACAGGCACTGTCATGAAGCGCTCCGCTTGTACCATCAAGCAATTGAAAAAGACCCGCATCATGCTGTTGCGCTGGAGGCATTAGGAGATTTATATCAAGAATTAAAGCAATACGATAATGCAACGGCGAGCTATTTATCTGCGATCGAGAATAGTAATGGCTCGTCTGCACTTTGGTGTAAATTAGGTGATGCTTATCTAGCTGACAACCGCGGCATCAAGGCTTATACAGCTTACCAAACCGCTTTGAAACAAGATGGCAAATTTATCAAAGCTCATGTTGGATTGGGGATGTTCTACCTGGGGGTTGGGCAGCATGAACAAGCCTTAGCATCTTATAAAAATGCGATTTTATACGGAGCCAAAGATGTGCCCGTATATGTTGGGTCAGGCAAGGCTTTGGCTGCTTTGGCGCGTGATAAAGAAGCAATTGCTGCATTTGAATTGGCATTGGGGGGCGATAAGAATGATACGGAAGCATGGATTGAACTTGGCAAGCTGTTTGCCAAGATAGGACAACCTGCCAGGTCTATAAAAGCTTTTCAAAATGCGATAGAAATTAAGCCTTCAGCAGAAGCTTATTACTATTTGGGGAATGTTTATAAAGAAGAGGGGCACATTGATAAAGCGTTAAATGCTTATGAGCTAACTATAAAACAAAATCCCAATTGGCCTTTGCCGTATATTGGCATTGGTAAAGCCAAACAGGAAACGGGAGATTACGCAGAAGCGATCGCAGCCTTCCAGAAAGCGATAGAATTAGATGCAACAAACAGCCAAGCCTACACAAACCTGGGTTGTGTTTTCCATAAAATCGGCTGTTATAATGATGCTCGTTTGGCATTAGAAAACAGTTTGAAATTAGAAGTAAATAACGAAGGCGCGCTTAACTGTCTGGGGAACGTTTATTTGTCATTGGCGCAATATCAAGATGCGCTGAAGGTATTTCAAAGGCTTGTATCAAGCAACTTTGATATTACACGCTGTCAACTTGGTTTGGGGTACGCCTATTTGGGTTTGAAACAGTATCGTGAAGCAGATGAAAATTTTAGAAAAGCAGTCGAATTAGGAGGTGTTGCCCCCTCATTAGTTCTAGTCGCTCTAGCTGCCAAACATTTCCATCTAGGTCAATATGCCCAAGCGCTAACTTTATATAATAAAGCCAAAGAAACAGATCCCAATCATGCTCCTATTTATAATGGGTGCGGGGATGTTTATTTCCAATTACGGAAAATTGAACAGGCAGCCGACCATTATAATCAGGCTGTGGATTTAGATTCCCAGTATAGCACACCCTGGGTTGGCTTAGGGAATATTTTCAAAACTCTTGGCCAATATGAACAAGCTCTTTCTTCATTCCGTAAAGCAATTGCATTAGAAACCGAAAATGTATCTGCTTACATCGGAATAGGTGAAGTTTTCGCCGAGCAGGGGTTGACGTCGGAAGCGATAAAGATGTACAAGCGTTGTATTAGATTCAGACCGAACGATCCCCGAGCATATAATGGTTTGGGAAATATCTACAATCAATCAGGTGAAGCAAACAAAGCCCTTGAAGCCTATAAAAATGCACTTGAAATTGACCCCAAATGGGCCGCTCCCCGCTGTGGATTAGGCGATATTTATCGCGCTTTGGGACGAATAGATGAGGCTTTGTCTATGTATCAACGGGCGCTAAATTTAGACCCTTCTTGCACTCAGGCATATATTGGTTCTGGCTACATTGATATTACGTTAGAGAGATACCAAGAGGCCATTTCACTATTTAAGAAAGCGTTGCTGTTGTACAAAAACAATTCAGAAGTACACAAGGCTTTAGCAGCAGCTTTTAACCAAATTGGACAACACGAAAAAGCGATTGAATCTTATCTGAAATCCCTGGAATTGAATGTCAACCAACCAGATGTTTATTGTTCTCTAGGTGATTTATTTATTAATCTCAGCCAATTTGAAGATGCTTTACGTGCGTATCGGCAAGCCCTTAAGAAAAACCCTCAATCGGTAAAGGCTCTTTATGGTCTAGGATGCACCTGGTTTTCTCGCAAAGAATTTAAGAAAGCATGTGAAATTTTTAGTAAGGTAATTCAAATAGACCCTGCGTATGCGCCGGCTCATTTTGGTTTAGGTGAAGCAAATAGAAAATTGGGGGATTATGATATAGCCCTCAAAGCTTATGAACAGGCTCTTGTTTTAGAACCAAATAACCCCCAATATCATAATGGGGTTGGGGCTGTGCGGACGGATGTAGGGCAGTTACAAGAAGCTTTACATTCTTTCCAAAAGTCAATTGAACTTGATCCAAGTCGCGCATTAACACGTAGCGGCCTGGGTGATGTTTATCGTTTGATGAGGCGCACAGGTGAAGCTATTGCCGTTTATGAACGTGCCATTCGCCTGGATCGCAAATGTATCCATGCTTACATCGGGTTGGGAAAAACCTATCATCAATTGGGTAAACCGCAGGATGCGTTAACTCATTTTGAAAAAGCGATGCGTCTAGCCCCGAATGATCCTGATGCATATGTGGGCGCTGGCGCTGCTTATACCGCTTTGAATAATCTTGAACGAGCGATTCAAGCATTTGATAATGCTATTAATCTGGATCCGACTAATGCTAAAGCTTATATTGGGTTAGGGAATATCTACAGAGATATGGGGGAGGTTCACAATGCGCAAAAGGCGTATCGAAAAGCGATTGAACTGAATCCCAATGATCCTGTTCCTTATGGTAGTTTAGGTGATGTTTTGAATTCTTTTGAACAGTATGAAGATGCCATACACTTGTATAAAAAGGCGATACTATTGGATCCTGAAGATGCGTTTTCTCATGGCTCGCTGGCCGGGATATATCGAAAGACTGGTCAGTTGGAAAAGTATAAGGCGCATGTTTCAATTGCTAGAAAACTGCTTAAAAATGATGCTGATTATAATCGAGCCTGTTTAGAATCGATTTGTGGTAATGTCGAGGAAGCTGTCGCGCTGCTAAAAAACTTGATCCGATTAGGACAAATAGAGCCGTCTTGGATTAAAAAAGACCCGGATTTTGATTTTATCCGGCATGTTCCGCGTTTCCAGGAATTAATTGCCGACCTTTCATGAGCGATTTTGAATTTCTTCGATGGCCGACTGAATATCAGGTCATTACGCAGATGTTTGGGGCCAATCCCCAGAATTATTCTCAGTTTGGTTTGCCTGGTCATGAAGGGGTGGATATTCGCGCTCCGCATGGCAGTAGGATTTTTTGTGTGGCTCCAGGTGAAGTGTTTCAGGTTTATAGAAATCCTAAGGGGCATAATTATGGTATCCATGTACGTGTTGCCCATGAGGGTGGTTATATAACGGTTTATGCGCATTTGCAGAAGCCGTTGGTTGATGAAGGTGATCGGGTGAATGCGGGGACTGTGCTTGGGCTGGCCGATAGCACGGGTAATAGTTTTGGTTCGCATTTGCATTTAACGCTTAAGAAAAAAGGGGCTCATTATCAGAACTATCCATCGAATATTATAGACCCGACACCATTTTTACTGCCATTGTTGGGTTGGAGAAGACCAACTGGCCCATATGTGGGTGGCTGGGTTATGATGGCTAGTGTGTTGAAGGTAGGATCGCTGGTGCAAGTTAATCCGGATGGCGCTACGTTATATATTGGGCCGAATCATAATGTGTTGCTTCCGGCTGGGAGTATTCTTGTTGTTGCAGGTAATTCACGCCAGGGATTTACACCGGTTCAAGCGCCTAAAGCGACTTTGGGAATGGAGGAGTTGGACTTACCGTTGACTTCAATGCCTGAGCCTTTGCCAACGGTGATGACTGTGGATGGGTGGGCCTGGCGGAAATTTTTGCATCTTATTGATAATCAAGCTGTTGTTAATACGCGGTATGGCATTAATTTCCGCCAAAAACCAGACAGTAATTCTCGAAATATAGGGGTTGTGCGCGCGCTCAGTACAGTTTATCTTTTGGGGGAGGTTGAAAATGGGTATTTACCTGTCCGCGTGCGGCAGGCTGATTTTGTGGGCAATGTGAACTTACCGATACGGCCGTTAGCCAAACCTATTCAATCCCTTGCTGATTTATCAGACGATATCTATTTAGGGTGGCTCCAAACCAATTATTTACGACTGGATGGCGCCTATGCAACGGTACGCAATTTAGGCACACAGTTATTAAATGAGCCTCGGAAATCAGCCGAGTACTTGGCGATTGTCAAGGGAGATGCGACGGTAACAATTGCCGGCATGGGGAAGAATAATCATACACCTGTTTTAGTGCATAAAGAGCAGGTATTTAATGCCGTTGCCAAAACGCCAGAAATCGAATTGCCGTCTCCATTGCCAGACAATCAATCGCCTATATTGCCACCATCGCTTTCAATCAATGGCACGACGCCGGGGTGGGTTTTCGCCAGTTCGGTACAAATTCATGGCCATACAGGAGTGGCCGGAGAGCGGGGCTTAAATTTGCGTGCTGGACCGCGACGAGACGGGAAATTAATTGGTTTTATTCCAGCTAACGAGAAATTTTTAGTCATGGGGGTGTCATGGGGAGAATTTGTACCGGTACGCATTAATAAAGAGGTTTTACAACCCCCGATTGAAGAAAGTGACCTTGATCCCGATCCTAGCCCTTTGGGGCATGCTCGAATTGGGCTTCATGCTTCGGCCGATCCTCGGATCAGCGAGGCTGAGCATGCTGAGTTTCGGCTATTGCGTCCTGGCATTATCAAGGTTTTATCATTTCATAGCGGTGGGGATATTGGCCGGTTGGCCCGAAGCCATCCTACTGCAAGCTGGATAGTGCGGGCATTTTTAGATTTTGGCAGGCGGAATATCAGCCCCAAGCAGTTTTTTGATTACACGATTGATGATGTCAGGCGGGCTTTGAATCAACTGCAAGGTAAAGATGTGGTTGTTGAACTTCATAATGAACCGAATTTAGCCACAGAAGGACTTGGGGCAAGTTGGAAAAACGGGCCTGAATTTGTTGAATGGTGGCTCGAACTTTTGAGGCGGTATCGAACCGTTTTGCCGGGGGTTCGGTTTATTTTCCCCGGGCTTTCCCCGGGCGCTTCAGTGGCTAATCTTAAGATTGATCATATTCAGTTTATTGAGGCTTGCCGGAAAGCAGTTGAAGCCGCTGATGGGCTGGGAATTCATCTTTATTGGTCCAATGTTTATCCTATGAGCCGGAGTTTAGAGGTTTTGGATGATTATATTAACCGATTTCGGGGAAAAGCGATATGGGTAACAGAAGCCAGTAACAATAAGGGTGGGGCGCCTCCAGAACAAAAGGCTCGCCAATATTTAGCGTTTTGGCATATATTACAAAAGAGGCCCATGGTTAAAGGGGTCACGTTTTTTGTGGCCAGCGCCAGTAATCCGAGGTTTGGTGAAGAGGTATGGGTTGGTCGGGGGATTGGCAAGCTGGTTGGTATGCGGTAGGAACACGCCAAAAGAATTAGGGTTTTTGGCAAAAATAACCCGGACGAATCATACGGGCTGTTTGGGAGTATTATTGACGTGTGTTCAGTTGAATCGAGTTTACGCCAAAGGGGGTATTGTCAACGGCCGTTTCCAACTTTATGCTAGCACAAATAATAAATCCATCCTGCAAACAAGGGTTTTGATGCTGACAAAAGAGCCGCTTCCGTCTGTTTTGGACATTACATAACCAACCTAATAACTTCGCCGCTCAACCACTATTGACAAGCCTCCTTTGTTTGTATCTGACAAACGTCATGGAGACTTGTTATGAATAACAAACCTTCTGCCTCTGCCCGATACATTCCCGAATGGGACTATTTTGATTTTACTTCCCATGCTGAGTGGCGCATGGCTCAACGCAATTTATCTTACCGCGATTTGCGTTTTGTATTGCAATATGGCGAACAGTCCCATCGCGCTGGCGCTGTCTTTATTTGCCTGCGGCGGTGTGATATTCCCAATGATAAACATATCTGTAAACAATTTGCCCGATTGGAAGGAACGACGGTGGTCATGAGCCGCGACGAGCAGGGGCTTATCGTGACGGCTTATCGTAACCGTCAGGCTGGGCCACGCCGCATCAAGCAGAAACGACGCAACACCGGTCGTCCCAAACAGTGGCCGTATTGGTACCATTGATGCACAACTGTTTATTCTTCCTTTGCGTTCTCACGCGGAGTGTGGAATGAGAGGGTGCGGTGTGTGGAACGAGGGGGGAGCGTAAACGCTTACCGGCTAGAAATCCCGCAAAAGTTGGACGTAACCGCGTAAGCTCTCGCCCATTTTGGCGATGGCGATGCTTTCCCCGGCAATGTGGGCCTGGTCTTCCTCGGCCGGTGAGTAGCCGATGACGGGGATGTGGTAAGGGACGAAGTGACGGCCGTCTGTGGCAAACTGGTAGCTGGTCAACGCCGGTTCCCGGCCCGTCCCTTTGGCAATCGCTGCTTGCGTTTTTTGCGCAACCGCGCTCTCCGGCGGGGTGTAGTAGCCGTAAATTGTTTCGTCGGAATCGGGAAGAGGTTGGTTTGTCCAGGTGTTGCTAATGGCGTGCGGCCAATCGCCCGCCAGCTGGTGGACAAATGCTTGCAGGCTGTTAAAGCTTTCGCTGGCCGTGCGGAAATCAAGTAAAACGCGCGTCCAGGCCGGGATGACGTTGGGACTCTTGGTATCTACTTCGATGATGGTGGGCGAAACGGTTGTGGGGCCAAGATGGGAATGGCTGGACAATTCGTTTTGGGCATCTTGCAATCGTTCTAGAAAGGCAGATAGGGCGTAGTTGGGGTTTTGTCCTTTTTCGGGGGCGCTGGCATGGACGGAACGGCCGTTAAACCTGACCCACATTTGCGTAATTCCCCGGTGTCCCAGGGCCAGGTTGTTATCTGACGGCTCGCCCAACACGACCAACGCCACCTCATAATCCAGGTTTTGCACCCAAAATTCAGCCCCGGCCCCGCCAATCTCCTCCTGCACCACGCCGGAGAAGACGACATCGCGGTACGGCCGTTCCCCCGCCCGTAACAATGCCGCCATGCTGTACATCTGCACCGCCAGCGGCCCTTTGATGTCCGCCGCGCCGCGACCAATGATACGGCCGTCTACAATCTTCCCCGAATAAGGCGGCGCCGGCCACAAGGCTGGGTCGCCAGGGTCCACATGATCTAAATGACTGTTGAGGACGAGTGTGGGTAAATGGCGATTTTGGCCGAAGAGACGGCCGTTCACATCCCCCATCTCATCCAGCCACACCTCATCAAACTGGAGCCGTCGCATTTCATCCGCAATGAGCGCCGCAATCTCCCTTTCCTCATGAGGCATACTCGGCGTTTGGATCAACCGTTGCGAAAAGTCAACGCAATCAGCCAATAATCGTGCCCAATCAAGCTTAATCCCCTTCATTCCCAAAAGCCTTCAACTCCTCAGCCAGTTCCAGCAAGCGTCTCTGGACAGCATAGTGTATGGTTCCTTCTGGATATTCGCCGTCAGCATTGCGCTTGCCGGCGGTGACATCCGTCAGCAGTTCAATTCCTTCATCAATTGTGCCGATAGGCCAGATATTGAACTGACCCGCAGCAACTGCGTTGACAATGTCTACATGGAGCATCAAATTATCTACATTGCTGGCTGGAATCATCACCCCTTGCGCGCCGGTCAGGCCGCGCTTCTGGCAAATGCGAAAAAAGCCCTCAATCTTCTCGTTCGCGCCGCCGATAGGCTGAACCTCGCCGCGTTGATTCACCGAGCCGGTGACGGCAATTCCCTGTTTGATGGGCGTACTGCTGAGGCTGGAAAGCAGGGCGTACAACTCGGTTGAGGAGGCGCTGTCGCCGTCAATACCGCCATAGCTTTGCTCAAAGGTCAGGCTGGCGGTTAAGGACAGCGGGTGGCGTTGGGCATAGGCGCCTCCCAGGTAGCCGACCAATGTCAGCACGCCCTTATCATGAATTGGCCCGGACATTTCCGTTTCCCGCTCAATCTGGATGATGCCGTCCTCGCCCATATAGGTGCGGGCGGTAATGCGCCCCACGTTGCCGAAGGCGTATTCACCGGTATCCAGGACGGACAGCCCGTTGACCTGACCGACGACGGCGCCTGTCGTGGAGATGAATATCGTTTCCTTTAGGACTTGTTCGCGTATCCGTTCTTCAATGCTGTTGGCGCGGTAGATGCGCTCGCTGATGGCCTGGTGAACGTCTTCAGCGGTGACGATGGAACGGCCGTTTACCTCCGCCCAATAACTCGATTCCCGCACCAAATCCGCCATCATCCCAAAACGGGCGCTGAGCTTATCCTGCTCCCCTGCCAGCCGGGCGCTGTACTCCACTACCTTTGCCACCGCCGACCGGTCAAAATGGTGCAAATTCTCCTCATGGCAGCGCGTGGCAATAAAATGGGCATACGCCGCCTCATGCTCATGGTCACGCGGCATCGTCGCATCAAAATCGGAACGTACCTTAAATAAATCACTGAAATCCACGTCTTGGGCATACAGCGCATAATAAATCGCTGGACTGCCCATTAAAATAATCTTCACCTTGAGCGGAATCGGCTCCGGGTCCAGCGATTTGGCAAAAACCTGCGTGTTGTGCATTGTGGCCCTAAGCTGCACCTGGATTTGCTGCGCCTTCAACGCTCGCTTCAATGCCTCATACGCCTCCGGATCACGCAGTAAATCGTGGGCATTCATGATAAGATAGCCGCCATTCGCCCAGTGCAGGCTGCCACACTTGATATTGGTGAAATGGGTTGTCACCATCCCGCCTTGCATTTCATATTCTAGGCGGCCCATCAAATTATGATATGTTGGGTTTTGCTCGATAATGACCGGCGCGCCTTTGGTCTGACTGTTATCCACCAGCAAATTAATTTCATAACGACGCAGGCTGACTGCTTCCCGATCTTCTTCCCCTGGGGCAAAATCGCGCAGGTTTTCCAAAATATCTTGATGAACTTCATCCAGATAGAGTCGGATTTCTGCTTGGTCTTTGTACGTTTCCCGCAAGCTATCAAAGTGGCGCTGGCTGGTCGCTTCAGCTACTTCCCGGTCAATTTGTTGCATCTGCTGCCGGGCATCAAATTCCATTTTTTTGATATGTTCTAGCACATCATCCAGTTCCTCGCCCAAGGTTTGCCGTTGTTCTTCAATAGCCTGCCGTTGTTCCAAGGGAAGTTGTTGATACGTTTCTGGTGGAATGGGACGGCCGTCTTGCACGGGTACAATCGCAAACCCAGATGGCGTGTTGAGAAGTCCTAACCCTTGTTCGGCCGCTTTTTGCTGTAACACTTGCAGCATCTCATTATTTTGCTTCTCAAATTGATGGTGAACCGCATCAATTGCCTCCTGGTACGCTTCCGAAGAAAAAGCCTGCGGCAGTTCCCTTTGTAAAGCCGCAATCAGTTGGGTCATATGCGCCTTAAATTCAGGGCCGCGTCCGGTTGGTAGGGCCATAGCGCGGGGAACATGGGGAACGCTGAAATTATGGACATATATCCAGTCATTGGGAGCCGGTTGGTCGCCGGTTCGATCTTGCAAGAAGCGCTCAATTGCTGTCGCCCGGCCCGTGCCGGTCGGCCCTAGAACGAAGGTGTTATACCCCTGGCTCTGGATGCCAATGCCAAACTCGATAGCCCGCGTGCCACGCGGCTGACCGATGATGCTGGTACTGGTAGGCAGTTCGGCCGTCGTCTCAAATCGGTAATGATCCTGGCTGCAAATACGGCGTAATTTTTCGGGGGGAAGTGGTTTTACAGGCATTGGACATCTCCATAAGGTGAACAGGTGACAACATGATTGGCCACTCGCTGTTTGGTTCCTGGAATATTACTGCCAGCAGTGGGTTGTGGCAAGGGTTCGCTGCCAGCGGCGCCCAGGTATATGACGGGACATTGGCGTTTTTCGTATTTTCCAGTGTGGCGCGATTTGGCAAACCACGCCACGCACCGGAGAGCATTCTAAAATTTACCAGACTCCAGTATGTTAAACAGACGACTGTGACGCCGGAAAGCTTACTGTTTGAGCAAGGCCCGGGCGACCTGGATGATAGTTTGCCGATTTTGCCGGGCGACCTGCTGGAGAGCTTGGTAGGAGGCGGCTTCGCTGAGGCCGGTTTCCATGAGCTTGCCTTTGGCCCGTTCAATCAGTTTGCGATCTTCCAGCGTTTGCGCTAGTTGGCCCACCTTGTTTGCCAAAGCTTGTGTCTCCGCAAACCGCTTTTGGGCAATGGCAATGGCGGCCGTTAGTTCTTCCGGCTTGATCGGCTTGACCAGGTAGCCTTGAATGGGCAGATCGGTTGCTTCTTCAATTAGGTCCTGCTGGCTGAAGGCGGTGAGGAGTAGGATAGGCAGGGGGTGGGTGCGGCTGAGGGTTTGGGCGGCCTGCAAGCCGTCGGTGAAGGGCATTTTGATGTCCAGGATGGCGAGATCAGGATTGTGGCGGCGGGCAAGTTGGAGGGCTTCACGGCCGTTCGTTGCCGCCAGCGCTTCATGCCCCAGGTTCTCCAGCATTTTCTTGAGGCCCAGGCGGATGATGGATTCGTCATCGGCGATGAGAATTTTCATTGTTTCGTGTTCCGTATTCCGTGTTCCGTAATCGGTTCACGGTTCACGCCGCGCGCGGCATGCGCACGCTTACTTCTGTCCCGTTTTCCAGCCGGTGGAAGCGGATACGGCCGTGCAAATCATCCTGCACCAGCGTCCCCACAATTTCCAGTCCTAGTCCTGGCGACCAATCCGGCGGCAGCCCCATGCCGTCGTCCCGCACCAGGATAATCAGTTCTTCGGATGAGCGGCCCAATGAGACGGTGATACGGCCGTGTTCCCGCCCCGCCAGTCCATGTTCCAGCCCATTCTGCACCAGCTCATTCACCACCAGCGCCAGCGCCGTCGCCTCCTGGCTGGGCAGGGCAAACGGTTCGCCATGCACATGAATCGTCACATCCTGCCCCGGCGCGGTCATCGTTTCCACCGTCATCCGGGCGATCTGCTCCAGCGCTTCCTTCACCTCCACCAGCCGGAACCCCTGCCCGGACAGCACCTCGTGGACGGCGGCGATGCTGTGGATGCGGTGCATGTTCGTCTCCAGCACATGCCGGGTATCCAGGCTGTCGGCATCGGGAATTTGCATTTGCATGAGCATGGCCACCGTTTGCAGATTGTTTTTGATGCGATGGTGCATTTCGCGGATGACGGCCGTATTCGTCACCAGCCGCGCATTTTCTTGAGCCAGCGCCTCCATCTCCTCAATCTGCTGCTTTTGCCGATCATACAGCCGCGCCTTCACCAGCGCCCCCGCCGCCAGATCGCCAATCAGCGACAACATCTCCACTTCATCCACCGAAAAATCGCGCGGTTTAATGGTTTGCACATTCAGCGCCCCAATCGGCTCATCCTCAATCTGCATCGAAATCGCCAACAGTGACTGAAAATTCAACTCCTCCGCTTCATCCACTCGCTTGAAGTAGGGATGACGTTGGGCGTCCCGCGCCCACACCGGCCGGTTAATTTGCACCGCATAGCCCGTCATCCCTTCACCCACACGCAAAATCGCCCGACCAATGGCCCGCTTGGCCAGCCCGGTCGAAGCCCGCAGGCGCAACGCTTCCCCATCAGGATCAAGCAGGTAAATGGTACAAGAATCTACGCCCATCACCTCAGTCGTCTTATGCGCGATCAAGTCCAGTGTGGAATCCAAATCCCAGGCGGCCGACAGCGCCCGCGCAATCTGGCGCAGGGCGGCGACGGCCTGGGGGCGGGTTGTCGTCATGAGGCTATTGTATCCAGGACAACGAATAGCGGAAAGAACAAATTTATTCATTACTTTTCCATTCATTCCTTCTTCTATTCGTTGTCCATACTAAAAAACGCCCAGGCCGATGCCAGCCTGGGCGCTGATCAAAGAAACTGCTGCCAGTTCCTCAAGGGAGAGCCAAAATCACGTTTCACGCATCACGCGTCATTTAACAAACAACATCTCCTGGTACGTCGGCAAAGGCCACAAATCATCGGCGACGATAGCCTCCAGGGCGTCGGCGTGAGCGCGCACGGCCGTCATCGCCGGCAGCACCTGGTCACACATAAACCAGGCTTCGGCCGCCATGTCGCCCGCCTCGTGCGCCAGCAGCGATTCCAGCGCATTCAGGCTGTCATCCAATTCTTTGATGCAGGCGGTAACTTTGTTGAGTACGGCCAACTCCGCCGTCACCCCCGCTGCCTGCAAACTAACCGCCGCCGAGGCCAGCTCCGTCTGGTAACGCACCGCCGCCGGATAAATCATCGTCCGCCCCATATGCAGCGTCAGCCGCGCCTCCACTTGCACCGCCTTCACATACTGTTCTAGTTTCACTTCCAGGCGGCTTTCCACCTCGCGCGGCGACAGGACGCTGTACTTGCTAAAAAGCGCCTCAACTTCTTCGCTGGCCAGCCCCGGCAGGGCGTCGGCCGATGTGCGCAGGTTGGGCAAGCCGCGCTCAAACTCTGCCTCTTTATGCCACGCTAGGGAATAGCCGTCGCCGTTGAAGATGATACGGCCGTGTTCCTCCATGATCTCCTTCAGCACCGCCTGAATCGCCCCGTCCAGGTCAGCCGCCCCTTCCAGCCGGGTGGCGATAAAGTCCAGCGATTCGGCCACAATCGTGTTCAACGCCATCAACGGCGCAGCGATGGATTGATTCGAAGCCACCGCCCGAAACTCAAACTTATTCCCTGTAAAGGCAAACGGGCTGGTGCGATTGCGGTCGCCCGAATGGCGCGGCAGTGACGGCAGCGTGTCTACCCCCAGGTTCAAAATCCCGCTCGGCTTCGATGATCTCGCCCCGCCCGCCTTGATTTGCTCAAACACATCTGTTAGCTGGTCGCCCAGGAAAATCGAGATAATCGCCGGCGGCGCTTCATTCGCCCCCAACCGGTGATCATTTCCCGCCGAGGCGATCACCGCCCGCAGCAGCGGCGCATACTTGTCCACCGCCCGGATCACGGCCGCGCAGAACACCAGGAACCGCTTATTTTCATGCGGCGTTTCCCCCGGATCGAGCAGGTTGCCCAATCGGGTATTGCCAAACGAATAATTGAGATGCTTGCCGGAGCCGTTCACCCCGGCGAACGGCTTCTCATGCGTCAGGCAGGAAAGGCCATACTTTTCCGCCACCTGCTTCAGCATCAGCATCACCAACTGCTGGTGATCGGTGGCCACATTGGCGTTTTCATACACCGGCGCCATCTCAAACTGGCTGGGGGCGACCTCATTGTGACGCGTCTTCACCGGCACGCCCAGCTTAAACAGTTCCCGCTCCGTTTCCAGCATACAAGCCAACACCCGCTCCGGAATCGCGCCGAAGTAATGATCGTCAAACTCCTGTCCTTTCGGCGGCTTGGCCCCAAACAGCGTGCGCCCGGCCGTCAGCGAATCGGGCCGCGCCATGAAAAAGTGCTGGTCAATCAAAAAATATTCCTGCTCGGCTCCGGCCGTGGGGATCACCATTGCCCCGTCGTCATGGCCGAATAATTTGAGAATGCGCTGCGCCTGCTCGTTTAACGCCTTCATTGAGCGCAAGACCGGTGTTTTCTTGTCCAACGCCTCTCCCGTCCAGGAGACAAAGGCGGTGGGGATGCACAACGTCGTCCCGTTGGGATTTTCCAGGATGTAGGCCGGACTGGTCACATCCCAGGCGGTGTAGCCGCGCGCCTCAAAAGTGGGGCGGATGCCGCCGGTGGGGAAGCTGGAGCCATCCGGTTCCCCCTGGATGAGCTGGTCGCCGCTGAACTCGGCCAGCGCGGAGCCGTCGCCGTTGGGCATGAGGAAGCTGTCATACTTCTGCGCTGTCAGCCCAGTAAGGGGGTAGAAGACGTGGGCGTAATGGGTCGCCCCCTTCTCAATGGCCCAATCCTTCATCGCCGCGGCCACGATGTCGGCCGTCGAGGTATCCAGCCGCTTGCCCTGGGTGATGGTTTCCATCAGCGACTTGTACACCGGCTTGGGCAGGCGGCGCTTCATTGTGCCGGTGGTGAACACATTTTCGGCAAAAACTTCATTCGTCGGCGTCTCAGCAAAGCTCAATGGTTCGGTGATGGGTTTATAGTTGATCACGGCCGCTACTGCATTCAATCGGGCATCATTTCCACTCATTTAGTTACTCTCCCTTTTTGTTCTTTGGCCAAAACAAAGAAACGCCTCCGCACGCACTTATTTTTGCGTGGGAGGCGTCTTGGCCTCAAATGAATTTTCTATTATTCCACAACGTCCTAAATAATAACGATTTTCCCCTTGTGAGTCAACTCGCAATCTTGTTAGGGGTGCATGAACAAGTTGTCAGTGAATTTTGCCCAAGGATGAGATTTCTGTGATTTTAGGGCAGATTTACCTTAAATACAGACGCCGTCAGTTCTTATGTCAATACTTCTGACAAGTTGTTCGTAGACCCTCTTGTTACCTGTTAAAAGGAGGGTTGCAATCTTATACAATCTGCCCGACGTAAAAATAAAGGGCATGGTTCAAAACTTGGTTTTGCATCTTTACAAATCGGCTTTGCGTTCGGCCATTGCTGTGTATCGCAAATGCACGGCGGAGACAAAAAACCCGTTGAAAACGGGTTGAAATGCGCTCAAACCGGGTCTTTAGCGCGTTTCAACGCACTTTTGGTATTAGATGTGGATTTCCAATCCACATCTAATTGTAAAGATGATTTTGT